>NZ_JBPJSP010000014.1:0-25596 GCF_051225715.1 Azospirillum sp. ST 5-10
GAACGCGGCGACCCTCTCCCGGCCTTCAGGCCAACCATCCTATCAGGAGGTCGCCCGATGAGTGGAAGTCATACAAGCGGCAACGTGCAGACCGTCGCCGCCGCGGTGGACGAGCTCGCCGCCTCGATCCACGAGATCGCCACCCAGGCCCAGCACTCCCGCACCGTCGCCGACGAGGCGGCGCAGCGCGCGGCCTCGGCGGAGACCATGGTCGCCCATCTGGTGGCCGCCGCCGGCCGCATCGGCGACGTGGTCACGCTGATCACCCGCATCGCCAGCCAGACCAATCTGCTGGCGCTCAACGCCACAATCGAGGCGGCGCGGGCCGGCGAAGCCGGCAAGGGCTTCGCCGTCGTCGCCAACGAGGTCAAGGTGCTCGCCACCCAGACCGCACGCGCCACCGAGGAGATCGAGGCGCAGATCGGAACGATCCAGCAGTCCACTGGCGACGCCGCCGGCGAGATCGCGGCCTTCGCGCGGGTCGTCGCCGACGTCAGCCGGATCAGCGCCTCCATCGCCGCCGCGGTGGAGGAGCAGAGCACCTCGACCGCCGAGATCAACCGTGCCGTCAACGAGGCGGCGCGGGGCGTCCAGGTCCTTCAGAGCAACGTCGCCCGCACCGCCGAGGCGGCCACCACCAACCGCGCCGTGGCCGACCACTCGCTGGCGACCATCGCCGATCTCAAGGGCAGCCTGTCGCGCACCGAGGGACAGGTCGGCCATTTCCTCGTCTCCCTGCGCCAGGCCTGACCGCCGGCCCGCCGCGAAGGACCACCGCCCGATGACGCGCACCATCGACCTGAACTGCGACCTTGGCGAGGGCTTCGGCCCCTGGTCCATGGGTGACGACGACGCCATGCTCGACATCGTCACCACGGCCAACGTCGCCTGCGGCTTCCACGCCGGCGATCCGGTGATCATGACGCGCACCGCCGCCCTGGCCCGCGACCGCGGGGTGCGGATCGGCGCCCACCCCGGCTTCAACGACCTCTGGGGATTCGGCCGGCGGGCGGTCGGCGGCGACTCGCCGACCGAGCTGGAGCGCATGATCGCCTACCAGGTCGGGGCCCTGCAGGGCTGCGCCGCACTGGCCGGCCACCGGGTCGGCCACGTGAAGGCGCACGGCGCGCTCTACAACATGGCCGCCGTCGACACCGCGGTGGCCGGGGCGCTGGCCCGTGCGGTGGCCGCCGTCGACGCCGGCCTGGTGCTGGTGGTGCCGCCCTTCAGCGCCATGGAGCGGGTCGCCCGCGACCGCGGGCTGGAGGTGGCGCTGGAGGTGTTCGCCGACCGCGGCTATGAGGAGGACGGGACGCTCACCCCGCGCGGCCGGCCGGGCGCCGTCATCCACGATCCGGCGGTCGCGGCGGCGCGGGTGGTGCGGATGGTGACCGAGGGAACGGTGGAAAGCCGCGGCGGCCGCGCCGTGGCGCTCGCCGCCGACACCGTGTGCGTGCACGGCGACACGCCGGGCGCCGTCGCCATGGCACGGATGATTCGCGACGCCCTGGCCGCCGCCGGCATCGCCGTGGCACCCTTCGTCCGCTGACCGCCGTGCCGGCCTGAAAACGCCGAGGGCGCGGCCGGACGGACCGGCCGCGCCCCCCTTCCGGGACCTTGCGGTTTGCTACTCCGCCGGCAGCGCCGGGGTGGGCAGCGGCGCCGCCGCGGCGGCCTTGCCGCGGCCGAGCGTCGCCCGCACCAGGCGCCAGGCGAAGAGCGCCAGCAGGACGGCACCGCCGCTGAAGACGACGTCGCCGGGCACGCGCAGCCACACCAGCGTCTCCATGAGCGGCGAGTGGACGATCTCCGGCGAGCGGGCGAACCACAGGCCCTGGCTGACGCTGGCCCAGGCCTGGTAGACGCCGGCCGGGAACAGCGACAGGAAGCTCATCATCGCCAGGCCGCCGTTGAGCAGCCAGAAGGCCTTCTTCAGCAGGCCGTCGTTCCAGGCGTGCGCCGGCATCAGGCCGCGCAGGCAGAACAGCATCAGGCCGATGCCGAGCATGCCGTAGACCCCGAACAGGGCGGTGTGCCCGTGGTTGGCCGTCAGGTTCAGGCCCTGGACGTAGTAGAGCGAGATCGGCGGGTTGATGAGGAAGCCGAAGACGCCGGCCCCCAGCAGGTTCCAGAACGACACCGCGACGAAGAACAGGATCGGCCACTTGTAGGTGGAGACCCAGGGGGCGGCCTTGGTGTGGCGGTAGGTCTCGAAGGCCTCGCCGCCCACCAGGGCCAGCGGCACCACCTCCAGCGCCGAGAACACCGCGCCGATGGCGATCACCGACACCGGCGTGCCGGAGAAGTACCAGTGGTGGGCGGTGCCCAGCACGCCGCCGAACAGGAAGACCACGGTCGAGGCCAGCACGGCGACGTTGGCGGTGTGGGCGCGCACCAGGCCGAGGCGGACGAACAGCAGCGAGATCACGGCGGTGGCGAAGACCTCGAAGAAGCCCTCGACCCACAGGTGGACCACCCACCAGCGCCAGTACTCGACCATCGAGATGTGCGTGTGCTTGCCCCACATGAAGCCGGCCGCATAGAACAGGCCGATGGCGATGGTCGACAGGAACATCACCAGCATGACCGGCTTGCTCTCGTCGGCGCGGGTCAGCGCCGGCCACAGGGCGCGGCCCACCAGCACCAGCCACAGCATCAGCCCGACGAACAGCAGGCTCTGCCAGAAGCGGCCGAGGTCGACGTACTCCCAGCCCTGGTGGCCGAACCACCAGTTGGTGTCGAGGTCGAAGACCTGCTGGACGCCCAGCCACTCGCCGGCCAGCGAGCCCAGCACGACGAAGACCAGCGCTCCCCACAGGACGTTCACGCCGAGCGTCTGGTACCTCGGCTCGTGGCCCGACAGGGCCGGCGCGATGTAGAGGCCGGTGGCCAGCCACGCCGTGGCGATCCAGAACACCGCGAGCTGGGTGTGCCAGGTGCGGGTCACCGCGTAGGGCAGGATGTCGGACAGCGGGATGCCGTAGAAGTCGTGCCCCTCCACCGCGTAGTGGGCGGTGACGGCGCCGAGCGTGATCTGCAGCAGGAACAGGCCGATCACCGTCCAGAAATACTTGGCCGTCGCCTTCATCGACGGGGTCGGCTTCAGCGCCTTCAGCGGATCGGCCGTCGGCGGGACCACGTGGTCCTCGTGCTTGGTGGCGGCGTGGTGCCAGATCAGCGCGCCGATGCCGGCGACCAGCAGCACCACGCTCAGCACCGACCACAGGACGTTGGGCGTGGAGGGGACGTTGCCGATCAGCGGCTCGTGCGGCCAGTTGGAGGTGTAGGTGACGGTGTCGCCCGGCCGGTCGGTGCCGGCGGCCCACGCCGTCCAGAAGAAGAAGGCGGCGATGTCGGCGCGCCGGCCGGCGTCGGGCACCGCGTCGTTGGCGATGGCGTACTGCTCGCGCAGGGACTCCAGCGCCGGGTCACCGCCCAGCAGCCCCTGGTAATGGGCGGCCACGGTGCGGATGGCGGCGGCGCGGTCGGCCGACACGGTGATGGTGTTGCGCGCGGGGTCGTGCGTGTTGGTGCGCATCTCCCGGGTCAGGCGCTCGCGCAGGCCCGCCTGCTCCTCGCTGCCGAGGCCCGCGTAGGGCTTGGCGTACCGCCGCTCGGCCCACAGGTCGAGCAGCGCCACCGCCTCGCGGTGCAGCCAGTCGGCCGACCAGTCCGGCGCCACGTAGCCGCCGTGGCCCCAGATCGAGCCGACCTGCATGCCGCCCATGGACTGCCAGGCCAGCCGGCCCTGCTGGATGTCGTCGAGGGTGTAGAGGACGGTGCCGTCGCTGGTGACGACTTCGGCCGGGAGCGGCGGCGCTTCCCGGTGCATCTGCCGGCCCATCAGCCCGAGGACGGCGAACGACGCCATCATCACGAGGCCGAGGACCAGCCACAGCTTCCTGGTGCTGATCACGGGTGGGGTCTCCCCTAGGACTTCGGTTGCCCGGAGAAAAGCACACTCCCGGATTCCACTTTTTGCGCTGGGTCAAACACGCCGACGATCGCCGACCCGACCGCCGCGGGTTTGCGCCAGCGCAAAAAGCGGGTCACGCCCTGTCTCTATGGTCGGGGACTGCCGACGGGCGCCTCGCCCCGCGCCCCCCTTTCCGGAGACCCCGTCCATGACCATCCACGCCGTCGACCGGCCCGCCCGCCCGGCGCTGCCGACGCTCTTCCACTACGGCTTCCGCCCCTTCTTCCTGCTGGCCGGGCTGTCGGCGCCGGCGCTCGTCGGCCTGTGGCTGGCGGTGCTGGGCGGGCTGGTGCCGATGGACGGCGCGGTGGCGCCCGTGTCCTGGCACGCCCACGAGATGCTGTTCGGCTTCGCCGGCGCCGCCATCGCCGGGTTCCTGCTGACCGCGGTGCCGAGCTGGACCGCCAGCACCGCCCTGTCGGGCGCCCCGCTCGCCGCCCTGGTCGCCCTGTGGCTGGCCGGGCGGGTGGCCAGCCTGCCGGCGTTCGCGGCGGGCTGGGCCGCCACCGCCGTCGACCTCGCCTTCCTGCCCGCCGTCGGGCTGGCCCTGGCGGTGCCGCTGGTGCGCGCCGGCAAGGCGCGCAACACCGCCTTCCTCGCCCTCCTCGCCCTGATGACGGCGGGCAACCTGCTGATCCGCCTGGAATGGCTCGGCGTGCCGGCGGGCAGCGAGGCGCAGGGCAGGGCCCTGGCGATCGGCGTCGTGCTGATGATGATCGCCGTCATCGGCGGCCGCATCGTCCCCGCCTTCACCCGCAACGCCCTGCGCGCCCGCGGCGACGCCACCGCGGTCGCCGTCCCCTCGGCCCTCGACACGGCGGCCCTCGCCCTGACCGCCGCCGTGGTGGCCGTCGACGTCGTCCTCCCCGCCTCCGCCGCGGCCGGCGCCCTCGCCCTGGCGGCGGCGCTGGCCCACGCGGTGCGGCTCGCCCGCTGGCGCGGCGACCGCACCCTGCACGACCCGCTGCTGTGGATCCTCCACGTCGGCTACGCCTGGGTGCCGGTGGCGCTGGGGTTGAAGGCGGCCTGGCTGCTGGGCGACGTGGCCGTCGGCACGGCGTGGCTGCACGCCCTCACCGCCGGCAGCTTCGCGACGATGATCCTGGCGGTGATGAGCCGGGCGACCCTCGGCCACACCGGCCGGCCCCTGACGGCGCCGCGCGCGACGGCGGTCGGCTTCGTCCTGCTGACCCTGGCCGCCGTCGCCCGGGTCGTCGCCCCGGTGCTGCCCGGCGTCGCCTACACCGACGGCCTGGCCGCCGCCGGCCTGCTGTGGACCGCCGCCTTCGTCCTCTTCCTCGTCGACTACGCCCCGATCCTGCTGCGCCCGCGCGCCGACGGCCGGCCGGGCTGATCCCCCCTTCCGGGAGTGCCACGCCATGACCTTCCCCGCCTTCTTCGCCGCCGCCCCCCGCCTGACGGTGCGGGATCCCCTCGGCGCCTTCCTCGGCGCCTCGGCCGACGGCCGGCTGGACTACGGCTACGCCGACGCCGTCCGCCTCGCCGGCCATTCCTGTCCGACGGTGGCCGGCGCCTACCTGATGACCGTCAGGGCGCTGGCCCACCTCTACCCGGGCACGGTGCCCGAGCGGGGCGCCGTCGCCGTGTCCGTGCGCGACCGCGCCGGGGACGGCGTCGCCGGCGTCCTGGCCGCGGTCGCCGCCCTGCTGACCGGGGCCGCCGGCGACGGCGGCTTCAAGGGGATCGGCGGCCGCTTCGACCGCCGCCGCCTGCTGTCCTTCGGCGCCGACCTCGCCGACGTCCTCGGGTTCGTGCGCACCGACACCGGCCGCGGCGTGCAGGCGGCGCTCGACACCACCGTCGTCCCGGCCGACCCGGAGCTGCCCGAGCTGCTGCGCCGCGCCGCCTCCGGCCACGCGACCGCCGCCGAGGAGGAGCGTTTCCGCCGCCTCTGGCAGGACCGTGTCCGCCGCATGCTGGTGGATCACGCCGACGATCCCCGCCTCGTCATCCTGACGCCCTGGACCCCGCGGTGAGAGGGCCCGCCATGACCGGCCCCTCCCCCGGTGCCGTTCCGCCCGCCGCCCGCCGCCCGGCTCGATGCCATCTCGCAAAGGCGGCACGACGGGCCATCAGGCGTTGCGCGGCACGGCCGTTGACGATCCGCCGGGCGTGCCGACGCATCACCGCGGCATCAGCGCGAACACGCCCCAGCCCAGGTATTCGCGCGTGTATGCGGCGTAGCGCTCGGGTTCCGAGGTCAGTTTGGCGCGGACGTCGCTCACGAGCTCGTCGCCGGGATTGGCTTCGAGCCATCGGCGCATGGTGAGCCATTTGGCGGCCTCGTACCGGTCCCAGCCGTCCTGGTCGGCCAGAACCATTTCGACGACGTCGTAGCCGAGCTGGCCAAAGGACGCGAGACGGTCCGGAAGCGTGAGAAAATCGGAGATGGCGTTGGCAAGACACCCCTTGGCAACCTCGTCCGTCGGCGGCAACCGCCGCCAGTAGGGCTCGCCGACGAGGATGATCCCTCCGGTGCGCAGGCTCCGTGCCAGAAGCTCGATCGTGCCGGCGACTCCACCGGCGATCCAGGTGGCTCCGACACAGGCTGCCACGGTGACCTTCTCGTCCGAGACGTGGCCGGCGGCATCGCCGTGGATGAACCTGACCCGATCGGCGACGCCGAGTTCCAGGGCGCGGCGCCTCGCCTGTTCGGTGAACAACCGGCTCATGTCGATGCCGGTGCCGACGATGCCGTGATCGCGTGCCCAGGTGCACAGCATCTCCCCCGAGCCGCTGCCGAGATCGAGCACCCGGGCCCCCGGGTCGAGGCGCAGCGCCGCGCCGAGGGTGGCGAGCTTTTCCGGTGTGATCGGGTTGTGGATGCGGTGGGCGCTTTCCGTGATGTTGAATATCCGTGGGATGTCCATTGCGGAAGACTCCCTTGGAAGGGTGTGAACAGGGAGCGCGGTCTTGCGACGGCACGGGCACGGCGGCCCGGCGAAAGGGAATTGCGGGGCGATGACTGCGCGCGACTGCAGGATAATCCGCCCGGTCGCGCCTTGCCAGGTTGTCGCTGCGGTTGCCGCGTCTTTTCCGGCGGAAGCGCTTGCCGCACCTCGACACGGCTCTTTTCGGTGTTTCGAGACGGACCACGGCCTCGGCCGCGTCCGCGGGACCTTCCGCCACCGCGCCCGAAAGTTTGCGCGAGGTCAAAGACGCTGCGAGTGCGAGTCGGTAGCGTTCCTGGGCAAGGGGGGCGGGAGCGCCGCCCCCGCCCGCCACGCCGGACCCCCGCCATGTACGTCTGCATCTGCAACGCCCTGCCCGAGCGCCGCATCCGCCAGGCCATCCGCGATCACCAGCCGGCCGACGTGGCCGGGGTCTACGCCGCCTGCGGCGTGGCCCCGCGCTGCGGCAAATGCGCCGGAACCATCGCCGCCATCCTCGATGAGGAGTACGCTCCAGCCCTGCCGCTGGCCGCGGAATAGCCGCCGCAGACGTCCCGGACGCGTGCGGATCGGCGATTCTCCGGCCGGAAGGCCTCGGCCCCGCCCGGAAGAGGACAGCCGCCGGTGACCGGATCGCCCGCACCACCCGCCATCGCCCTGTCGGCGCGCGGCCTGACCAAGGTCTACCGCATGGGAACGGTCGAGGTGCCGGCGCTGCGCGGCGTCGACGTCGACCTCTACGAGGGGGAGCTGGTCGTCCTCCTGGGGCCGTCCGGCAGCGGCAAGTCGACCCTGCTCAACATCCTCGGCGGCCTCGACCTGCCGACCGCCGGCGAGGTCCGGTTCCGCGGCCGGCCGCTGTCGGCCGGCGGCGAGCGGGCCCTCAACCTCTACCGCCGCCGCCACGTCGGCTTCGTCTTCCAGTTCTACAACCTGATCCCCAGCCTGACGGCGCGCGAGAACGTGGCGCTGGTGACCGAGATCGCCGTCGACCCGATGGCGCCGGAGGAGGCGCTGGGCCTCGTCGGGCTCGCCCACCGCCTCGACCATTTCCCGGCCCAGCTCTCCGGCGGCGAGCAGCAGCGGGTCGCCATCGCCCGCGCCATCGCCAAGCGCCCCGACCTCCTGTTCTGCGACGAGCCGACCGGCGCGCTCGACCGCGAGACCGGCATCCTGGTGCTCGACGCCATCCTGCGCGTCAACGCCGAGCTCGGCACCACGACGGCGCTGATCACCCACAACGCGGTGATCGCCGACGTCGCCGACCGCGTGCTGTCCTTCGCCGACGGGCGCATCCTGGCGACCCGGGTCAACGCCGGGCGGCGCTCGCCCCACGAGCTGGTGTGGTGACGGCGATGACCAGCCTCGACCGCAAGCTCCTGCGCGACCTGCGCCGCCTGCGCTCCCAGGTGCTGGCGATCGCCCTCGTCGTGGCGTCGGGCGTGGCGCTGCTGGTGATGGCGCTCACCACGGTGGAGGCGCTGGAGGAGACCACCGTCGCCTTCTACGAGCGCCAGCGCTTCGCCGACGTGTTCGCCCGGGTCAAGCGGGCGCCCGAGCCGCTGCGCCACGCCATCGCCGCCCTGCCCGGGGTGCGGACCGTGGAGACCCGCATCGTCGAGGCGGCGGTGCTCGACCTGCCGGGCCACCGCGAGCCGGTGAGCGGGCAGCTCCTCTCCCTGCCCGAGCGCGGCCCGCAGCTCCTCAATGCCCTGGCCCTGCGCTCCGGCCGGCTGCCCGAGGCGGGGCGGCCGGACGAGGTGGTGGTCAGCGAGCCCTTCGCCGAGGCGCACCGCCTGGTCCCCGGCGACCGCTTCGGCGCCGTCCTGCGCGGGCGCAAGCGCACGCTGCAGGTGGTCGGCACCGCGCTCAGCGCCGAGTTCGTCTACGCCATCCCGCCCGGCGGGCTGATGCCCGACGACCGCAGCTTCGGCGTGCTGTGGATGGGGCGGGCGGCGCTGGCCGCCGCCTACGACCTGGAGGGCTCCTTCAACGACGTGGCGCTCGGCCTGCTGCGCGGCACCGACCCGCGCGACGTGATCCAGCGCCTGGACGGCCTGCTGGCGCGCTACGGCGGCACCGGCGCCTACGCGCGCGCCGACCAGACCTCCAACTGGTTCCTGCAGAACGAGATCGCCCAGCAGCGCAACATGGCGGCGCTGCTGCCCGGCATCTTCCTCTCCGTCGCCGCCTTCCTGACCAACATGGTGCTGGCCCGCCTGATCGCCACCGAGCGCCGCGAGATCGGCCTGCTCAAGGCGTTCGGCTACGGCGACTGGGCGATCGGCTGGCACTACGCCAAGCTGGTGCTGGCGATCGCCGGTCTCGGCGTCCTCCTGGGGGCGCTGCTGGGGGCGGCGCTGGGGCGCTGGAACACCGCGCTCTACGCCGAATTCTACCGCTTCCCCTTCCTGCTCTACCGGCCCGGGCCGGGCGCCTTCGCGCTCGCCGCCCTGGTCAGCCTGGGCGCCGCGCTGGCCGGCAGCGTCGCCGCCGTCGCCCGGGCGGTCGCCCTGCCGCCGGCCGAGGCGATGCAGCCGCCGACGCCGGCGGTCTACCGCCGCGGCTGGCTGTCGCGCACGGCGGCGCTGGACGAGCCGTCGCGGATGATCCTGCGCCGTGTCCTGCGCTGGCCGCTGCGCACCTTCCTGTCGAGCGCCGGGCTGGCCATGTCGGTGGCGGTGGTGGTGCTGGCCCTGCAGTGGATCGACGCGGTCGAGGCCCTGGTCGACGGCGTCTTCGTGCGGGCGCAGCACCAGGACGCCACCGTCACCTTCGCCGACCTGCAGCCGGTCGGCGCCGTGCGCGACGTCGCGCACCTGCCCGGCGTCCTGGCGGCCGAGCCGTTCCGCGCCGTCGCGGCGCGCCTCGGCCACGGCCACCGCAGCCAGCGCGAGGGCATCACCGGCGTGCCGGCCGACGCCACCCTGAGCCCGGTGCACGACAACGAGCGCGGGCCCCTCGTCCTGCCGCCCGGCGGCCTGGTGCTGTCGCGCACCCTGGCCGACCTGCTGGCGGTCCGCGTCGGCGACCTCGTGCTGGTCGAGGTGCTCGAGGGCCGCCGGCCGCGCGTCCGCCTGCCGGTGGTGCGCGTCTTCGACACCCACCTCGGCAAGCCCGCCTACATGGAGATGGCCGCGCTCAACCGCCTGATGGGCGACGGCCGGGTGGTCGGCGGCGTCCACCTCGCCGTCGATCCGGCGGCGCGCGCCGATCTGCTGGCCGCCCTGAAGGACCTTCCCGCGGTCGCCGGCATCCTGTTCCGGCAGACCGCCATCGACACGTTCCACGAGACGATGGGGGCGACGATGTACGTCTTCGTCGGCTTCTTCATCGCCTTCGCGACGACCCTGTCGGTCGGGGTGACCTACAACGCGATCCGCATCGCCCTGTCGGAGCGGGCGCGCGAGCTGGCCACCCTGCGCGTCCTCGGCTTCAGCCGCCGCGAGATCGCCTACATCCTGCTGGGCGAGATCGGCATCGTCACCTGGCTGGCGATCCCGCTCGGCTGCCTTGCCGGCTACGGGCTCGCCTGGTATCTCGCCAGCGCCTTCGCGACCGAGCTGTTCCGCGTGCCGCTGGTGGTCACCGACGCGACCTACGGCACGGCGGCGCTGATCGCCCTCGGCACAGCCGTGGTCTGCGGCGCGCTGGTGCGCCGCCGGCTCGACCGCCTCGACCTGATCGCCGTCCTCAAGACACGGGAGTAGAGCGTGAGCGTTGGCGTGCGCCGTCTGGTGCTGTGGGGAACGCTGATGGCGGTGCTGGCGGCGGCGATCGTCTACGCCCTGCGGCCGCGGCCGGTGCCGGTCGACCTCGCCGTGGCGCAGACCGCCCTGCTGCGGGTCACCATCGACGACGAGGGCGAGGCCCGGGTGCGCGACGTCTACACCCTCTACGCGCCGCTGACCGGACACCTGCGCCGCATCGCCGTCGAGGCCGGCGACGCCGTCGAGGCCGGCCGCACGACGCTGGCGCGGATCGAGCCGGCGCAGCCCGCCTTCCTCGACGTGCGCAGCGAGGCGGAGCAGGAGGCCGCGGTGGAGGCGGCGCGGGCCGCCCGCGACCTCGCCGCCGCCGACCTGGAGCGCGCCGAGGCCGACCTGACCTTCGCCACCGGCGAGCTGGAGCGGGCGCACCGCCTGATCGGCCGGCAGACCATCTCGCAGCGCGCGCTCGACGACGCCGAGCGTGCCCACCGCGTCGCCGAGGCCGCCCTGGCGACCGCCAAGGCGGCGCTGAGCGTCCGCGAATTCGAGCTGCGCCAGGCCCGCTCGCGCCTGCTGCCGCGCCAGGAGATCGCCCGGCGCAGCGGCGAGTGCGAGTGCCTCGCCGTGGACGCCCCGGTCAGCGGCGTCGTCCTGCGCGTGCTCCGCCGCAGCGCCGGGGTGGTCGAGGCCGGCGCGCCCCTGCTGGAGATCGGCGACCCGCACGACCTGGAGGTGGTCGTCGACCTGCTGTCGGCCGACGCCGTGCGCATCCGGCCCGGCCAGCGGGCCATCGTCACCGGCTGGGGCGGGCCGGACCTGGAGGCGGCGGTGCGGCGCATCGAACCCTTCGGGCGGACCGAGGTCTCGGCGCTCGGCATCGAGGAGCAGCGCGTCGACGTGGTCCTCGACCTGGTCGAGCCGCCGGAGCGCTGGCAGCGGCTCGGCCACGGCTACCGGGTCGACGTGCGGGTGGTCCTCTACGAGGCGCGCACCCTGACCGTGCCGCTGGGCGCGTTGTTCCGCCACGACGGGGGGTGGGCGGTGTTCGCCGTCGCCGACGGCCGCGCCCGCCTGCGCCCGGTGACGGTGGGCGAGCGCAACGACCTGACGGTCGGCATCCGCGACGGCCTCGCCGAGGGCGAGCGGGTGGTGCTCTACCCCGGCGACCGCATCGCCGACGGCGTCGCCGTCACCGAGCGTTGAGCGTCCCGGCGCGCCCGCCCGAAGGGCGGGCCGGCACCGGCGGGCTCCGCCCAACCGCCTATGCGGACCTTGGGGGGCGGGGCGGCGGGGGCGCCGGCCTCCCTGACCCAAGGTGCACCTTCCTCTGGAACGTTTCGCCCCGCCCGCCGCTCGCATACCTTCTCTGCTGAAGACACTGGACCATCGCCGGCGCACCACCCCCTCGGATTTTTCCGGACAGGAGCGAAGGATGCAGCAGTACAGGCAGGGCGACGTTCTTCTCATCCCGTGCCCCGTGTTGCCGAAGAGCGCACGGCCCGCACCGGCGGCCGACGACGTGATCCTCGCCTACGGCGAGGTCACCGGGCACAGCCACGCCATGGCGGGCGAGCGCGTGCGGTACTTCCTCGAAGACGGAAGCGGCCGCGGCTTCATCCAGGTCCACGGCGGCGCGCCGGTGGCGCTGCGCCACGAGGAGCACGGGACGGTGCCGGTCGAGCCGGGACTGTACGAGGTGCGCCGGCAGCGCGAGTACCGGCCGCACGCGCCGGCCGGCGTCGTGGCGGACTGAGCCCGTGTCCCGCGATGGCCATGTCCCGCCATGAACGGCGCTGACGAGGGCGGTCTGCCCGCCCGTCTCGGGGCCCGCCTGTCGTGGCGGGCGCCGACCGACCGGGGCGCCGCCGAACGTGCCGTACGGGAGGTCTACCGGGCGGCCGGGCTGCGGGACCCCGACACCATCCTCTGGGTCGCCGGCCCGCGGGAGGCGCGCGACGTGCTGTCCGGCCTCGGCTGGTTCGGGCGCCTGCCCGTCCTGGCGCTGGCCTTCGCCCTGGCGGGCGCCGCCGCCGACACGGCGGTCCGCATCCAGCAGGACGTGGCGGATGCCGCCGGCGCCCCGTGGGCCGGCGCCCCGTGGATTCCGGTCCCGTGGATGCCCGTGTGGAACATCGGCTTGGCGATCGTGGCGGCCGTGCTGTTCGTCGCCCTGCTCAACGCCGAGACGGTCCGGCGCGCCGACACCGTCGCCGTGCACGCCGGCCTCGCCGCCGGCGTCGCCGCGGCGGCGGCGGCGCACGCCGTCCTGCCCGACCGCCTGCGGTGGTCGGCGGCGGTCCTGCTGCTCGGCGCCCTCGCCGGTCCGGCCGTCGCCGTCATGATCGCCCGGGCCCGCGACGGCGTGCCGCGGCCGCCGCGCCGGGCCGGCGGGCCGGCCGCCCGCGCCGTGCTGCGGCTGTTCCGCCGGGCCGGCCTGGGCCGCGTCCGTGCGGCGATGCCGCGGACCCCGGCCCTCACCGTCCGCGCCCGCGGGCCGGCGTGGTCGGGCGTGCTGGAGCTGCTGGCGCCGGGAGGGGTGTACCCGCCCGACGCGCTGCTCGTCTGGCCGCCGCGGCCGTCCTCCGGGGCGGCCTCCGACACGGCGGCCGAGGCGGTGACGGCGCTGCTCCTCCACGTCGACGCGCTGTGGCCGTTCCGGCGGGTGGCCGTGGCGCTGCTGCCGCCGGCCGAGGTCCACGTCGACGAGAACGGACGGCTCCACAACGCCTCCGGCGCCGCCGTGCGGTGGCGGGACGGCAGCGAGCTGTTCGCCTGCGCCGGCCAGTTGCCGACCGATCTCCGGCTGGCGCTGCACCCCGGCCGGCTGAGCCTGCGCCAGGTCGTCGCGGAGGCCGACCCGGGCGTGCGCCGCGTCCTCCTCGAGCGGTTCGGCCCGCAGCGCGTGATGGATGCGCTGGGCGGCCGCCGCGTCGCCGGCGACGACACCGGCGAGCTGTGGCGCGCCCCCGAGTTCGACGGCGAGGCGCTGACCATGGTGCGGGTGCTGAACGCGACGCCGGAACCCGACGGCAGCCGGCGCGTCTACTGGCTGCGGGTGCCGCCGTACATCACCTCGGCCCGCCAGGGCGTGGCGTGGACCTTCGGGCTGGACCCGCTGACCTACCGCCCGCGCCTGGAGACCTGACGCCGTGCGCCGGCGGACGGCGTCCTCGCGAAAGGAAAGGGCCCGCCGGCGGCGGGCCCGAGGAGACGGGAGAGAAGAGGAGTGCCGGCCGGTCAGCGCGCCGGGCGCTGCGCCACCTGCTGCGGCAGGCCGTCCTTGAAGAGGTCGGGGCGCTCCGGCCCGTCGACGACCAGCGTGCCGACGAGGCCGCGGGCGACGCGGGACAGGGCGTGGTCGACCAGCAGGTATTCGCCGGGGACCTCGACCTTGAACTCCACCGCGGCGGCCCCGCCGGGCGGCACGGTGATGGTCTGCACGTCGCTCAGCGGCGCGGCCGAGAGCGAACCGAGATCGTAGACGCGGTCGAAGATCTCGCCGATGACGTGGAAGCTCGACGTCTTGTTGGGCCCGCCGACGCCGAAATAGATGCGCACGGTCTCGCCCGCCTTGGCGTGCAGGGCGTGGTCGCCGGTCAGCCCCTGGGCGGCGCCGTTGAAGACGTAGTATTCCGGCCGCTCGTCCATCAGCTTGTCGTAGCTCTCGGTCAGCTCGCCGGTGGTGCCGAAGGCCTCCTCGGTGTAGATCTCGCCCTGCATCACGTAGAACTCGTGGTCGACCTTGGGCAGGCCGCCCTCGGGCTCCACCAGGATCATGCCGTACATGCCGTTGGCGATGTGCTGCGCGGCCATCGGCACGGCGCAGTGGTAGACGTAGAGGCCGGGCTTCAGCGCCTTGAAGGTGAAACCCTTGGTCTCGCCGGGGGCCGCCATGGTGGCGTGGCCGCCGCCGTGCAGGCCGGTGACGGCGTGCAGGTCGATGTTGTGCATCATCGTGCTGTCGTCGTCGTTGGTCAGCGTGATCTGCACGGTGTCGCCGGCGCGCACCCGCACCAGCGGGCCCGGCACCTTCGGCGCCCCGCCGGGCTCGGTGAAGGTCCAGTAGCGGTAGGTCGTGCCGTCGGCCAGCGTGCCCACGGCCTCCTTGGTCTCCAGCGCGACCCGGACGGTCTGCGGCGCGCGCTCGCCGAGGGCGGCGGGCACCGCGGTGGCGGGGCGGACGATGTCGACGGCGGCCGGGGCGTCGGCTGGCGCGGCGGCCGGAGCGGCGTCGCCCGCCCACGCCGGCGCCGCCAGGGCGGCCGTCAGGGCGAAGGCGGCGGCGGTCGAGGTGAGGAGGGAGCGACGGGTGGTCATGGCGAAATCCTTCCGGTTTGAAGGTGCGGCCGCGGTCGGCCGCGCTGTTGACCGGAAGATGGACCCGATCCCGAACCGGCTGTTTGTCGGGGAGCAAACTGCGGCCGGGATGCGATAGAGTGCGACGCGCTGCCGCACGCGGTCCCGCCGCGGGCGGCAGCGGACCGCCGCCGAGGAGCACCGGGAACGATGTCGCTGACCCCCGATCCCGCCGTCCTGCACGGCATGACCCTGTTCGCCGGGCTCGACGCTGCCGGCCTGGACGACGTGGTGCGCCAGGCCCACACCCGCCGCATCCCCAAGGGCACGCAGATCTTCGCCCAGGGCGACGCGGCGGCGGCCGGGCACGCCCTGATCGACGGACGGGTGAAGATCGTGCAGACCGGCGCCGACGGGCAGCAGGTGGTGCTGCGCTTCCTCGGGCCCGGCGAGATGTACGGGACGCTGGCGATGTTCACCGGCGGCGTCTACCCCGCCGACGCGGTGGCGGTCGCCGACTGCGTGGAGATCCACTGGACCGCGGCGACGATGACGGCGCTGATGGAGCGCCATCCCCGCGTCGCCCTCAACGCGCTGGGCATCATCGGCCGCCGCCTGCAGGAGATGCAGCACCGCCTGCGCGAGCTGTCCACCGAACGGGTCGAGCGGCGCATCGCCCGCGCCCTGCTGCGCCTCGTCCGCCAGGGCGGCCGCCGGGTCGACGCCGGCGTCGAGATCGACTTCCCCCTGTCGCGCCAGGACGTGGCGGAGATGACCGGCACCACCCTGCACACGGTCAGCCGCACCCTGTCGGCCTGGGAGAGCCAGGGCATCGTCGAGAGCGGCCGCCAGCACGTGACCATCCGCGCCCCCCACCGCCTGGTCGCCATCGCCGAGGACCTGCCGCCGGCCGGGGATGGCGCGCCCAAGGGGTAGCCGTCGCGCCGGTCGCGGGCGGCGGCGTCCGGCAGCCCGATCCGGAGCTGACCGGGCGGCCCGGGACCACCGGCTGCGCGGGCGCGCACCTCTCTTTCCGGCGACGGGGGCGGCTCAGCCCAGCGGCATGCCCGTGATCATACGGTCCGCGGCCCCGCGCAGATGGTCCACGAAGGCCCGCACGGCCGGGTTGGTGCGCCGGCTGGAGGGCCACAGCGCAGTGACGGTCTCACGGTCCACGGCAAAGTCGCCGAGCACCGGGACCAGCTCGCCCCGCGCGACGTAGGGGGCGGCAATGAAGGAGGCGCTGATGCCGATGCCGCCGCCGGCGACCAACGTCGCCACGACCGCTTCGCTGGCGTCGACGACGATGCTCGATGCGGGGGCGATCTCGATCTCGCGCTCGCCGATCCGGAACGGCCAGCGGAAGGTCTGCCCGCTGCTCTGATAGCGCAGATTGACGGTTTCGTGCGCCACCAGCTCGTCCGGATGGCTGGGCGCACCGCGCGCCGCCAGATAGGCGGGCGATGCGAAGGCGCAGAGCCGCAGCGGGGCGAGCCGGCGCGACAGCAGGCGCGAGTCCGCAAGGTCGCCGATGCGGACGGCGACATCGATGCCTTGCTCGACGAGGTCGACCAGCCGGTCGTCGAGCCGCAGGTCGATGGTCACTTTGGGGTGGCGCGCGCGGAACGCGGGCAGGATGGGCGCGATCACATGGAGCCCGATCGGCAGCGACGCCGCGATGCGCAAGGCGCCCGCCGGCTCGGCGCGAGCGGCCTTCGCGGCCTGTTCGATCTCCTCCGCGTCGCGCAACAGCCGGACGGCCCGCTCGTGCAACTCGCGGCCCTCCGGCGTCAGGGTGAGGGAGCGGGTGGTCCGGGTGAACAGCGAAACGCCCAGCTGCTGTTCGAGGCGCTGCACGCTCTTGCTGACGGCCGACGGCGAAATGGCGAGTGCGTGAGCGGCGGCGGTGAAGCTGCCCAGGGATCCGGCGCGCGCGAAGGCGATCAGCCCGGTCAGCCGTTCCAATGCCATTTGTTCCTTCATGGCATTATTAAGCGGAACCGGGGCGCAATTATCAAACGGAATTCGCTCGCGTATATCGCTGCCCAGCTGATGCCCGCGATGGAGGTTCTGATGAGCAATGTGATGAAAACGGTTCGCCTGCACGCCTTCGGAGGCCCCGACGTGCTGGTCTACGAGGACGCCCCGCGGCCGGAGCTCCAGGCGGGCGAGGTGCTCGTCCGCGTTCACGCCGTCGGCCTCAACCCGCCCGACTGGTATCTGCGCGAGGGCTACAGGATGCTCCCGCCGGAATGGCAGCCCAATGTCTCGTTTCCGATCATCCCGGGGACCGACATCTCCGGCGTCGTCGATGCGGTCGCGGACGGCGTTCACGGCTTCGCCGCCGGCGACGACGTCTATGCCATGGTCCGCTTCCCCGCCGGTCTGGCCGGCGAAAGCAGCGC
The DNA here is from genome assembly GCF_051225715.1 of Azospirillum sp. ST 5-10. Taxonomy (NCBI): domain Bacteria; kingdom Pseudomonadati; phylum Pseudomonadota; class Alphaproteobacteria; order Rhodospirillales; family Azospirillaceae; genus Azospirillum; species Azospirillum sp. ST 5-10. Next base: position 17,300 of record NZ_JBPJSP010000014.1, read on the forward strand.
CTATGCCGAATACGTCGCCGTGCCCGCGACGGAACTCGCCCTGAAGCCGGCCGGCATCGACCACGTGCACGCGGCCGCGGCGCCGATGTCTCTGCTGACCGCGTGGCAGTTCCTCATCGACCAGGGGCACGACGAGCCGAACCCGCTGCAGCCGCATCGCCACGAGCCGGTGCCGCTCACGGGGAAGACCGTTCTCGTCAACGGTGCAGCGGGCGGGGTCGGCCATCTTCTGGTGCAGCTGGCGAAGTGGCGCGGCGCGCGCGTGATCGCGGTCGCGTCCGGGAGCAACGAGGCGTTTCTGCGCGACCTCGGCGCCGACGACGTCATCGACTATGGCAAGACCGCCGCCGAGGATGCCGTTCGCGGTCTCGACCTCGTCGTCGACGCGGTCGGCGGCCCGAAGACCGGGCGCTTCCTACGGACGCTGAAACGGGGCGGCGCCCTGTTCCCCATCTTCCCGCTCGGCTTCGACGGCGGCGACGAGGCGGAGAGGCTCGGCGTGACCGTCTCGACGACCCAGGTCCGCTCGAACGGCAAGCAGCTTGCGGAGGTTGCGCCCCTGCTGGACAGCGGCACGATTCGCGTCGCCATCGACAGCCGCTTTGCCCTGGCAGAGGCCGGCAAGGCCCACGAGCGCGCCGCTGCCGGCCATATCCGCGGCAAGATCGTGCTCACGGTCGCGCCGGGAGAACGGTCGTGAGTGCCGCGGCGAAAATCCCTCAGGGCACGGCGGCGTGGTTCGCGATGGTGGGCACGCTGATGTGCGCCGCCGTATCCCGGGCCGGTCTCGCGCCGGACCTGAACTGGTCGCTCGTGGAACGCTACAGCGACGGCGCGTTCCTGCCGAACGGACGGCTGCAGGGCATCCGCTTTGACATCGCCAATGGCAGGCCGTCGTTCGAGGTCGGCGTGGACGGGGACGAGCGGGGAGACGTCACCATCGAGGTAAGCGCCGCCGCCGCCCGCGAGCTGAATCGGCTCCGCACCGCAGATCCGGCGTACGCCGCCGCGCTCGACCGGGCCACACGGCTGGGCCAGATCCGGGTGACCGGGGATCTGTCGTCGATGGCCGATTGGCTGACCGCCATCCACGATCCGATTGTCGACCTTACGAGCTGAGCATGAGGCGCCGCTCGCGTCACATCAGGTTCTCCTGCGCAGCCTGATGAACGGTTCTCACCCTCGGCTGGAAGCCGAGGCGTCGGGCGAGCGAGCCGTCCATATGGATGTACCAGGGGTTCGCCAGCGGCGCGGCCGAGGGTTCGATCGGTTGGCCGACCAACTCGGCAAGCTCATAGATCGACGTGGGCGCCTCATCGGCGATGTTGACGACCCGGCCGTCCATCGCGCCGGTCAGGGCCAGCGTCACGGCGGTGGCGACGTCGCGGTGATGAACCATGCTCATCCGCTGGGCAGGATGGAAGTTGACGCGCGCCACGAGGCCGGGAAGCGCCTCGAGATGGCCGTCCTTGTCGCCGTAGACGAAGCCGAACCGTTGGATCGCCCAAGTCAGCCCGCTGCTTCGCAACTCGTTTTCGGCCGCCAGTTTGCTCGCGGGATAGTCGAGCGTCGGTTTGCACGCGTCGTCCTCCCGGCCGGGACGTGGCGTGTCCATGTCGTAGACGAGCGCGGTGCTCGCCATGATGACACGGGCGCTTGGCGCATGCGCCTTCACCGCCGCGATGAGATTGCGCGTGCCTGCGAGATTGCTCTTCCAGATGAGCTCGCTCTGGGAGGTGCGGAAAACCGCGGCGAGGTGGATGACCGCGCAAACCCCCTGCACGGCTGCCGGCAGCGATGCGGGATCGAGCAGGTCGCCCTCCGTCCTCGCCGCGCCCGGCGGAGCGTCCCTGCCGGGTCGCACGAGCGCGCGACAAGTCATTCCAGCCTCCAGAAGGCGCGGAAGAAGACGGGCGCCGACGAGTCCGGTCGCCCCGGTCACCAGGACGGTCATGGCTGTGGTCCTTTCTTGAGAAGGGTTTCCAGCCGCTCCGTCGCGGTCCGGAGAACGTCGACCGCGGTCGCGAGGTCAGCCTCGTCGATGCCGTCGAACGCGACCGAGCGGATGAAGGAAAGATCGGGCAACTCGCGCCACAGCGTCGCGCCGGCGGCGCTGATGCGGAGACGCTTCTGCCGTTGGTCCACCCGGTCGGGCTCTTGTTCCACGAGTCCCTTCCGGACGAGCGTCGCGACGATGCCGGTCATCGTCGCGCGTTCGACGTCGAGCAGCCGAACGAGATCGCGCTGCATGGTCGGCCCGACCGTCGCGAGCTGGTGGAGCACGTACCACTGCACGGAACCGAGACCATAGGGGCGGAGGGCGGTATCCATGACCGCGCGGCCGGCGAAGTAGCATCGCTTCGCCCATGCGCCGATGAGGTCGTGAGCCGACCCGTTTCGCTCCTCATCCAACGGCAGCCCCCACCAGCTCGTTAGCTACCTAGCTAATACGTAAGGTACCAAACGATGTCAAGGGCATCCAGCCGCCGGGACGGGAGACCGGGGGCGCCGATGATCGCCGGCCGCATGCTTGGACGGCCGCACGCTTGGACGGCCGTACGCTTGGACGGCCGCACGCTTAGACGAAGGTACGATTGGCGGAACGGCGGCCGACGCCGCCGGTTGTCACGCCAACCGAGGCCGCCGGGCGATGACCCGCCCGGGGACTCGACGGGACCAATCTGGAGGACACGGACATGAAGAGCCATCGCCATCTGGCGCTCGCGTCGGCGCTCGCCGTATCACTCGTCGCGGCGGCCGGCGTCGCCGCCGCCCGGTCGGACCAGCCGTCGCAGACGACGCCGGGGGAAAGCGGCGCGTCGGTCACCGGCAAGCTGCCGGACGAATCCCTGGCCGGGAAGCGGACGGGAACCATGACCGGCGACCCCGTCACCCAGGGCAACGGCGAGGAGATGCGCGACAGCGCCACCGCCGATCCCGAGGGCAACCTGCCGGACGGCTCGCTGGCCGAGAAGCGCACCGGCACGATGACCGGCGAGCCCGTCACCCAGGGCGGCGGCAAGGAGGGTGACGTCCAGTAGGACCGGCGGGGTGTTTGCGGGAGCGCAAAGACGGCGGACGGCGGCGCCCCTATCGTGGCGGTCGTCCCCGATCCGCGGAGCGTGCGATGACCGCCGACACCCCCTCCCGACTCCGGCCCGACCAGACGGTGGCCGAACTGCTCGACGCCTGCCCGCCCCTGGCGGCGGTGTTCCTGCACCGCCGCATGGCCTGCCCGGGCTGCGCCATGGCCCCGTTCATGACGGTGGGCGAGGCGGCGGACTCCTACGGCCTCGACCCGGCCGTGCTGATGGCGGAGCTGGAGGCGGCCCGCGCCGGCCGACCGCCCGACGGGCCGTTCGCCCCGCCCCTGCCGCACGGCGCGGCGGCGGGATGAGGCTCACGCCGCGGGCGGGACGACGAAGCAGGCCATGCCCAGGGCGGTCAGGTTGAGGCAGGTCTGGGCGGCGCTCTGCTCGCTCAGCCCGGCCAGCCGGGCGCGGAACAGCGGCCCGTCGGCGGTGTCGACGGGCTGCACCACCCGCGTCGTGCGGTCGAGCAGCGACGGCAGGGTGCGCTTGGCCCGGTCGATGATGCGGGCGCTGTCGTCGGGCGAGCGGAAGGCGCCGAGCTGCACGGTCCACACCCCGGCGGCGAGCGGCGTCGCGGCGACGGTGACCGTCGGCGCCACCACCGGGACCGGCGCCGCCACCGGGGCGGCGTAGGGTGCCGGCGGCGCCGGCGCCATCACCGGAGCGGGCGCCGGTGCGGGGGGTGCGGCCTCGGCGACCAGCACCGTCCCGGCGCCCGGCGCGCCCAGCCGCGGCCCGACCGAGGCGAGGTAGCGCCGCGTCTCGCCGGGCAGCGTGCGGCGGCCGGCGAGATAGTCGCCGTAGCAGCCGGGCCCGCAGTTGTAGGCGGCGAGGAAGCCGGGCGAGCCGAACAGGTCGTACATCTCGCGCAGGTAGGCGGTGCCGGCGAGGATGTTGTTGCGCGGTTCGAACGGGTCGGAGCCCAGCCCGTGCTTGCGCCGCATCTCCTGATAGGTGCCCGGCATCACCTGCATCAGCCCCATGGCGCCGGCGTGGCTGACGATGGGCCGGCCGTTCAGCATGGTCCGTCCGCCGCTCTCCTGGCGGATGACCTCGCGGATCCACTGCTCCGGCATGTTGAAGCGGCCGGCCGCCTCGGCGATGTGCTGGTCGTAGTTGCCGTCGTAGGACCCGCCGCCCGAGCCGCCGCCGGCGCAGGCCGCGGCCAGCAGCGACAGCGCGGCGGCGACCACCAGCCCCCTGGCGCGACGCCCGGCATTTCCCCCCATGGCCCTGCCCCCCTAACCCCATCGATCGGGGGAGCATCGCAAAATTGCGGCCCGGCGTAAACACGGGCGGCAGGGGGCCTCCGTCAGCGTCCGGCCACTTGGCGGCGCAGCTCCCTCAGCTCGTTGAAGCGGGCGGTGACGTCGCGCATCACCGAGCCCATGCCGAGCATGGCGCCGTCGGCATCCTTGAGCGGCACGATGGTGAACTCCACCGAGATGCGGCTGCCGTCCTTGCGCAGAGCCGGCACGGACAGCAGGTCGCCGGCGCCGTAGCGGCTCTGCCCCGTCTTCATCACCTGCTCGTAACCCTCCCAGTGCCGCTGCCGCTGGCGCTCGGGGATGATGATGTCGAGCGACTGGCCGAGCGCCTCCGCGGCGGTGAAGCCGAACATGCGCTCGGCGCCGGCGTTCCAGAAGCGGATGATGCCCTCGCGGTCCGAATAGACGATGGCCTCCGCCGGGCTGTTCAGCAGCGCCAGGCCGAAGCGTTGCAACTCTTCCTCGTTCATCGCGATCCTCCCTCGATCCTGCCTTAAGGTTGTGCCGGCCGGCCCTGGAGCAAGATCGCTTGTGGCCGATCCGGCCACAAGCGATCTTGCTCCAAACGTTTGAATCCAGAGCGGGATTCACACTCCAGCTGGTTCCACCTGGAGTGATCCCGCTCTAGATGTCGAGCACGAGACGTCGGCTCCGGGCGCGCGACACGCAGATCATCATCGTCCTTCCCGCCGCCCGCTCGGCGTCGGACAGGACGCTGTCGCGGTGGTCGGGCTCGCCCTCCAGCACCGCCGTCTCGCAGGTGCCGCAGACCCCCTGTTCGCAGGAGGAGTCGGCCCGCACCCCGGCGGCGTCGAGGGTGTCGAGCACGCTGCTCCCGGCCGGCACCGTCACGGTCACACCGGAGCGCGCGCAGACCACCTCGAACGCGCCGTCGCCCGCCGCCGCCGCGGCGTCCGGCGGCTTGGGCCGGAACCATTCGAAGCGCACCGCGCCGGCCGGCCAGCCGGCGGCGGCCGCCGCCGCCGCCACCGCCTCCATCAGCCGCTGCGGGCCGCAGCAGTAGACCAGCGTCCCGGCGTCCGGTTGCGTCAGCAACGCGTCCACCGCCAGGCGGCGCCCCTGCGCCGCGGCGTGAAGGACCACCCGGCCGGCCGGCAGGCCGGCGAGCGCGTCGCCGAGCGGCGCGTCCTCGGCCGACCGGACGCAGTGGTGCAGGGTCCACGCGGCTCCCCGCCGCGCGGCCGCGCGCACCATCGGCAGCAGCGGCGTGATGCCGATGCCGCCGGCGATGAACAGGTAACGGGGCGCCGGGTCGAAGCGGAATCCGTTGCGCGGCGCGCCGACGGTGACCGTCCGGCCCGGGCGCAGCTCGTCGTGGACGAAGCGCGAACCGGCGCCGCCCGGCACCTTCAGCACGGCGATGCGGTAGGCGTCGCGGTCCGCCGGGTCGCCGCACAGCGAGTACTGCCGGACCGTGCCGTCCGGCAGACGGAGGTCGACGTGCGCCCCCGGCTCGGCCGGCGGCAGGGCTCCCCCGGCGGGGTCTTCCAGGTCCACGGCGACGACCCGCGGCGTCAGCCGCGTCACCCGGCGGACGCGCAGGGCCAGGGCCGGCGGCGCCGCGGTCTGGAGGTCTTCCGGCATCGTCCCCTCCCCGTTGGGCATGCGTCGTTGGGCATGCGGCCCGATCCGCGGAACCCCATCAGATGCCGGGCCCCGCCCGGCCCGGTCAACGGCGGCCGGCGTCCTTTCCGGATGGCGGGAAAGGCGCCGGCGACCGGTCAGAGCCGCATCAGCCTCAGGATCGTCGCGAACAGCGCCAGCGTGCCCAGCTCGGCCAGCGGGATCAGCCATTCCGGATGGAACAGGATGCCCAGCGGCATGATCAGCAGCGGCAGCAGCGCCGGCGCCATCATCCACGGGTTCCCGGCGAACCGGTCCGCGGCGGCCGGCGCCGCCGGCGCGTCACGCGCCGGCACGGCGAGGTGGGCGGACAGGGTCGTGTCGGTCATGGGGCGGCTCCTCTCGAAACATTCACCAAGAATGAATATTTTTTCTAGAGCCCGGAAGCCGCGCGAAAAACCCTTCAATCCGTTGCCGTTGCGCGACAAACTGTCGCACGCGGCAACGGGGCGGATGCAATCCGTTGCCGTTTCGCCCCATCACGGGCGCTGCGGACCGCGCATCGGCGCGCGGCCGCGGGCCGATGCGACGAGGAACCCGGGTCATGCGCCTGTCCACCTACACCGACTACGCGCTGCGGCTGCTGATGTGCCTGGCGCTGCGACAGGACGGGCTGATCACCATCCAGGACGTGGCGGAGCGCTACGGCATCTCCAAGAGCCACCTGATGAAGGTGGCGCAGCATCTCAGCCAGGCCGGCTACGTCCACGCCGTGCGCGGCCGCAACGGCGGCCTGCGCCTCGGCCGCCCGGCCGAGCACATCCGCCTCGGCGACGTCGTCCGCCTGACCGAGGAGGACCTGTCGGTGGTCGAGTGCATGGCCGGGATCGGCGACGAGGGCGCCTGTCCGCTGATCCCGGCCTGCGTCCTGAAGACGGCCCTGCACGAGGCGCTGCAGGGCTTCCTCGCGGTGCTCGACCGCTACACCCTGGCCGACGTGGTGAAGCCGCGCAACGCCCTGGCCCGCCTGCTGGCCCTGCCCGACCTCGACCGGCCATGAGACGGCGCGGACCGTGATCCCGCCGGCCGGGCACGGCTCAGGCCAGCAGCCGGTCCAGCAGGGCGTGCAGGCGGCGCAGCTCCTGCCACTGCGCCTCGCTGAGGGTGCGGCCGTGGCGGCGCAGGTCGCGCACGTCGACGTCGGCGAACTCGCGGGCGATGCGCTGGGCGGCGGCGACGAAGCGCACCATCGGCTCGGGCGCCGCCGGGCTGGCGCGCTTGGCGGCGCGCAGCGCCTTGACGGTGAGGCCGTCCTTGGCCGCCTCCCACAGGCGGCGCTGCAGCTCCGGGTCGTCGACGGCGGCGATCTCGGTCAGCACGCTCTTGGGCACCCGGCGGTCGCCGTCGGCGTACTCCGCCAGCACCGCCTCGGGCAGGCGCAGGATCGACAGGGTGCGGGTCACGTCGGCCTGGCTGCGGCCGATCGCCTGGCCCAGCGCCTCGTGGGTGTAGCCGTGGCGCTCGACCAGCCGGGCGAAGGCGCGGGCCAGCTCCAGCGCGTCGAGGTCGACGCGCTGGATGTTCTCGATCAGCGCCAGCTCGTCCGGGTCGCCGTCGGTGACGATGGCGAAGACGGTGCGCCGGCCGAGCAGGGCGCAGGCGCGCAGCCGCCGTTCCCCGGCGACCAGCCGGTATGCCCCCTCCCCCGCCTCCTGCACCAGGACCGGCTGCTTCAGCCCGTGCCGCTCGATCGAGCGGGCCAGCTCCGCCAGCGCCTCCTCGTCGAAGCGGCGGCGCGGCTGGTCGGGGTTGCGCGCGATGCGGTCGAGGTCGATCTCCAGCAGCCGCGGGAAATCGGCCGACAGGCCGAACAGGGCGTCGCCGCCGCGCTGGGTCGCCTTGTCGAAGATCTGCGTGCTGGTGCGGGCGAGCTTACGCGACATGGGCGGCGGTCCCGGTGTTGGCGGTGGCGGTGAGGCAGGCGGCCAGCTCCTCGGCCAGCTCGGCGTAGGCGCGCACGGCGGCGGCGCCGGGGTCGGCCTCGATGGCCGGGCGGCCGGCGCCCGAGGCCTGGGCGAACAGGGTGGCGCGGGGGACGGGCGGCAGCACCCGCGTCTTGCCGTCGTAATGCGCCTGGATCTCCTTGAGGCTCGCCTGGTCCTGGGTGAGGCGGGCGGAGTACATGGTCGGCAGGATGCCGAAGATCTCCAGCGCCGGGTTGGAGCGGCGGCGGATCTTGGCGATGGTCTCCAGCAGCAGCGGCACGCCGAGGCCGGCGAAGACCTCGGTCTGCACCGGGATCAGCACGAGGTCCGAGGCGGCGAGCGCGTTGATGGTGAGCAGGCCGAGGTTG
>NZ_JBPJSP010000014.1:25628-151363 GCF_051225715.1 Azospirillum sp. ST 5-10
CTGGCGCACCTCGGCGAGCTGTTCCTTCAGCACCAGCGAGCTGTCGGGCTCGGCCACCAGCTCGGTCTCCGCCGCCGCCAGGCCGATCGACGAGGGGGCGAGCGTGAAGGCGCCGCCGCACACCGGCACCAGGATGCTGTCGAAGGGCTGGCCGCCGCGCACCACGGCGTAGAGGCCGCGCTTGCCCATCTCGATCTCGCCGGGGTCGAGGCCGAGATGGACGGTGGCGTTGCCCTGGGGATCGCCGTCGACCAGCAGCACCGACAGGCCCAGCCTGGTCAGCGCGTAGGCGAGGTTGACGGCGGTCGTCGTCTTGCCCACCCCGCCCTTCTGGTTGGCGACCGCCAGGACGATGCGCCGGCGCGCGCCGCGGCCGCGCGCGGCGCCCGGCTCCGGCTGCAGCAGCGCCGCCACCTGCTGGGGGATGCGCTCGGCCCCGCTCTCCCAGCGGCTGATGCGCGAGCGGTCGTAGCGCCGCCCGAGCCGGCCGTTGAGCCAGGCCGCGAACCCCTGCTGGTCTTCGCCGCGCCGTTCGCGCAGGGCGCGCAGCTCCTCTCCGGTCATGATGCCCCCCTGGATCGTCCGGTCGGCGGCGATGCTAGCCGCTTGACGCAACGTGTCAAGGCGGAGGCCGCCTGTTGCGTCAATTCGGCTCCCTCATGCGCCCTCCTCATGCGACGTCGCATGACGGCGCGACGTTTGCCCCGCCGGCGCGTTGATTCCCACGGGATTCCACCGATCGAGGAGCGACCCGTGGCGAAGGCGAGTTCGAAGAAGCAGCAGATGGCGGCCGGCGCCGCCCTGGCGGCCAAGCGCGGCGACCAGCCGAAGTCGAGTCTGCGCGGTGCCTCGAAGGGCATGGCCGAGTCGATGAGCGAGAAGGAGCTGGAGGAGATGGCCCACACCAGGCGCAAGGACCTGCCGACGAAGAAGGACTGACCCCCGGGCCCGCTCGCACCGTCGCCGGCTGCGCGGAACCGATGGGGACGGGCCGGGTTGCCATGGCGGGGCCCCATCGCGGAGAGGATCAGGAGAACATCATGCTCAAGTTCATTGGCGGCACCGTCGGTGTCATCTTCCTTATCGGTCTGCTGGTCGTCATCGGCATTTTCGCCCTGATCTTCTGAGCAGAGACAGCCATCGGCGGCGGGGCGGCAGCCCTCGGTCCGGCCGTGACCGCCCCCGCCGCCGACCGCCGGCCGGCGCGCCCTCGGTCCCCGGCGATGCCGATCGCCGGGGACGGCGGAAAGTAATGGCCGGGCTATTCCACCCGACATAGCCCATAATTTCGAGAGTTCGACTTGGCCGGTTCATGAAATTTATTTCATGATCGGCAGTGTTCTCGCAACGATAACTCAACTGCAAGAAAACCGACACACACGGTCTCTAAGGTTCCGGCACCCGATGGCGTCCCCGGGCATCGCCCGCGTCGCGGCGCCGCAGCCGGAATCCCAGGGAGAGAGACCCGTGAGCATCGTCACCAAGCCCGTCCTGCGCGCCGCCCTCGGCGCGCTGGCACTCGCCGCCGTTCCCGGCATGGCCGCGGCCGCCGACATCTCCGGCGCCGGCGCCACCTTCCCGTACCCGGTCTATTCCAAGTGGGCCGACGCCTACAAGAAGGAGACCGGGATCGGTCTCAACTACCAGTCCATCGGCTCGGGCGGCGGCATCAAGCAGATCAAGGCCGGTACCGTCACCTTCGGCGCCTCCGACATGCCGCTGAAGCCGGACGAGCTGGCGCAGGCGGGGCTCGTCCAGTTCCCGATGGTGATGGGCGGCGTGGTGCCGGTGGTGAACCTGAAGGGCATCGCCGGCGGCGCGATCCAGCTCGACGGGGCGACGCTCGCCGCCATCTACATGGGCGACGTCACCAAGTGGAACGACGAGGCGATCAAGCGCCTCAACCCCAAGGTGAAGCTGCCCGACACCGCGATCGCCCCGGTCTACCGCTCCGACGGGTCGGGCACCAATTTCCTGTTCACCGACTACCTCTCGAAGGTCAGCCCGAAGTTCAAGACGGAGATCGGCTCGGCGACGTCGGTGCAGTGGCCGACGGGCATCGGCGCCAAGGGCAACGAGGGCGTGGCCAACATGGCGAGCCGCACCCAGGGCGCCATCGGCTACGTCGAGTACGCCTACGCCAAGCAGAACGACATCCCCTTCATCGCCCTGAAGAACCGGGCGGGCGCGGTGGTCGAGCCGAAGATGGAGACCTTCCAGGCCGCCGCGTCCAACGCCGACTGGGCCAACGCCAAGGGCTACCACGTCATCCTGACGGACGAGCCGGGCGACCGGAGCTGGCCGATCACCGGCGCCAGCTTCATCCTGATGCACGAGCAGCCGCAGGACCCGGAGGCGACGCAGCAGGCCCTGAAGTTCTTCGACTGGGCCTACAGGAAGGGCGACGACATGGCCGCCGCGCTCGACTACGTGCCGATGCCCGACGCGGTGGCGCGGATGGTCGAGACGACCTGGCGCGACGAGATCCAGGCCAACGGCCAGCCTGTCTGGTCGGCCTCGGCGGAGTGAGCCGGTCCGTCGACCCGGGGGGCCCGGCTTGGCCGGGCCTCCGTTCCCTTCCGCGGGAGTTCCCATGGCAGACATCGCCATCGCCGCCGGCGACGCCGCGGTGCGCGACCAGGGCCGCCGCCAGCGCCTCCAGGACGCCGCGTTCCGCTGGACCACGCTGGCCTTCGCCCTGCTGGTGCTGGCGATCCTCGGCAGCGTCATCGTCTCGCTGGCGGTCGGCGCCTGGCCGGCGCTCAGCGCCTTCGGCCCGTCCTTCCTGACGACCGAGGTGTGGAACCCGGTCACCGAACGCTTCGGCGCGCTGGCGCCGATCTACGGCACGCTCGTCACCTCGGCCATCGCCATGCTGGTCGGCATCCCCGTCAGCTTCGGCATCGCGCTCTTCATCACCGAGCTGTGCCCGCCCTGGCTGAAGCGCCCGCTCGGCATCGCCATCGAGCTGCTGGCCGGCATCCCCAGCATCATCTACGGCATCTGGGGCCTGTTCGTCTTCGCCCCCTTCATGCAGGCGACGGTGCAGCCGTTCCTGATCGACACGGTGGGGGAGGTGCCGCTGCTCGGCAGCCTGTTCGCCGGGCCGCCCTACGGCATCGGCATGCTGACGGCGGGGCTGATCCTCGGCATCATGGTGCTGCCCTTCATCACCTCGATCACCCGCGACGTCTTCGAGACGGTGCCGCCGATGCTGAAGGAATCGGCCTACGCCATGGGCGCCACCACCTGGGAGGTGGTGTGGAAGGTGGTGCTGCCCTACACCCGCGTCGGCGTCGTCGGCGGCGTCATGCTGGGCCTCGGCCGCGCGCTCGGCGAGACCATGGCGGTCACCTTCGTGATCGGCAACGCCCACCGCATCGGCGCCTCGCTGATGGCCCCGGGGACGACCATCTCCGCCGCCATCGCCAACGAGTTCACCGAGGCCGTCGGCAGCCTCTACACCTCCTCGCTGGTGGCCCTCGGCCTGATCCTCTTCGTCATCACCTTCACCGTGCTGGCGCTCGCCAAGATCCTGCTGACGCGCGCCCAGCGCCGGGCCGGGAGCTGAGCCCATGACCGACACCCCGTCCGACACCCCGTCCGACACCCCGTCCGACGCCCCGTCCCCGGCGCCCGCGGGCGGCGCCCTCTACGCCCGCCGCCGGGCGGCCAACCGGATCGCCATGGCGCTCGCCCTGGCGGCGGCCGCCTTCGGCCTGTTCTGGCTGGTCGCCATCCTGTGGACCCTGTTCCACAACGGCCTCGCCGCCATCGATGCCGGCCTCTTCGCCCGCTCGACGCCGCCGCCCGGCGGCGAGGGCGGGTTGCTCAACGCGATCTACGGCAGCGTGGCGATGACCGCGGTGGCGACGCTGGTCGGCACCCCCGTCGGCATCCTCGCCGGCACCTTCCTCGCCGAGTTCGGCAAGCACACGCGGCTGGCCGAGGTGATCCGCTTCGTCTCCGACATCCTGCTGAGCGCGCCGTCGATCATCGTCGGCCTGTTCGTCTACGAGGCGATGGTCGTCCGCATGGGCCACTTCTCCGCCTGGGCCGGGGCGCTGGCGCTGGCGGTGATCGTCGTCCCGGTGGTGCTGCGCACCACCGAGAACATGCTGGGCCTGGTGCCCAACAGCCTGCGCGAGGCGGCGGCCGCACTCGGCGCGCCGCAGTGGAAGGTGGTGGTGATGGTGTCCTACCGCGCCGCCCGCAACGGCATCGTCACCGGCGTCCTGCTGGCGGTGGCGCGCATCAGCGGCGAGACGGCGCCGCTGCTGTTCACCGCGCTGAACAACCAGTTCTGGAGCACCGACATGAACGCCCCCATGGCGAACCTGCCGGTGGTCATCTTCCAGTACGCCATGTCGCCCTACGACGACTGGCAGCGCCTGGCCTGGGGCGGGGCGCTGCTGATCACCGTCTCCATCCTGCTGCTCAACATCGGCGCGCGGCTCCTCGCCGCCGCCACGACCTCCGATCGGTGATTCATGAGCCTGGCCAATTCCCCGACCCCGAAGAAGCCGACCGTCGCGGCGCCTCCGGCGCCGCGTGCCGGGGGTGCGACGGCGTACCGGCTGGTCGAGCGGGTCTCGATCCGCGGTCTCGACTTCCATTACGACCGCTTCCACGCGCTCAAGGGCATCGACCTGCCCCTCTACGACCGCCAGGTGACGGCGTTCATCGGCCCGTCCGGCTGCGGCAAGTCGACCCTGCTGCGCGTCCTCAACCGCATCTACGACCTCTATCCCAGGCAGCGCGCCACCGGCGAGGTGCGGTTCGAGGGGCAGAACATCCTGTCGCCCAGGATCGACCTCAACCTGCTGCGCGCCCGCATCGGCATGGTGTTCCAGAAGCCGACGCCCTTCCCCATGTCGATCCACGACAACATCGCCTTCGGCGTGCGCCTCTACGAGACGCTGTCGCGCGCCGCCATGGACGAGCGGGTGGAGTATTCGCTGCGCCGCGCCGCCCTGTGGGACGAGGTGAAGGACAAGCTGGCCCAGAGCGGCCTCAGCCTGTCGGGCGGTCAGCAGCAGCGCCTGTGCATCGCCCGCGCCATCGCCGTGAAGCCGTCGGTGATCCTGCTGGACGAGCCGGCCTCGGCGCTCGACCCGCTGTCGACCGCCAAGATCGAGGAGCTGATCGACGAGCTGCGCCCCGACTACTGCATCGCCATCGTCACCCACAACATGCAGCAGGCGGCGCGGGTGTCCGACTTCACCGCCTTCATGTACCTGGGCGAGCTGGTGGAGTTCGGGCCGACCGACCGCATGTTCACCAACCCCGAGAACCCGCGGACCTCGGAGTACATCACCGGCCGCTTCGGCTGAGGCGCCTCACGCCGCGTCGGCGTCGTCCGCCAGCGCCGCCGTCCGCGGCCCGGGTTCCCCGCTGCCGACCGGCCGGCCGTCGACGGCGACCAGCGGACGGATGCCCAGGCTGTTGGCGAGGAACGCCTCCTCGGCCGCCGCGAGGTCGCCCGGCGCCAGCGGCCGCTCGGCGGCGTCGCCGCCCTCCAGGATCACGGCGCGGCGGATGCCGGGCAGCGCCCCCTCGGCCACCGGCGGCGTCAGCAGCCGCCCGCCGATCACCACGAACAGGGTGGCGACGCTGGCCTCGGCCAGCCGGCCGGCGGTGTTGAGCAGCAGCGCCTCGTCGGCGCCGCGCTCCGCCGCCTCCCGGCGGGCCAGGACGGAATCGAGATAGTTGAGCGTCTTCAGCCGCGACAGCGGCGAGTGCTCGTTGCGCCGGGTCACCGTGGCGATCACGGCGCGGGCCGGGCCGGCGGCCGGCGGCCGCGGGCCGGCGGTGATCAGCACCGTCGGCACCGGCGTGGCCGGCGGCAGGACGCCGCGCGCGCCGGGGCCGCGGCTGACGGTCAGGCGCAGCACCCCCTCCGCCAGGCCGTGCGCCGCGACCAGCCGCGCCAGGGCGTCGGCCAGGGCGTCGGCGCCGTAGGGCATGGGAATGCCGAGCGCCGCCGCCCCGGCCGCCAGGCGCGCCAGGTGGCGGTCGCGATGCCGCACCCGGCCGGCCGCCACCCGCATGGTCTCGAACAGCCCGTCGCCCAGGGTGAAGCCGCGATCCGCCGGGTCGATCCGCGCCGCCTCGGCGGCGGTCAGCCGTCCGTTCAGCCACACCGTCATGACGCCCTCCCGCCTGCGCACCGGCCGCCGCCGTTGCCGGCGGGGCGGAACGGCTTCCGCCTCCCGCCCGGCCGGATTTTCTTCCGCCGCGTGCAATTGAGGGATATCATGATGCCGGGCGTCGCGCTGTGGCAATAGTCTTGCCGGCCAGGAGCTGGTGAGCTCCTCGATTTCAGCGGAACGTTTTTCCTTTCCGCTTGTCATTGGCGACGCAACGAATGATCCCCCGGGACGAAGGAGCGACACGCCATGAGGTCCGTTCTTCTCGCCACCGACTTGACCGCCCAGTCCGACCGCGCCCTCGCGCGCGCCGTGCGGCTGGCCGGTCCGACCGGCTCCCTGACCGTCCTCCACACGGTGGAGGACGCCGACTACACGGTCGCGGACGACGATCAGTGCCGAAAGGCCGAAGCCAGGCTGGAGCGGCTTCTCCAGGGCCATCGGGCGGCGGAGGGGTGCGCCGTCTCGCTGGTCGTCCGGACCGGCGACCCGGCCGAGGAGATCGTCGGCCTCGCGCGGTCCGGTGCGGCCGACGTCGTCGTCCTCGGCACCCACCGCGCCTCGCTGCTGGGCGACCTGTTCGGGTCGGCGACGGCGCAGCGGGTCGCCGACGCGGGGTCCGCTCCCGTGCTCACGGTGAAGGACCCGGTGGTCGGCGACTACCGCTCCCTGGTCGTCGGGATCGACGATTCCGACGCCTCGGAGCGGGCGCTCGCCGCCGCCCTGACGCTGTTTCCCGAGACCCGGGTCACCGTGGTGCACGCCTTCCATGTGCCGTTCGGCGGCTTCCTCGATTCCCCGGACAACCGCGACGCCCTCGCCGGGCAGCAGCGCGCGGCGCTGGGCGCGCGCATCCGCAACGTCGGGCGGCGCATCGGCCGGCCGGAGCTGGCCGACCGCATCGACCTGCGCCTGCGCGACGGCGACACCATCGCCGTCCTCGACGCCGAGGTCGGGCACGGCGAGGCCGATCTGCTGGTGCTGGGGACCAGCGGCTCCGGCAACCGTCTGTTCGGCGGCGTCGCGTCGGCGGTCGCCGGCAGCCCGCCGTGCGACCTGCTGATCGTGCCCTGCGCCCTGCCGTCGTGAGCCGGGCGGCCGGGAACCCCAAGCGCGAGCGCGGGTTTATCAGCCATCGGGTGTGGCAGGGAGCGGCGCGTGACCATCCATGGATCGGGCCTTGACCGGGTGGGCCGAGGGCGGATCGCGGCGGCCGCCGCGGTCCGGGCGGCGCTGTTCGCCGTCCTCTGGGTGGTGCTGACCGGACGTCCGGCGGAGTCGTGGCCCTACGGCCTGATCGCCGTCGCCCTGGCGGTGCCGGTCAGCCTCCTGCTGCAACCGCCCCGCACGGCGGGGCTGCGGGTGGTGCGCGTCGCCGTGCTGGTGCCGCTGCTGGCCTGGGTGTCCCTGCTCGGCGGCTTCGACGTCGCCCGCCGCGCCTTCGCGCGGCGTCCGGCCGTCGACCCCGGCGTCGTCGACTACCGCCTGCGCCACCCCCGCCCCGCCATCGCCGTGACGCTCGCCTACGCCGCGTCGGTGGTGCCGGGATCGCTGGTGCTGGCGGTCGGCGACGACCGTCTGCTCGTCCACGTCGTCGACCTCGGGCAGCCGAACGACGCGACGCTCGCCCGCATGGAGGGGTGGCTCGCCTGGGCCCTGCCGGACGCGCCCTGATCGCCCTCCCCGCCTCCGCCCCCGACAAGGAGCCCCGCCCGTGCCGACGTTCAACCTCGTCATCGCCGCCGTCCTGCTCGCCAACGCGGCGGCCGGGCTGGTGCTGGTCGGACGGGGGCGCACCGTCGCCGACCGCCTGATCGTCGTCAATCTGATGGGGACCACCTCGGTGATCGCCATCCTGCTGGTCGGCACCGCGGCGGGCATGGCGGCGGCCGACGACGTGGCGCTGGTCGCGGCGATGCTGGCCCCCTTCTCCTCCCTGACCTTCGCCCGCCGCCTGTGGTGGCGGTCCCCCGCGCCGGCCGCCGGCCGGCCGCCGGGCGGCGACGAGGGAGGACGGAATGTCCGTGCTTGACGCGCTGGGCGCCGGGCTGATCCTCGCCGGCACCGGCTTCTTCCTGGCCGGCACGGTGGGCCTGCTGCGCTTCCCCGACCTCTACACCCGCCTGCACGCGGTGACCAAGGCCGACAACGTCGGCGTCGGCCTGATCGCCGCCGGCCTCGTGCTGCAGGACCCCGGCTGGGCCCACGCGGCGAAGCTGACCCTGGTCTGGCTGGCCACCCTGGCGGGGGTCGCCGTGGCCGGCACCGTGCTCGCGACGGCGGCCCGCGACCACGGCGTCCCCGCCGCCGGCCGGCGCGGCGGGGAGGAGGAGCGGCGATGATCGCCTTCGACGTGCTGCTGGCCGGCGGCCTGGTCGGCCTGGCCCTCCTCGTCGTGCGGCGCCGGACGCGGCCGCTCGGCACCGTGCTCCTGTTCCTCGCCTTCACCTTCCAGATGACGCTGGTGTGGGTGCGCCTGGACGCGCCGGACCTGGCGCTCGCCGAGGCGGCGGTCGGCGGGGTGGTGATCAGCGTCGTGCTGTTCGACACGATCGGCCGGCTCCGCCGGCGTCGGGACGGCGCCGATGAAGGCTGAGCGCGCGGTGCGGATCGCCGCGGCCGGCGCCGCCGTGCTGGTGGCCGGCCTGCTGGTGCGCGGCGCGCTGCTGCTGCCGCGCGCTCCGGGGGCCGGGGCGGCGGTGGAGGAGCGGCTGGCCGAGAGCGGCGTGTCGCATCCGGTCACCGCGGTGCTGCTGAACTTCCGCGGCTACGACACGCTGCTGGAGGTGGCCGTGCTGCTGCTGGCGGCGGTGGGGGTCGGGCTGATGGCGCCGGTCGGCCGGCCCGCGCCCGCGGCGACCGAGCCGCTGTCGGGCGGGCCGGACGTGTCGCCCGTGGCCGCCGCCTTCGGCGAGCGCCTCGCCCCGATGGCGCTGCTGGCGGCGGCGCATCTCTGGTGGGCGGGGTCGACGCAGCCCGGCGGCGCCTTCCAGGCGGGGGCGGTGCTGGCCGGCGCGGCGGTCGGGCTGGTGCTGACCGGCCGGCTGGCGCTGCCGACCCGCCACGTCGCGCTGCGCGCCGGCATGGCCGCCGGGCTGGCCGCCTTCGTCCTGGTGGCGGCGGCGGCGATGGCGGCGGGCGGCGCCTTCCTGGAGTACCCGCCGGGGCTGGCCAAGGCGCTGATCGTCGCCGTCGAGGGGGTGCTGACCCTGTCGATCGGGCTGTGTCTGGCGGCCCTGGTGGTCGGCGTGCCGCCGCGCGACGCCGGACCGCGGGGGCCGGCATGACCGCCGCCGCGGACGCCGGGCCGGTCTTCGCCGTCGCCGG
Organism: Azospirillum sp. ST 5-10; assembly: GCF_051225715.1. Taxonomy (NCBI): domain Bacteria; kingdom Pseudomonadati; phylum Pseudomonadota; class Alphaproteobacteria; order Rhodospirillales; family Azospirillaceae; genus Azospirillum; species Azospirillum sp. ST 5-10. The sequence continues at coordinate 35,105 of NZ_JBPJSP010000014.1, forward strand.
GGCGCTGATCCTGGTCGTCGGCGTCCACGGCGTGTTCGGCCGGGCGGACCTGCTCGGCCGGATCGTCGCCCTCAACATCGCCGCCAGCGGCGCCTTCACCTTCCTGGTCGGCTCGGCTCCGGTCGACGGGGAGGGACGGCCGGACACCGTGATGCAGGCGCTGGTGCTGACCGGGATCGTCATCTCGGTCTCGGTGACCGCCTACGCCCTGTCGCTGCTGCGCCGCATCGCCGACGAGGCGGGCCGCGACAGGCTGGAGGAGGCGGACGGCCGAGACGGACCGGCCAAAGGGGGGCCGGCCGGTGGGGGGCCGGCCGGCGGCAGGCCGGTCGATGGTGGGCTGGCCCATGGTGGACGGGCGGACGGCGGCTCGGGGGGCGGCCGGTGAGCGGCCACGCACCGTGGGCCGCCCTGACGGTGGCGCTGCCGCTGCTCGCGGCGGCCCTGGCCGTCGTCCTGGGTGGGCGGCGGGGGGCGTGGATCGCCAACCTGGCGGCGCCGGTGCTGGTCGCCGCCGCGGCGGTGCTGGCCGTCGCCGTCGGCCAGGGGGAGGACGTGCGCCACGCCCTCGGCGGCTGGCCGGCGCCGCTCGGCATCCAGTGGCGCCTGGACGGCGCCGGCGCGGTGCTGCTGCTGGCGATCGCGCTGGTCGGCTGGGCGGTCGCCCTGTTCGCCGTGGGCTGCGAGCCGCACGGCGACCTCGGGCCGGCGCCCGGCCGGTTCTGGCCGCCCTTCCTGCTGCTGTGGGCCGGGCTGAACGCGCTCTGCCTCGCCGCGGACGCCTTCAACCTGTTCGTCTGCCTGGAGCTGATCTCGCTGGCCGCGGTCGTCCTGGTGACCCTGGAGGGCCAAGCGGCGGCGGTGACGGCGGCCATGCGCTACCTGCTGCTGGCCCAGGTGGGATCGCTCTGCTACCTCGTCGGCGTCGGCTTCCTCTACGGCTTCGGCACCCTCGACCTCGGCCAGCTCCGCGCCGCCGCCGAGCCGGGCGTGCCGGCGGCGCTGGCGATGGCGCTGATGACCGGCGGCCTGATCGTCAAGGCGGCGCTGTTCCCCCTGCACGTCTGGCTGCCGCCGGCGCACAGCGCCGCCCCCAGCCAGGCCAGCGCGCTGCTGTCCGGCCTGGTGATCGCCGCCGCGATGCTGGTCCTCCTGCGCCTGTGGGACGCCGTCTTCGCCGCCGTGTCGGGGGAGGCGATGCGCCAGTTCGTCGGCGGGCTGGGCGCGGCGTCGGTGCTGTGGGGGTCGCTGATGGCGCTGCGGCAGGACCGGCTCAAGCCGCTGCTGGCCTATTCCACCATGGCCCAGACCGGCTACCTGCTGCTGCTGGTGCCGCTGGCGGGGACGGCGGGGGCATGGTCGGGGGGCGTCCTGCTGCTGGCCGCCCACGCCATCGCCAAGGCCGCCATGTTCCTGGCGGCCGGGCTGATCCTCGAGGCGCTCGGCAACGACCGCCTGTCCTCCGTCCACGGCGCGGCGCGGCGGATGCCGCTGACCGTGTTCGCGCTGGGCATCGGCGGGCTGACCCTGATGGGGCTGCCGCCGAGCGGCGGCTTCCTCGCCAAATGGCTGCTGCTGGGGGCGGCGCTGGCCGGCGGCCAATGGTGGTGGGCGGCGGTGCTGGTGGCCGGCGGGCTGCTGGCCGCCGGCTACGTCTTCGCCGTCCTCGCCCCGGCCTTCCGGCAGGAGGCGCAGGGGCCGTTCTCGCCGGTGCCGCGCTGGATGGAAGGGGTGCCGCTGGCGCTGGCGCTCGTCTCGCTGCTCATGGGGCTGGCCGCCGCCCCGATGACCCGGCTGCTGGAGGTCGGCGGACCATGAGCTGGACCAGTCTGCCGCCGCTGCTGATCGTCCTCAGCTCGCTGGTGCCCGGCCTGCTGATCTTCGTGCTGGCGGAGGAGCGGATGCGCCTGCGCACGGCGCTGAACCTGGCCGGGGCGCTGCTGAAGGTGGCGGTTACGGCGCTGATGCTGTGGGGCGTGTGGCGCGGCGACCGCTTCGAGGCGTCGTTCCCGCTGCTGCCGGGCCTCGACTTCGTCCTGCGGATCGACGCCCTGGCGCTGCTGTTCGTCACCCTATCGGCGACCCTGTGGCTGGTGACCACCGTCTACGCCATCGGCTATCTCGAGCACGCGCCGCACCGCAGCCGCTTCTTCGGCTTCTTCAGCCTGTGCGTCACCGCCACGGTCGGCATCGCCCAGGCCGGCAACCTGCCGACCCTGTTCCTGTTCTACGAGCTGCTGACGCTGTCCACCTTTCCGCTGGTGGTCCACCGCGGCAGCGACGCCGCACTCGCCGCCGGCCGCACCTATCTCGCCTACACGGTGAGCGGGGGGACGGTGCTGCTGGTGGGGATCGTCTGGCTGCACGGCATCGCCGGCCCCTTCGACTTCGTCGAGGAAGGCGGCGCGCTCGACCATGTGGGGCCGGAGCACCACGCGGTCCTCACCGCCTGCTTCGCGCTGCTGGTGGGCGGCTTCGGCGTCAAGGCGGCGCTGGTGCCGCTGCACGGCTGGCTGCCCCAGGCGATGGTGGCCCCGGCCCCGGTCAGCGCGCTGCTGCACGCCGTGGCGGTGGTGAAGGCCGGCGCCTTTGGCATCGTCCGCGTCGTCTACGACGTCTACGGCCAGGAGCTGGCGGTGGCGCTGGGGGTGATGACGCCGCTCGCCGTCCTGGCCGGCGTGACGATCCTCTACGGATCGCTGCGCGCCCTGCAGCAGGACGACCTGAAGCGGCGGCTGGCCTTCTCGACCATCAGCCAGGTCTCCTACATCGTCCTCGGGGTGGCGCTCGCCGGGCCGATCGCCACCGTCGGCGGCCTTGTCCACCTCGTCCACCAGGGGCTGATGAAGATCACCCTGTTCTTCTGCGCCGGCAACCTCGCCGAGACCCTCGGCGTCCACCGGGTCAGCGAGATGGACGGGGCCGGCCGGCGCATGCCCTGGACCATGGCGGCCTTCACCGTGGCGGCGCTGGGCATGATGGGGGCGCCGCCGGTGGCCGGCTTCGTCAGCGAATGGTACCTCGGCGTCGGCGCGCTGGCGGTCGGCCAGGACTGGGCGCTGGCGGTGCTGCTGGCGAGCAGCGCCCTCAACGCCTCCTACTTCCTGCCCATCCTCCACCGCGCCTGGTTCGCGACGCGCCGCGACCCCTGGCCGCACGAGGCGGCGGAGCGCGGCGGCCGCTTCGAGACGGACCTGCGCCTGCTCGGCCCGGCGGTGGTCACGGCGGCGCTGAGCCTGGGCGCCGGGCTGCTGGCCGGGTTCGACGCCAGCCCGCTCGGCTGGAGCCGCTTCATCGCCGAACGGGAGTTCCTGCCGTGACCGCCGCCCTCCTGCTGCCGGCGATGGTGCTGGCGCCGCTGCTGGTGGCCGGCCTCGTCCTGTGCGCCGGCGGCCGGACCCTGCCCTGGCGGCTGGTCCCGGCCGCCCCGCTGGTGGCGCTGGCCGCCGCCGTGCTGGTGCCCGAGGGGGCCGGCCTGCCCATGGCGGCGGTCGTGCTCGGCACGACCATGGAGCTCGACGGCACGGCCCGCCTGTTCCTCGGCGTCTCGGCGCTGGCCTGGGCGCTCGCCGGCGCCCACGGGGCGGCCGCAGCACCGCGGCCGGCGGACGCGGCGGCGGTGCGCCGCACCGTCTTCTTCCTGGTGACCCAGGCGGGCAGCCTGGGCGCCCTGGCGGCGGCCGAACCCGCGGCGTTCTACGTCTTCTTCGCGGTGATGACGGTGGCCGCCTACGGGATGATCGCCGCCGACGCGGCCCCGTACGGCCGCTGGGCCGGCCGGCTCTACCTGGCGGTGGCGCTGTTCGGCGAGCTGCTGGCCCTGGCCGCCTTCATGCTGACCACGGTCGGCCGGGCGCCCGAGGTGGCGGCGCTTCTCCTGCTGTTCGGGCTGGGCAGCAAGCTCGGCCTGCTGCCGCTGCACGTCGCCCAGGCGCCGGCCTACGCCGCCATGCCGGCGGCGGCGGCGGCCGTCTTCGCCGGTCCGGTGCTGAACACCGCGGTCCACGGCCTGCTGCGCTTCCTGCCGCCGGGCGGCGAGGCGCTGCCGGCGCTCGCCGGGCCGATGGTCGTCCTCGGGCTGGCGACCGCCGCCGCCGGCGGCCTGCTGGCGGCGGCCCAGCGCGACCCGCGCGCCCTGCTCGGCTACTCCACCGTCAGCCAGATGGGCCTGCTGACGGTGGGGCTGGCCGTGGTCGCCGCCGGCCCCGCCGATCCGGCCGCCGCCCGCGCCGCGGTGGCGCTCTTCGCGCTGCACCACGCCGCCGTCAAGGCGGCGCTGGTCCTGGCGACCGACGCGGCGCGGCGCGGCGGGCTCGTCGTGGCGGCGGCCCTCGCCCTGTCGCTGGCGGCGCTGCCGCCGACCGGCGGCGGACTCGCCAAGGCGTGGCTGGAGGAGGAGGCGCTCACCCTGGCGGCCCCCTGGGCGGCGCCGGTCGCCGTCGGGCTGCCGCTGGCGTCGGCGCTGACCGTCCTCTACATGGCGCGCCTGCTGCACCTGCTGGCCCGCCCGGCGGCGGCGCCGGCCGGGCCGGCCTTGCCCTTCCTCGCCCTGTCGGCGGTGGCGCTGGCCGGCCCCTGGCTCCTCGCCCTGGCCTGGCCCGCCGCCGCCGCGGCGCCGGCGGCGATGGCGGCGCACCTCGGCGCGCTGCTGTGGCCGGCGGCGCTCGGCGGCGTCCTCGCCGCCGCGGCGTGGCGCCTCGGCTGGCCGCTGCCGCCGGTGCCGCCGGGCGACGCCGCCGTGCCGCTCGCCCGCCTGCTCCACCGGGCCGCCCGTCTGCGCCTGCCCGGCCCGCCGTCGTCCCGGCCGCTCCTGGCGCGGGCGTGGGGGCGGGTGGACGCGGCGATCGCGGCGACGGAACGCCACCTCCTGACCCGCCAGGGCATGGGGGCGGCCGTCTTCGTCCTTCTGGCGACGCTCATGGTGCTGGCCCACGCCTGAGCGCCGCCCGGCGCGCTTCCGACCTCCGGTTCAGGACGACGTCGCGGACCGTGGCGAACGGCCGGTCGGCCAAGTGGCGAGCGCCTGCTCGGCGACGGCCTCCAGCCTGTCGCGGCCGAAGCCGGCTTTGGCCTGCACCGCCATGCCGTGGGAGACGGCCATCACGAAGGCCGCGAGCACGTCGGCCTTGGCCGTCTCCGGCAGGTCGCCCTCCGCCTTCGCCCGTTCGAAGCGGTCGCGCAGCCGCGCCTCGCCGGCGGCGCGGGCGTCGATCAGCGCCTGCCGCACGGGCTCCGCCTCGTCCGACACCGCCAGCGCCCCGTTGATGCCGAGGCACCCCGTGCGATCGGGATAACGTGTGTTGAGGTCGATCGACCGGTGCAGGATGTGCGCGGCGACGTCCCGCGCCGTCGGCAGCTGAAGCGCTTCCGGGATGAAGTCCAGGTACCGCTCGTAATAGCGGGCCAGGGCTTTGCGGAAGAGCGATTCCTTGTTGCCGAACGCGGCGTAGAGGGCGGGCCTCTCGACGCCGGCGGCCTCCGTCAGGTCGGCGTAGGAGGCACCCTCGTACCCCTTGCGCCAGAAGACGCACAGCGCGGCGTCGAGCGCCTTCTCCGTGTCGAATTCGCGATGGCGGCCCATCAGATCGGTCCGGACTTTTTCATAACGGCCATTACTAAACCGCTTGACAGCCGCTGTCCAGATTTCATACCAATCGTTACAGTAACGCTCGTTACGAAAATGCGGCGCCGCCGCTGGCCGGGGTCCGGGGCGGCGCCTCCATCGTGTGCGGAAAGGGATCTCATGTCGAACACACTGCAGGGCAAGGTCGCCCTCGTTACCGGCGGCTCGCGCGGGCTCGGCGCCGCCGTGGCGGAGGCGCTCGCCGACCAGGGGGCGGACGTGGCGATCAGCTACGTCGCGTCGGCCGGCAAGGCCGAGGCCGTGGTCGAGCGGCTGAAGGCGAAGGGCGTCCGGGCGCTCGCGATCCGCAGCGACCAGGCCGACATGGCGGCGGCCAAGCCGATGGTGGACGGCGTGGTGGCGCATTTCGGCAAGCTCGACATCCTCGTCAACAACGCGGCGATCGCCGTGCAGGGCAGGATGGTCGACGATCCCGAACTCGACACGGTCAATCTCGACCGCCAGTGGCAGACCAACGTCATGGGCGTGGTGGCGGCGACGCGGGCGGCGGCGCCGGTGCTGTCGGACGGCGGCCGGATCATCTTCATCGGCTCGCTGCTGGGCAGCCGCGTCCCGTTCGCCGGCGTCGCCGACTACGCGGGAACCAAGGCGGCGATCGCCGGATACGCGAGGGGCGTCGCCCGCGATCTCGGCGGACGAAACATCACCGTCAACATCGTCCAGCCCGGCATCATGCCGACCGACATGGCGGCGGACGTCCGCGACAAGCTGCCCGCCGCGATCATGGACCTGCACCCCATCCGCCGCATCGCGACGCTCGAGGAGGTGTCGGCCGTCGTCTGCTTCCTGGCCGGGCCGAACGGCGGCTACATCACCGGCGGCGTGATCGACGTGGCCGGCGGCCTGCAGGTCTGAGCGTCGGCGACCGGCCCGCAGACCATTCGAGTTCCTGCGGGCCGAGTTCCTGCGGGCCGAGTTCCTGCAGGCGCAATCGAAGGAAAAGATGTGGCCGAGGCGTTTGGTGCGAAGTCGCCCGCCGACGAGGCGCTGTCCGGCGTCGATCCCAAGGGGAAGCGATGTCTCGTCACGGGGGCGTCGTCGGGCATCGGGCTGGAAACCGCCCGCTCGCTGGCATCCCAGGCGCCAGCGTCGGTCAAGTGTGTCCGGCCGCTTCGAGGATCAGATCCGTGATCTCGGACGGGCGGGAGATGAGCGACACATGGCTCGCCCTGAGTTCGATCGTCTTCGCGCCCATGCGCTTGGCGAGGAAGCGCTGAAGGTCCGGGTTGATCGTCCGGTCCTCGGTGGAGACGGCGTAGTAGCTCGGCTTGCTCCGCCACGCGGCGTTCGTCGTGCGTCCCGCGAGCAGCGTCCTGCGGAACGGCTGCTGGACGGCGAAGAGCACCCTGGCCTTCGCCTCGGGAAGGTCGCCGGCGAAGTCCCTGAGGAAGGCCTCCTCGCCGAGCCGCCCCTCGTCGCCGTCGAACAGGATGCCGGCGCTGGCCGGCGGCGTCGGGAATCCCGCCGCCAGCGCCCCGAAATCCTCGCCGGCGTCCGGTGCCCGGGCGGCCACGTAGACGAGCGCCGAGACGTTCGGGTGAACACCCGCTTCGGTGACGATCATGCCCGAGAAGCTGTGGCCCGCGAGCACCGTCGGCCCGTCCTGCCGGTCGAGCACCTTGTGCGCCGCGGCCACCGCCTCGGGCAGCGTCGTCAGCGGGTTCTGCACCGAGACGACGTTGAGGCCGCGCGCCTGCAGCAGGGGGATCACCTCGGACCAGGAGGAACCGTCGGCGAACAGCCCGTGCACCAGCACGACGTTCCGGGCCTTCACGGCGGCAAGCGTCTGGGCCATGGCCTGCGGGCCCGGCAGGATGGCGGCCGCGCCGGTGGCGAGAACCGCCTTCGCGACCGTGCGCCGATCGATCCGCATCGCGTGCTTTCCCCACGAAGATGACGACATTCCCTCTCCCTCCTCCTGGCAGCGCCCCCGGTCCCGCCGGACCGAGCCCGGATCAACGTGGTGCCGTTTGCGCCGTCGGCCAACCTCGCCCCGCCCCCGGCATCGGCGGGCGGGTCGGGCCGGCGGCGCTCCCGGCGCGGCGGGATGGGGGGTTGCCGGCCGGGCTCAGGCGTCCGCGTCGGTCGACCGGGCGACCGCCTCCTGCGCGTCGAGTTCGGCCAGCCGGGCCGCCAGGGCGGCACGGACGCCGGTGTAGGAGGTGCTGCCGAGGACGAGGCGGCGCGGCGCCGGCTGCCGGTCGGCGGCGTCGATCATCGCCCGGACCATCTTCGCCGGGTCGCCGGACACCGCGAAGCGGCCCTCGGCGATGGCCCGCCGGATCGCGCCGGCCGGCGTGCGCTCGTAGGCGGCCAGCGGCGGCGGGCTGACGAGGCCGCGCCCGAAGTCGGTCCGCGCCGGGCCCGGCTCGACGAGGGTGAAGGCGATGCCGAACGGCGCCACCTCCTGGGCGACCGCCTCGACGAAGCCCTCGATGCCCCACTTGGTGGCGTGATAGAGGCTGAAGTTGGGATAGGCGATCTGCCCCCCTTCCGAGGACACCTGCAGGATGCGCCCGCCGCCCTGGGCGCGCAGGTGCGGCAGGGCGGCGCGGATGACCTGGATCGAGCCGATCAGGTTGGTGTCGATCTGGTGGCGGATCTGCGCGTCGCTCACCTCCTCGGCGGCGCCGAACAGGCCGTAGCCGGCGTTGCTGACGACGACGTCGATGCGGCCGAGGGCGGCGAAGGCGCCGTCGACCACCCGGCGCACCGCCGCCGTGTCGGTCACGTCCAGCGCCTCCACCCGCAGGGCGTCGCCGTGCGTCGCCGTCAGGTCGTCCAGCGCATCGGTGCGGCGCAGGGTCGCCGCCACGCGGTCGCCGCGCTCCAGCAGGCGTTCGGTCAGCAGGCGCCCGAAACCCGACGAGGCGCCGGTGATGAACCAGGTCTTGCCCATGGGGACCTCCTCGTTGCGGGACCGCGGGGGTGCGGGTCCCTTCGAGCGTGAAGCTGGCACCGCCCCATTCCTGTTACTATCCGGGCAATCCTGCATGGACTGGTGAAGGATCCCCATGAAGCGCCGCCCCGCCCTGGCCGACCTGACCGCCTTCGCCGCCGTCGCCGGCCACCGCAGCTTCCGCAAGGCCGCCGACGAGCTGGGGCTGTCGCCCTCCACCCTCAGCCACATGATGAAGGCGCTGGAGGCGGGCATGGGCGTGCGCCTGCTGCACCGCACGACCCGCAGCGTCGCCCCGACCGAGGCCGGCGACCGCCTCCTCGTCCGCCTGGCGCCGGTGCTGCGCGACCTCGACCGGGCGCTGGAGGAGGTCGACGCCTTCCGCGGCCGCCCCAGCGGCGTGCTGCGGATCAACGCCAGCGAGCCGGCGGCCCGGCTGCTGCTCGACCGCGTCGTCCCGACCTTCCTGGCGCGCTGCCCGGAGATGGCGCTCGACCTCGTCACCGAGGGGCGGCTGGTGGACATCGTCGCCGAGGGCTTCGACGCCGGCGTCCGCCTCGGCGAGGCGGTGCCGCAGGACATGATCGCCGTGCCGTTCGGCGGCGGGCTGCGCTTCGTGACCGTGGCGTCCCCGGCCTACCTCGCCGGCCGCCCGGCGCCGCAGGCGCCCGACGACCTGAAGGGCCACGCCTGCATCCGCCTGCGCCTGCCCAGCGGCAAGCTCTACCGCTGGGAGTTCGCGCGCCGCGGCCAGGAGCTGACCGTCGAGGTGGCGGGCGCCCTCACGCTCGACCATCCCGGGCTGATGGTCGAGGCGGCGGTCAAGGGCCTCGGCATCGCCTACGTCGCCGACCGGCTGGCGCGGCCGGAGATCGCGGCCGGCCGGCTGGTCACCGTGCTGGACGACTGGTGCCCGGCGATCCCGGGGCTGCATCTCTACTACCCCGGCCACCGCCATGTGCCGCCGGGCCTGCGCGCCTTCATCGACGTGCTGAAGGAGGTGGGCTGAGCCGGCACCCTACATCAGCGCGTCCAGCTTGCGCTCCAGCGCGTCCGGCTCGAGGAGGCCGTCGATGCGCTCGCGCAGGCGGCCCTCGGCGTCGACCAGGAAGGAGACCGGCACGCCGACCACGGCGTAGGTCTTGGCCGCGATCATCAGCTGGTCGGAGAGCAGCGGGAACGACACGCGCAGCCGGCGCCGCGCCGCCTCCACCGTGTCGGGGTCCTGGCCCATGTTGACCCCCAGCACCGCGAAGCCGCGCTCGCGCCGCGCCCGGTACACCCGGTCGAGCCCCGGCATCTCGGCCAGGCACGGGCCGCAGCCGGTGATCCAGAAATTGACCAGCACCACCCGGCCGCGGAAGTCGGCCAGCCGCACCGCGTTGCCGTCGCGGTCGAGCACCGTCAGCTCCGGCGCCGGGGCGCCGGCCTCGGCCACCGGCGGCTTGCCGCAGCCGGCCAGCGCCGGCAGCAGGGCCAGCAGCAGGAACGCCCACCGCGTCATGGCGTCTCCCCTTCCGGCACGACGCGGCCGTGGCGCAGCCAGACGATGCGGTCGGTCATGGCGCCGAGCTCGGGGTTATGGGTGACCAGGACGATGGTGCGGCCCTCGCGGTGCAGATCGCGGAACAGGTCCATCACCCGCGTTTCGTTGGCGCGGTCGAGGTTGCCGGTGGGCTCGTCGGCGAGGATCAGCGCGGGATCGTTGATGAGCGAGCGGGCGATGCACAGCCTCTGCTGCTCGCCGCCCGAGAGCTGGGCCGGCCGGTGGTGCCAGCGCGGCCCCAGCCCGACCCGCTCCAGGGCCGCCATCGCCTCGTCGCGGTCGGCCATGGAGTGGTAGTGCTGGGCCAGCATCACGTTCTCCAGCGCGTTCAGGTAGGGGATCAGGTGGAACTGCTGGAACACCAGGCCGATCCGCTCGCGCCGCACCACCGTCTGCTCGGCCGGCGTCAGCGACGCCACGTCGACGCCGTCGAGGCGGTAGCGCCCCGTGCTCGGCGTGTCGAGGCAGGACAGGATGTTGAGCAGGGTCGTCTTGCCCGACCCCGAGGGGCCCATGATCGCCACGAAGGCGCCGCGCCCGACCCGCACGGTCACGTCCTCCAGCGCGGCGACGCTGCCGAAGCGCTTGCCCAGTCCCTCCACCACGATGGGGTCGGGCGGCGCGGCGGCGTCCTCGGCATCGGCCGCGGGGTCGACGAAGGGGGTGGTCATGTCCATCGCTCACTCTCCTCTCAGCACCCGGGCGGGGACGACGCGCACGGCGCTGCGGATCGGCACCACCGCCGCGGCCAGGGCGGCGGCCAGCGACACCGCGAGCGTCAGCGGCGCCACCACCGGGCGGAACGTGACCCAGGCGTCGAACACCGCCAGGCCCAGCAGCTGCGCCAGCGCGAAGCCGGCCGCCAGGCCCAGCGCCACCCCGGCCAGGGCGATCGCCGCCGTCTCCAGCAGGACCTGGGCGACGACGGCGCGGTCGGAGGCGCCGAGCGCCTTCTGCAGGCCGAGCTCGGGCGTGCGCCGCGCCACCATGGCGGTCAGGGTGGCGTTGACGCACAGCGTGGTGACCACCAGGATGGTCGCCGCCACCAGCGCCATCAGCCCCTCGATGCGCTCCAGGATCTGCCCGTCGGACTGGGAGATCTTGCGGATCGGCCGCGCCGCGATCCCGGGGAAGCGGCGCTCCAGGCCGGCGGCCAGCGCGTCCGCCTCGGCGCCGCGGGCGACGATGGACAGCATCGCCAGGTCGGCCCGGTCGGGCGCGTCGAGCAGGCGCTGGGCCAGCGACAGGGTGACGAAGATCTGCCCGTCCTCCGTGTCGCCGGTGTCGACCACCCCCTTCACCGTCACCTCGGCGCGCCGGGTGCGGTCGCCGCTGACGATCGTCACCGTGTCGCCGGGCTTCAGCTCCATCGACTCCGCCAGCCGGCGGCCGACCATGGCGTTGCGCTCGTCGAAGGAGACCGAGACCCAGCCGCCCTCGACCTGCCAGTAGGGGGCGATGCGCCGCAGCCCGGCGAAGTCGACCCCGGCCAGCACCGCGTTGCCGAGGTCGAGGCGCACCACGCCGTAGAGGAACGGGCTCGCCCCCACCAGCACGTCGGCCGGCACCGCCTCCACCACCCCGCGCCAGGTGGCGCCGTCCAGCCCGGCGGGCGCCCCCTCCCCGTCGTCGCCGGACGGTGCGGCGGCGACCGTGAAGTTGGCGCCGAAGGCGCGCAGCTCCTCGCTCATCTTGATGGAGACGTCGAGGTAGAGGCACAGCAGCGCCGACACCACGGCGGCGCCGACGGCGATCGAGCCGAGGGCGGTCGGCACCTGCCCGCCGCGCGCGGCGAGCGCCTTCAGCACCAGGCGCGCCACCATGGCGAGCCGGGCGCGGCGCCGCACCGCGGGCGGCCGTGCGGTGCGCTCAACGGCGGCCATAGAGCACCTCCGCCGGCAGGAGCCGGGCGATGGAGCGCGCCGGCACGAGCGAGCCGGCCAGCGCGGTCAGGATGCAGACGACGATCACCACCGGCACGCCGATCCAGTGCACCGGCACCGGCTGTCCGAACACCAGCCAGCCCACCCCCTGGGCCAGCCCCAGCCCGGCGGCGGTGCCGAACGCCCCGCCGGCGACGCCGACCACCACCGCCTCGCCGAGGAACAGCAGGTGGATCTGCCAGTCGGCCGCCCCCAGCGCCTTCATCAGGCCGATCTCGCGGGTGCGTTCGGCGATGATGGTGGTCATCAGCGACGACACGCCGATGGCCGCCGAGACGAAGGCGGCCACCGTCACCACCAGCATCAGCACCTGGATCCTGCCGATCACCGCCCCCTCGCCGGCCGCCACCTGCCACAGGGGCCGGGCCGAGGCGTTGACCACCGCCTCCTCGATCTGGTGGGCGATGGTGGTGACGTAGGCCGTGCAGTACCACACGTCGTACTCCGCGGCGTCCAGGGACTCGCGGTCGCGCCGCGCGCGCCGCGACAGGTCGTTCTCCGGCACCGTCAGGGCGCTGACGTCGACCCGCTGCACCTTGCCGGGCAGGCCGGCGAGCTCCTGGGCGAGCGCCAGCGGCGCCACCAGGGCGCCGTCCTCCTCGCCGCCGGTGCGCACCAGCCCGACGATGGTCGCCGCGGCGGTCCGGCCGCCCGAGGCGGCCAAGGTGAGCCGGTCGCCGACCGCCCACCCCTGCGCCGCGGCCAGGGCGGCGCCGGCCAGCACCCCGTCGGTCCCCGCGTCGCCGGTCTGTCCATCGTCGGGCCAGGCGCCGTCGACGTGCCAGAACGCCGCGGTGGTGCGCACGCCGGTGCGGTAGCCGTCGTCGTCGGGCAGCGGCACCGGGTGGTCGAACCAGGTGCCGATCAGCGGCACCGAAGCACCGGCATCGTCGCCGCCGCCGGCCCGCACCGCCACCGTCAGGCGCGGCGCGAAGCCGACGACGTTGTTGCGCCAGAAGATGTCCTTGATGTTGGCGAGCTGGTCCTCGTCGAGATGATCGCGCCCCTTCAGCGGGTTGAGCGCCAGGCCGCCGACGTCCTCCAGCACCCGCTCGCTCTTCGGCACGACGCGGATGTTGGCGCCGTAGGAGGTCAGCTCCTGGGCCATCTTGTCGCCGACGTCCACCGACAGCTCGAACAGCGCCGTGATCAGCGCCGCCGCCAGCGCCACGGTGACCGCCGCCAGCAGCTTGCGCCGCCGTCCCTGCAGGACCGACCGGCCGAGGATGCGGAAGTACATGGGGCAGCCCTCCTCAGCGGTGCTGTGCGTAGCGCGCGGGATCGGCGCGGAAGGCGTCGTAGGTGGCCCGCGATTCGAAGTGGTAGGTCGTGCCCTCGTAATCGTAGCGGTGGGGGGCGGAGAGGGTGTCCAGCGCCGCCCCGCTCACCGGGTCGGCGGCGGTGACCGCCACCACCTCGCGGAAGTGGACGCTGCCGTCCTCCAGCGCCGCGGCGGCGACCACCACTTGGCCGTCCTCGACCGTGTGCGCGATGGGGATGGGGTTGCAGCCGCCGGGCTTGCCGATGGAGGGGCGGAACAGGCGGACGTTGCAGGCGGAGCAGTAGACCTCGTCGCCGTCCTGGATGTAGCCGGCGTCGCCGCAGATGGTGCAGGCGTCGAAGACGACGGCGATGTGGGGGTGCTCCGGGTCGTAGCGGTTGATCAGGAAGAAGCGCACGCGGTGCCCGTCCCGGGCGACGTAGGCGAAGCGGTGCAGCGCCCCGTCCTTCACCGAATCGACGGGGATGCGCACGGTGCCGTCGGCGGCGGGGACCACCGTCTCGGCCGGCGACAGGCTGGGCGGCAGCGAGGCGTACAGGTCGTGGTACAGCAGCACCGCCGCCAGGACGGCGACCGCGGCGGCGGTGCCGCGCGCCCAGCGCGCCTCGCGCCGCACGGCGGCGCCGGCGCTGCGGCGCTGCGGCCGGCTGGCGGACGCGACGGCCGACCCGATGGCCGGCCGCGGCCGGCGGGCCCAGGCCAGCAGACCCAGCAGGGCGACCAGCGCCAGGTCGGCGTAGACCGCCAGCGGCACCAGCGCGCCGGCGCGCGCCAGCAGCGACACCCGCGTGGCCGACACCGCGAGCTGGCCGAGCTGGAGCAGCCCCAGCGCCACCGCCGCCGCCCACGCCGCCGCCTGGATCAGCAGCACCGCCGCCAGCACCGCCCACGCCGGCCGCCGGCCGGCGGCACGGCCGGCGTGGGCCGTCACCGCGGCCAGCCCGGCCAGCGCCGCCGTCCCCAGCAGCAGCGCCCCGCTGTTGAGGACGAGGCCGGTGTTGAGCACCGACGCGGCGGTGAAGCTGGTGTCGGCGACGGCGTCCAAAAAGTCCGCCCCGGCTCCGGCAGCGACGAGAGCCAGGGCCACCGGCGCCAGGCGGGGCAACACCACCACGAGCACCGGCGCCAGCAACGCGCCGCCCAACGCCACCGCGCGCCCCGCCGTTGCCGCGTCCGCGGGCAGCGCCCAGCCCAGCACCAATCCCGACAGGACCGCCGCGACGACGGCGCGGCGCCCGCCCGCCATCGCCGCCAGCAGCCCGGCGGCGGCGGCGACCGGCACGAAGGCGTGCGTCAGGGCGACGAAGTAGGTGACCATGGCGGCGTTCCCGGAGCGTGGTCGCGGCGGCCCCCCACCCAACCTTCCCCCACTGACGCGGGGGAGGGCTTATTCCTCCCCCCGCGAAGTGGGGGGAGGTTAGGAGGGGGGGCCGACCCGACCACCCCCTCACTTCTTGATCGGCACGTAGGTGAAGGCGTAGTCCACGTCGAAGGGCTGGAACCATTTGCCGACGCCGCTGGCGTGGTCGGTGTGGCGGCCGAAGCCCTGCTTGGAGGGCGGGTCGATGCGGTAGGTCAGCTTGTAGTTGCCGGTGCCCGGCATCTTGATGTTCGCCCCGTAGTGCGGGCCGTCCACCGCCACCATCGGCATCAGGGTGCCGGTCAGCACCTTGCCCGTGTCGACGTTCTCCAGCCGGTAGGCCACCGTCAGGTAGGGCACCCATTCACCGGCGCCGAAGCCCGAGGGGTTGCCCTGCTCGGCGTGGATGTCGGCCTCCAGGTGGATGTCGGCCTGCGACGCCGGCAGGTCGATGCCGTGCGGGTCCATGTCGATCGGGTTCAGGTAGACCGCGGCGACCTCCAGCTTGTTGAGGCTCTGGGCGTCGCCGATCGGGAACTCCTTGAACTCCTCGGCGCGGGCGGGAAGCGCCAGGGCCAGGGCGGCCACGGCGAACGGCAGCAGGGCTTTCATCGCGATGTCTCCTATGGTTCGGACGGTCCTCACGCCGTGCGGCGCAGGGCCAGCGGCAGCGTCGCCAGGGCGGCGAGGACCAGCAGAAGCTGCGGGCCCAGGGTCTGCCAGTAGGGGAAGATGCCGAGCAGCGGCACCTCCGGGACCCCGGCCACCAGGGTCGGCGACAGCACCTTGCCCTCGATGAGCTCCATCACGCCCTTGCCGGCGAAGACGAAGGCCATGGCGTAGAGCAGCGCCCCGGTGACCAGGAAGAACGAACGGATCGGCACCCGCGCGGCGGAGAAGCGGACCGCCAGGTAGATCGCCGCCAGCCCGACGCAGCCCAGCGCGAAGCCGCCGGCGATGCCGGCCAGCCCGGCGGTGTCGGCGTCGAAGGCGAGCGCCTGGTAGAACAGCACGGTCTCCGCCCCTTCGCGGTAGACGGCGAGGAAGCTGGTCAGCCACAGCGCGGTCAGCGAGCCGGTCGACAGGGACTGGTCGACCTTGCCCCTGATGTAGGCCGTCCACCTCTGCGCCTCGGCCTTCGACACCAGCCACCAGCTCATGGCGAAGAGGATGGCGGCGGCCAGCAGCATGGTGGCGCCTTCCAGCACCTCCTGGCTGGCCGCCGAGGCGTCGAGCAGCCGGTTGAGGACGACCGCGGTGGCGACGCTGGCGGCGAGCGCCACGGCGACGCTGTTGACGATCACCCGCTGCTTGTCGGCGTTGCCGGTCTTGGCGAGGTAGGCGAGGATGGCGGCGACGATCAGCATCGCCTCCACCCCCTCGCGCAGGATGATCAGCAGGGCGTAGAGGAACAGCGCCTGGGGCGCGTCGCCGCCCTCCCGCAGCAGGGCGACGGCGCGCGCGAAGTCGCGGGCCGCGGCGGCCTGCGCCGCGTCGAAGGCGGCGGCGTCGGCGCCCTCGCCCATCAGCGCCATCAACCGGCTGAAATGGCCTTCGAGCGCCGTCTTGAAGGCGGCGTCGCGGGCGCCGATCCGGCCCTCCATGCCCGACGCCTCGAACAGGTCGAAGTAGGTGTCCTGGACCAGCGCCTTGGCGGCCGCCGTGCGCCCCGCCTCGTGCAGCGCCCGCGCCTCGGCGAGTGCGGCGGTGACGTCGGCGGCGACCGCCGCCCAGTCGCGCTCCGGCGCCGCCGGCTCGGCGGCCGCCGCCATGCCGTCCAGCAGCGGCACGCCCGGCAGGGTGCGCCGCAGGTCCTCCGCCAGCACGGCGACGGAGGCGCGCACCATGCGCGGCGGCTTGCCGTCGCGCACCAGCTCGCCGATGCGCTTGAACTCGGCGTTGTACTCGCCGTCCTGGCGTTGCGAGACGTGGCGGCGCACCGCCGTCTCCAGCAGGGAGTTCTTGTAGCCGTCGAACTGCGCCCGGGTGATCAGGGCGCGCGCCTCGTCGGCCCGGCCGGCCTCGTAGGCGGCGGCCGCCGTGTCGAGCGTCGCGGCGATGCCGTCGATCACGCGCGCCCAGTGCGGCTCCATCCGCCGCTCCGCCGCCGGCAGCGCCGGCTCCGGGGCCGGCGCTCCGGCGGCGCGCTCGGCGCGCAGGCGCACGCCCTGCTCGAGGGCCGGCAGCACCCCCTCCAGCTCGGCGATCTGGCGGCGCACCAGCGCCTCCACCTCCGCCGGCGGCCGGCCCTCGACGATCATGCCGCGGATCCCGCCGAAGGCCGCCTCCAGCTCGATGTTGCGGGCGGCCGAGACGTTGACCCGGATCGGCCCCTCCAGGTTCTCGAAGATCTCGAAATAGGATGTCTGGACCGCCTCCTTGGCGCCGTCCGCGTCGCCGGCGCGGTAGCGGGCGACGGCGTCGTCGAGCAGCGCCGCGATGCGGTCCACCATGCCGCGGTAGTCCGGACCGTCCGCCGCCGCCACCGCCGCGGCGCCGCCGAGCACGGCCAGCCAGAGCGCCAGGGCCAGGACGGCCAGCCCGGCGCCGCGGCCGGCGGAGCGGGCACGGACGGTCGCGGGGACCGGGGACGGGCGGGAGAGGGTCGGCACCGGGGGCATGGCTTCCGCTTCGGCTGCTGCGGAGCGACGGCGCACCGCGGCGCCAAGTACACGCCGGTGGGCGCGTCCTGAGAATGCGACTGATTGTCACTTTCATGCGTGGGATGCCGCCATGCGCGCACGGCATGGGTGCGGCCCGGCGGCGGCGTCGGAGGCCGCCGCCGGGCCGGCGCCGCGGGCAAAGAAAGGGCGGGCGCACGGTCGATGGAGCCGTGCGCCCGCCGGAGGTGGAGAGCGAGCCGGGCATCGCGGACGGCGTAACACCGATGCCCGGCGGCAGTGCGGGGGACACTGCTTGCAATGATGCGGACGCGGAGCAAACTGCCAGAATAGCATGCCCGGGACCGGCCACCGCGGCCGGTGGTTCCGCGGCCCCGGACATGCCCTGGAGGAGCGTCGCCCGGCGCGTCGTTCCGCGTCCGCACACCGATCTCAACAAGAGGGGGGGAAACCGGTGCGGCGGCGCGGACGCGATATGGCGATGGGTGCGGTCCGGGTGATCGGGCGGGGCGTCCGGCGCCGGGGCTTCCTCCTCCGGCAATGACCATGGGAGGTAGATCGCTGGCGTGGCGGTGCTGTTGACGCAGGCGACGGCGTCCGTCCGACGCAGGGCCGGGGGCGGATTGCACCAACGAAGAATATGCGACTGATCAGGTGGATGGAGGAGTTCCCGTGCACGGAGTTCAACGTTTCCGCATCGACGCAGGCCGAGCCCGCGCCGCCTGCCAGCGCTCGGACGGCGCGGGGGGTGCGCAGCGCGTTCTCGTCGTCGACGACCATGGCCTGGTCCGCCGCGGCCTCGCCCTGGCGATCCGCGTGAGCAACGCCGGGTGCACCGTCTACGAGGCGGGCTCCCTGGCCCAGGCCCGGCGTCTCGTCCACAGCATCCCCGACCTGTCGGCCGTGCTCTACGACCTTCACCTCGGCGACGCCGACGGCGTGCCCGGGCTGAAGGCGATGCTGGAGGTGGCCGGCGGTGTGCCGGTGATCGTCGTCTCCGGCTCGCTCGACGCGCAGACCGTCGGCGACTGCCTGCGCGCCGGGGCGCGGGGCGTGCTGCCCAAGAGCTGCAGCGCCGACGTTCTCGACCACGCGCTGCCGCTGGTGCTGGGCGGCGGCGTCTACGCACCGCTGGGGCCGCGCGACGTGGCGTCGGCCCCGCCGCCGCGCTCCGCCCCGTCCGGCCGCCTGTCCGAGCTGACGGAACGCCAGCGCGCCGTCCTGGCGCTGCTGATGGAAGGCCAGTCCAACAAGGAGATCGCCCGCGCGCTGGGCGTGCTGGAGGGGACGGTGAAGGTGCATCTGCGCGCCATCATGCAGAAGCTGCGGGTGCGCAACCGCACCCAGCTCGCCCTGGTCGCCGCCCGCTCCGGCGCGCGGCTGGACGCCTGAGCGGTCCGCACGAGGGCCGCCGTTTCGACGGGCCCGGCGGGGCCCGACGCGTCGTCCCGGCGTCAGGCGAACCGCTTGGCGCCGGCGACGCACAGCACGACCAGCCCGGTGACGACGATCATCGTCCAGCCCACCGGCTCGCCGAGCAGCACGCCGGCGAGCACCAGCCCGAAGAAGGGCTGCAGGAGCTGCAACTGGCCGACGGCGGCGATGCCGCCGATGGCCAGGCCGCGGTACCAGAAGACGAAGCCGATCAGCATGCTGAAGACGGAGACGTAGGCCAGGCCCCACCAGGCGGGAGGCGCGATGGCGCTCCAGGCGCTCGGCCGCGTGGCGAGCGCCAGGACCGCCATGACCGGCAGCGCCAGGACGAGGGCCCAGCAGATGACCTGCCACCCGCCGAGCCGCCGCGACAGCCGCGCGCCTTCCGCATAGCCGAGGCCGCAGAGCACGACGGCGCCGAGCATCGGCAGGTCGCCGGCCAGCGAGGCCGGGCCGCCCTCGGCGACCGCGAAGCCGGCGACCAGCAGGCCGCCGACGATCGAGAACGCCCAGAACGCCCGCTTCGGCCGCTCGCCGCCGCGCACCACGCCGAAGAGGGCGGTGCAGATCGGCAGGAGGCCGATGAAGACGATCGAGTGCGCCGCGGTGACGTGCCGCAGCGCCAGGGCCGTCAGCAGCGGGAAGCCGACGACGACGCCGAGCGCGACGACCGCCAACGCGCCGAGGTCGCTGCGGTCCGGCCGCCGCTGCCGCAGGACCCGGAGCAGCAGAAGTCCGAGGAGAGCGGCGATCACCGCGCGCGCGGACGTCAGGAACAGCGGGGCGAAGTCCGCCACGGCGACCCGGGTCGCCGGCAGCGAGCCGCTGAAGATCACCACCCCGAGAAGCCCGCTTCCCCAGCCCGTCAACGATGATCTCATGGCAGTCCCCCGACATGGCGCCGACCCGAAGCAGCGTGGCGTTGGCCGGGCAAAGCTGCTTAGCCGGAGAGGGCTGGCCGCGCCAGGGACAGTCCCGTACAATTTCGCCGAACTGTGTGGCAGACACGAACCATACACGGCGGCGAGGAAACCATGTCCGACCGACCGGCGGGAAGCCGTACCACCCAGGTGATGGACGCGGTCCGCGCCCAGATCGCGCGCCGCGCGCTGCTGACGGGCGACCGCCTTCCGTCCATCCGCGCCTTCGCCGGGACGATGCGGGTCTCGCCGTCGACCGTCGTCGAGGCCTACGACCGGCTTGCGGCGGAGGGGCTCATCCGTGCCCGCCGAGGGGCGGGCTTCTTCGTCGCCGACGCGGCGACCCCGCTGGTGCTCGCCGAGCTCGGGCCGAAGCTCGACCGCGCCGTCGATCCTTTCTGGGTGTCGCGGCAGTCGCTCGATTCCGGCCCGGGGCTGGCGAAGCCCGGGTGCGGCTGGCTGCCTCCGGACTGGCTGCCGGACGCCGCCCTGCGCCTGGCCCTGCGGACCGTCGCCCGGACCGGCGCGGAGGCGCTCTGCGAGTACGGCCCGACGCGCGGGTCGCTGCCGCTGCGGCGGTTCCTGGCCCGGCGCTTCGCCGGCGAGGGGCTGCAGACCGGGCCGGACCGCATCCTGCTGACCGGCTCCGGCACCCAGGCGGTCGACCTCGTCTGCCGCCTGCTCGTCAGGCCGGGCGACGCCGTTCTCGTCGACGATCCCTGCTACTTCAACTTCCAGGCGCTGCTGCGCGCCCACCAGGCGACGATCGTCGGCGTCCCCGTCTCGCCGGCGGGCCCCGACCTGGCCCGCTTCGCCGAGGCGGCGGCGGCGCACCGCCCGCGCCTCTACATCACCAACGCGGCCATCCACAACCCGACCGGCGTGACGATCACGCCGCAGACGGCGCACCGCCTGCTCAACCTGGCGGCGGCCCATGACGTGACGATCGTCGAGGACGACATCTTCGCCGACTTCGAGCACGAGCCGTCGCCACGCCTTGCGGTGCTCGACGGGCTGGTGCGGGTGATCCGCGTCGGCAGCTTCTCCAAGACGGTGTCGGCGGCGCTGCGCTGCGGCTACGTCGCGGCGCGGGCGGACTGGATCGAGGCGCTCGTCGACCTCCAGGTCGCGACGAGCTTCGGCGGCGTCAGCCCGGTCGCCGCCGGCGTCGTCCTGTCGGTCGTCGAAAGCGGCGCCTACCGCCGGCATCTCCTGGCGCTCCGCCGCCGGCTCGACCGTGCCCGGCGGGAGGCCGCCGCGCGGTTGCGGGCCGTCGGCGTCGTCCCCTGGCACATGCCGAGCGGCGGCTTCCAGCTCTGGTGCCGCCTTCCCGACGGGCGGGACGCCGCCGACGTGGCCCGCCTGGCGCTCCGGGACGACGTCGTGCTGGCCCCCGGCGACGTCTTCAGCGTCTCCCGCACCGCGCCGGCCTTCATGCGGTTCAACGTGACCCAGATGGACGATCCGCGCGTGTTCCCGTCCCTGGAAGCGGCCTTGGCGGCCGCGAAGGCGGGCCGCTGAGGGGCGTCCCGGAGCTCCGAACGCTGGGTGACGCCATGCCCCTCTCCCACAAGGGGAGAGGGGCTTTTCGCAACCTCGGCCCATCCGTCCGGCGCCCTGCCGTCGTCCGGGGCGGCTTGTGGCGCCGGCGCCGCCCCCACTATGCTGCGGGCATCCCTTCCGCTCCCCGCAGGCGCCGATGTCCAGCACCGATCCCCTGCCCGCCGACTTCGAGGCGCTGATCCGCTACATCCAGGAGAGCCGCGGCCTCGACTTCCGCGGCTACAAGCGCAGCAGTCTGGAACGGCGCATCCGCCGCCGCATGGAGGAGGTGAACTGCGACAGCTTCGCCGACTATCACGGCTTCCTGGAGGCCCATCCCCGGGAATTCGTCGAGATGCTGAACACCGTGCTGATCAACGTCACCTCCTTCTTCCGCGACAAGGAGCCCTGGGAGGTGCTGCGGACCGAGGTCGTTCCCCGCATCCTCGAGCGCAAGGGCGAGCGCGGGGCGGTCCGGGTGTGGAGCGTCGGCTGCGCGTCCGGCGAGGAACCCTACTCGCTGGCCATGCTGTTCGCCGAGGCCATGGGCGTGGAGGCGTTCTGTTCGCGGATGAAGATCTACGCCACCGACCTGGACGAGGATGCGCTGAACGCGGCGCGGCACGCCGTCTACGCCCCGCGCGACGTCGAGAGCGTGCCGACGCCGCTGCTGGAGAAGTACTTCGAGCGGACCAGCAACCACTACGTCTTCCAGCGCGAGCTGCGCAAATGCGTGATCTTCGGCCGGCACAACATCGTGCACGACGCGCCGATCGGCCGCATCGACCTGGTGGTGTGCCGCAACCTGCTGATCTACCTGGAAGGCGAGACGCAGAACACGGTGCTGCCGCGCCTCCACTACGCCCTGGTGCACGACGGCTTCCTCTTCCTGGGCAAGGCGGAGACCCAGCTCGCCCGCTCCAAGCTGTTCGAGCCGGTCGACCTGAAGAGCCGGATCTTCCGCAAGGTTCCCCAGGAGTGGCGGCGCAGCATCGGCAGCGGCCCGGCCCTGGCGCCCGACGCCCAGGCCGCTCGGGCCGCCCGGGCCGGGCAGCAGAACCGGCTCCTGGAGAGCATCGTCGACGGCGCCGCGGCCGCCTATCTCGCGGTCGACGTCGACGGCAACCTGACGTTCGCCAACGCCACGGCGCGCCGTCTGCTCGACGTCGGCGAGGCCGACATCGGCCGGCCCTTGCAGGACCTCGCGGTGTCCTTCCGCCCGGCCGAGCTGCGCAGCCGTCTGGAGGAGGTCCAGAAGACCGGCCGCCTCGTCCGGCTGGAGCACCAGGAGTTCCTGCGCCCGCCCGCCGACCCCATGCGCCTGACCATCGACGCCGCCCCGCTCTACGGGCGCGACGGCAAGACGTTCGCCGTCCTGTTCACCTTCACCGACACCACCCGCACCTACATGCTGCAGCAGGAGCTGGAGGCGGCGCAGGAGAGCCTGGAGACGACGATCGAGGAGCTGCAGTCCTCCAACGAGGAGCTGGAGACGACCAACGAGGAACTGCAGTCCACCAACGAGGAGCTCGAGACGACCAACGAGGAACTCCAGTCCACCAACGAGGAGCTGGAGACCATGAACGAGGAGCTGCGCTCCACCAACGAGGAGCTGGAGGTCGCCAACGAGGAGCTGCGCCGCCACGGTGAGGAGTCCGGGGAGTACCGGCGCTACGCGGATTCGGTGCTGCGCAGCATGGACGTCGGCATCGTCGTTCTCGGCCGCGACCTGACGGTGCAGTCCTGGAACCGCTGGAGCGAGAACGTCTGGGGCCTGCGCAGCGAGGAGGTGGTGGGGGAATCGCTGCTCGACCTCGACATCGGCCTGCCCGTCGCCAAGCTGCGCGGCGACCTCGCCGGCATCCTGGAGCGCGACGAGCCGCAATGCCGGATCGATCTGCACGCCATCGACCGCCGCGGCCGCCACATCGATTGCCGGGTGCAGATGTCGCCGCTCCTCTACGACGCCAAGGAGGTGCGCGGCGTCGTCCTGATCGTCGAGGACGTCACCGAGCAGCGCCGGGCGGAGACCTTCGCCGACTATCTCGGCCGCGTCATCGGCCAGTCCCTCAACGAGGTCTATTTCCTCGACCCCACCACCCTGCGCTTCCAGCTCGTCAACCGCGGCGCCGAGGTGAAGCTGGGCTACACCGTGGACCAGCTCCGCCAGTTCGCGCTCCACGAGCTGATGCCGGAGGTGACGGAAGCCGACTTCCGGGCCCTGGTGGCGCCGCTGCTGTCGGGCGAGAAGGAGGAGGTCGTCTTCGAGAGCTGGATGTCGTCCCGCGACGGCATGCCCCATCCCGTGAAGATGTGCCTGCAGCACCTCGGCCGCGAGCAGCCGCCGATCCTCGTTGCCATTGTCCACGACACCCGCGAGCGCACCCGCCTCGGCGCCCCGTCGACGGACGCCGAGGAGCCGGCGTGACGGGGGCGGGTCGGGCGGGGGCCGAACGTACGGCGTGACCGCAATCGGCTGTTTAGCCTCTCCCACCCCGGGCTGTCGTGTTCACACATTGCGCTGGAACGATCGGCCAAGGACGTCCAAGAGCCCCTCTCCCCTTGTGGGAGAGGGGCTTTTTCCGCGCCCGACCCGTGGCTTGGGCGGAACGCATCAAATGGCCCACCCCGGGCGAGGGAGACGTCCAGCGTCTGCCGCAGCCGTGAAAGTTGCCCGTAGCGGCCTCAGCCGTCCGTGCCGCTCGCCTCGTTCGCCTTCTCCTCCAGCGGCACCACCCGCGACAGGACCGAGCGCAGCAGCTCCACGGTGGTGCGGGCGTCGTGGCGGTGCTCGTCCCACTTGGTGGCGACCCGGGTGCGGCCGGCGCTGCGGGCGTGCTCGGCCAGGCGCTCGTACAGGTTCACCCGGTCCTCGTGGGTGCGCAGGGCCACCCACAGGGCGCGTTCCACCTCCTCGCGCTGGGCGGCGGTCAGCGCCTCGGCGCTGAAGGCGTGGCCGACCTGGCAGCGGAAGCGCAGGAGCGGCCCGTCGGCGATCTCCGACAGGCCGCCGCCGCAGTCCGGACAGCTCAGGGTGGTGGGACGGCCGAGTGTCTGGGTGTCGTCGCTCATCGTCGTGAATTCCTTCTCCGCGACCTCCGCTTCGCGGACGATGTCGGCCGGCACGGGGACGGGCGGCCCCGGCGGCTCGTGGATCAGCCGGCACAGGATGTCCGGCAGGTCGGCGAGCGCCGCGCAATGATCGACGGCCACGTGGGCCAGCGCGTTGCGCGGCATGCCCGGCCATTCCGCGTCGGCCGGGTCCTGCACCACGGTGCTGCCGCCGCAGCGCTTGATCGCGTGCAGCCCGGCCGTGCCGTCGTCGAGCAGCCCGGTCAGCACGACCCCCACCACCCGCGGTCCGAAGGCGACGGCGGCCGAGCGGAACAGCGGATCGATCGCCGGGCGGGTGCGGTTCTCCTTGGGGCCGCGGCGGACGAGCACCCGGTCGCGCTTCACCAGCAGGTGATGGTCCGGCGGCGCCACGTGGACATGGTTGGGCCGGATCGGCTCACCGTCCCGCGGGTGGAACGCCGGCAGCCAGCCGCTGCGGGACAGGATCGCGGGCAGGACGCTCATCGCCTCCGGCGCCACGTGCTGGACGACGAAGACCGTGGCCGCCGTGCCGGCGGGCATCGTCGCGAAGAGCGTCCGCAGGGCGGCCACGCCGCCCGCCGAGGCACCGACGACGAGAATGTCGTGACCCTTCATGGTGG
The DNA here is from genome assembly GCF_051225715.1 of Azospirillum sp. ST 5-10. Classification (NCBI taxonomy): domain Bacteria; kingdom Pseudomonadati; phylum Pseudomonadota; class Alphaproteobacteria; order Rhodospirillales; family Azospirillaceae; genus Azospirillum; species Azospirillum sp. ST 5-10. The sequence continues at coordinate 60,012 of NZ_JBPJSP010000014.1, forward strand.
CCTCAACAGCGGCCGGGGCATACCGTCCCACGGCCGTGCTCCGGCCCGCGGTTGTATAACGATACCTATAACGTAAAGAGAGATACGTTACAAAACGGCGCCATGCCATGTTGTTGGCATGGCATGCGTCGTCCGGCATGGCGCGACTGCGCGACGTGTCGATCCTATGAGAAACGGTCCGCTCAGGAGACACCGTGAACCCATTCGACGACCCGGTCAAGGATGCCGACCTCCTCCGCCGCCGTCTGCGGGACCTCGACGGGAATCTCGAACAGGCCCTCGTCGCCGCCGAGGACGCGCGCGAGGAGGCGCGTCGGTTCGCCGAGGAACGGGACCGTCTCGCCGACGCGCTGGCGTCCCGCGACCGTGCCGTCCGGGAGTTGCAGGAGCGCCTGGGCCGCGCCGAGGCCCTGGCGGTGCGCGGCCAGGTGGCCCAGGACGACCTGCGGGCCGGCCGCACCAACGAGGGCGTCCTGGCGGAGGAGCTGCAGGCGACCGTCGAGGAGCTGCAGGTGCTGGCGGCGGAGCTGGAGGAGGCGAACGCCGACCTCGAAGAGCGGGTGGCGACGCGCACCGCCGAGCTGACCGACGCCAACGCCGCCCTGCGCGTCACCGAGGAGCGGCTGCGCGTCGCCCAGCGCTGCGCCGGCGCCGGCACCTGGGACTGGGATCTCGCCGCCGACACCGTCGCCTGGTCGCCGGAGTGCCGTGCGCTGCTGGGGCTCGACCGGCTGGCCGGGGACACGGGACCGGACCGCTGGGCGGCCCTGCTCCACCCCGACGACCGCGCCGCCGTCGAGGCCGCCGCGGCGGCGGTGCGCGCGCTGGCCGGCGACGAGGTGCGGATGGAGTTCCGCATCCGCCATCCCGCCGCCGGCCTGCGCTGGATCGCCGCCGTCGGCCGTGTGGTGGAGCGCGTCGACGGCCGGCCGCGGCGCCTCCTCGGCATGTGCATCGACGTCACCGGCACCAAGGCCCTGGAGGACGAGCTGCGCAGCGCCAAGCTGGCGGCGGAGCGCGCCAACGACGCCAAGTCCCGCTTCCTCGCCGCCGCCAGCCACGACCTGCGCCAGCCGATCCAGGCCGCCGCCCTCTACACCGAGGTGCTGCGCCGCCAGCTCGACGCCGAGCCGGCGCGGGAGGTGCTTGACCTGCTGCGCGCCTCGATCGACGGGCTGAACGGCATGCTGAACGGCCTGCTCGACCTGTCGCGGCTGGAGGCCGGGGTGATCGAGCCGGCCATCGTCGACTTCGTGCCGGACGAGCTGATGACCCGTTTGGCGTCGGAGTTCCGGGCCGAAGCCGAGGTGACGGGGGTGGAGCTGCGTTGCATCCCGGGCACGGTGGCGGTGGCGACCGATCCCCACCTGCTGGAGCGCGTGCTGCGCAACCTGGTCTCCAACGCCATCAAGCACGGCGGCCGGGACGAGGGCGGGCGGGTGCTGCTGGCCTGCCGCCACACCGGCGACCGGGTCGAGTTCCAGGTGTGGGACAACGGCCCGGGCATCGCGCCGGAGGACCGCGAGCGCATCTTCGAGGAGTTCGAACAGCTCAGGAATCCCGAGCGCAACCCGGTGCACGGCTTCGGCCTGGGCCTCGCCATCGTCGCCCGCATCGCCCGCCTCCTCGACCTGAGCGTGGAGGTTCGCTCCGACCCGGGCAACGGATCGGTGTTCTCGGTGGCGGTGCCGGTGTCCACCGCGGCGGCGACGCAGGCGATTTACCGCAACGCGCCGGCGGCGGAGGAGATGGCGCGGCTGGAGGGACGGACGGTCCTCCTGATCGAGGACGACCGCACCGTCCGCAATGCCCTCACCATGCTGCTGCGGGAGTGGGGGCTGGAGGTGGCGGCGGCCGGCGACGTGGAGGAGCTGGCGGCCGTCATGGATTCGCTCGCCGCCCGCCCCGACGTGGTCATCGCCGACCACCGCCTGCCGGCCGGTGCCACCGCGCGCACGGCGATCGAGACGGTGCGCCGGCGCTGGGACGTGCCGGCCATCATCGTCACCGGCGACACCGCCCCCGAGCGGTTGCGCGAGGCCATGGCGATCGGCTGTCCGCTGCTGCACAAGCCGATCGAGCCGACGGATCTGGCCTGCGCGCTGCGCGACGCCGTGGCGGCGTGACCGGCAACGGCAACCATCGCCGCACCGCTCTGTTGTCCGCCACGAACCCGGCCACACCGATCGAGCGGACACGGACATGGATTTCTCATTCCTCCGGTTCCTGGCGGAACCCTGGTTCGTCATCCCCTGGTACGCCGTGGGGATCGCCGGCGCGGCGTGGGTGGTCTACGACGGCCTTCACATCAACACGCCGCTGAACTCCCCGCTGAAGGCGGCGTGGCCGATCATCATCTTCTTCTTTTCGATCGTCGGCATCGCCCTCTACCTGTCGACCGCGCGCCCGCCGCGCATCGGCGGGATGCCCGAGGACCGCAAGAAGGAGCGGTTCCACCAGTACGCCGGGAACACCTTCCGCAAGGTGACCGGCGCGGCCATCCACTGCGTCGGCGGCGACGGGCTGGGGATCGTCTCGGCGATGGTGGCGGCGCGCATCCTCAACTGGGCCTTCTGGACCGAGTTCTGGGTGGAGTACGCCGTCGGCTTCGCCTTCGGCTGGTTCATCTTCCAGTACTGGTCGATGCGCAAGATGACCGACTCCGGCCTGATGGCCCTGTGGATGGGCGGCCGGGCCGAGTTCTTCTCGATGATCACGGTGATGGTCGGCATGGGAGCGGTGATGTGGGCGGTGACCCCGGCGGTGGTCGGCGAGCAGCCCGACCCCGGCACCTACGCCTTCTGGGGCTTCGCCGCGCTCGGCCTGATGGTCGGCATGGTCCTCACCTACCCCACCAACTGGGCCCTCGTGAAGATCGGGTGGAAACATGGCATGCACTGACTCCCGGACGGCCGGAGCCGCCGTCCTGCTGCTGGCCGCCGTCCTGGCCCTGGCGGCCCCGGCGGCGCCGCGCGCGCAGGGGCCGGCCGGCATCGCCGCGGTCCTCTCCGGACTCGCCATGTCGATGGAGACGGCCGGCACGGCGTTCCGCGAGGGGCGACGCCGCGACGGCACCCGCGCCCTCAACGACGCCCGCCGCGCCGCCATGTTCGGTCACGACAACGCCACCGGTCCGGCCGTCGCCGTGGCGGCCGACGGGCTCGCCGCGGTGCGCCGCGGCCGGCACGCCCTGCAGAACGGCGATCCCGAGCGCGCCGCCGCCATCCTGCTGAGCGGTGCCGAAGCCCTGCGTGGCGCCGTCGCCGCCCTGCCGCCGGTTCCGCCGCGGCCGCCCGCCGACCTCGACGGCATCGCCGGCCGCAACGTCATCGACGCCGACGGCACGCGGCTCGGCGAGATCGACCACATCGCCGAAGGGGCCGACGGCACCCGCTACGCCGTGCTGCGGGTCGGCGGCGTTACCGACTTCGCCGGCTTCATCGACTGGGGCAACCGGGAGGCGGCGGTGCCGCTGGACCGTCTGGTCATCGGCCGCACCATGGCGGCGCTGACCGAGAGCGTGTCGGTGCCGGAGCTGCTGAAGCACACACCCGCCGACGCCCCCGCCCTGGCCGAGCGATAAGGCCGGGCGACCGCCCCTCCCTCGGCCCCGCCGGGGGAGGGTGGCGTCCGAAGGACGCCGGGTGGGGGCTCGGTTTCGCAGCAGCGCCGAACCCCTGGCTGTGCAAAACGGGGGCGCCGGCTCGTCCTGCGATACCTCGCCCCCACCCTCCCCACGGCTCCGCCGTGGTCCCCTCCCTCCCCTGCGAAGCGGGGGAGGGTCAGGGTGGGGGCACTCGTGGGTTCGGCTCGGGGGTATGAATCTGCTAGCCCGCCAGGGGAGAGGGGCTTTTTCTCTCGCCCGATCCGCACCTCGGGCGAAATGCGCCTGACTGTGTCGATCCGCGCGCCACGCGGAGTGGCGGAGGGTCGGGTGGGCGCCGCGGCCACGTTTCCAGGAACGCTCCGCGCCCCTTCCCGTTGACAAGACAGCCATCCGCCGGAAGCCCACACGCCCTGGAGTCCCATGTCCGTGCGCTTGGACCGTCGCACAACCCTGCGTGCGGTGGCCGCAACGCTGTTTGCGGCCGCCCTGCCCGGCTGTTCCGGACAACAGTCCGCCCTCGATCCGAAGGGGCCCGACGCCGCCATGGTGGCGGATCTCGGCTGGTGGATGTTCGCCGTCGCCGCCGTCGTGCTGGCGGCCGTCCTCGCCGTCCTGGCGGCCGGGCTGCGCCGCCGCGCCCGGCCGATCGGCGAGCGCGGGCGCACGGCCGTCGTCGTCCTCGGCGGCATCGTCGCCCCGCTGGCCGCCATCTTCGCCCTGACCGTCTCGGGCGTGCTGATCGGCCGGGCCACCACCCTGCCCCGCGACGCCGACGCCCTCGTGGTGGAGGTGCGCGGCGAGCGCTGGTGGTGGGAGGTTCGCTACCCCGACGGCCCCGGCGGTGAGCCGGTCGTCACCGCCAACGAGATCCACATCCCCGTGGGCCGGCCGGTGCGCATCCGGCTCATCTCCGACAACGTGATCCACAGCTTCTGGGTGCCCAACCTGCAGGGCAAGACTGACCTCATCCCGGGGCTGACCAACGAGACCCGGCTGGTGGCCGGCGAGCCCGGGGTCTACCGCGGCCAGTGCGCCGAGTTCTGCGGCGTGCAGCACGCGCTGATGGGCTTCGTCGTCGTGGCCGAGCCGGAGGCGGACTTCGCCGCCTGGCTCGCAGCGCAGGCCCGCCCGGCGACGCCGCCGGCGGAACTGCTGCTGGCCCGCGGCGCCGAGACCTTCGGCACGGCCGGCTGCGGCCGCTGCCACACCGTGCGCGGCACCGCCGCCGCCGGCGAGCGCGGCCCCGACCTGACCCACCTCGCCTCGCGCCGCACGCTGGCGGCCGCGACCCTTCCCAACAGCCGCGGCAACCTCGGCGGCTGGATCTCCGATCCCCAGCACGTCAAGCCGGGCAGCCTGATGCCCGGTTTCGCGCTGCAGCCGGCCGACCTGCACGCGCTGGTCGCCTGGCTCGAGAGCCTGCGGTGAGACGCCCATGCCCCTGAACGAACCCGCCACCGCCACGGGCGCCGCCGCCGCCCCCGCCGCCTACGACGCCGAGACCGAGCGGCTGGCCCGCACCTGGGGCTCGCCCGGCGGCCTGCTCGGCTGGTTCATGCCGGTGAACCAACGGATCATCGGCCGGCGCTTCATCGTCACCGCCTTCGTCTTCTTCCTGCTCGCCGGCGCCATGGCGCTGGTGATGCGCCTGCAGTTGGCGCAGCCGGAGAACGACCTGGTCGGCCCCAACCTCTACAACCAGCTCATGACCGTGCACGGCACGACCATGATGTTCCTGTTCGCGATTCCCGTGATGGAGGGCTTCGCGATCTACATCGTGCCGCTGATGATCGGCGCGCGCGACATGGCGTTCCCGCGCCTCAACGCCTTCGGCTACTACGTCTATCTCATCGGCTCGACGATCTTCGTGGGCTCCCTGTTCCTCGGCGTCGCCCCGGCGGTGGGCTGGTTCAGCTACGTGCCGCTGGCCAACGAGCTCTACTCGCCGGGCCTGGGGGCCGGCATCTGGACGACCATGATCACCTTCGTCGAGGTCTCGGCCCTGACCGCGGCGGTCGAGCTGATCGTCACCACCCTGAAGCTGCGCGCGCCGGGCATGTCGCTGAACCGCATGCCGCTGTTCGTCTGGGCGGTGCTGGTCACCGCCTTCATGATCCTGTTCGCCATGCCGTCGATCATCGTGTCGAGCACCCTGCTGATCCTCGACCAGCTCATCGACACCCGCTTCTTCCAGCCCGACTACGGCGGCCAGCCGCTGCTGTGGCAGCACCTGTTCTGGTTCTTCGGCCATCCCGAAGTCTACATCATCCTGGTGCCGGCGTTGGGCATGATCTCGACCATCATCGCCACCTTCACGCAGCGGCCGATCTTCGGCTACACGGCGCTGGTGGTGGCGCTGGTGGCCAACGGCTTCGTCAGCTTCGGCCTGTGGGTGCACCACATGTTCACCACCGGCCTGCCGCAGCTCGGCATGAGCTTCTTCATGGCGGCCAGCGCCATGATCGCCATCCCCAGCGGCATCCAGGTGTTCTGCTGGCTGATGTCGCTGTGGGGAGCCAAGCTGCGCTTCAGGACGCCGCTCCTGTGGGTCTTGTGCTTCTTCGCCGTGTTCGTGGCCGGCGGGCTCACCGGCGTGATGGTCGCCTCCATCCCCTTCGACCGCCAGGTCCACGACACCTATTTCCTGGTCGCCCACTTCCATTACGTGCTGATCGGCGGCGCCGTCTTCCCGGCGGTCGGCGGCTTCTACTACTGGTACCCGAAGATGACCGGCCGGCTGATGAGCGAGCGGCTGGGGCGCTGGAGCGTGGCGCTCGCCTTCGTCGGCTTCAACCTGACCTTCTTCCCCATGCATCAGCTCGGCCTGGAGGGCATGCCGCGGCGCGTCTACCTGTACCTGGACGGGATGGGCTGGGGCGACCTGAACCGGCTGGCCACCGTGGGGGCGTTCGTCCTGGCAGCGGGCTTCCTGACGACGGCGCTCAACGCGGTGTGGAGCCTTCGCCACGGCGCGCCGGCCGGCGACAATCCCTGGGACGCCGACACCCTGGAATGGGCGACGTCCTCGCCGCCGCCGCCCTACAACCACCGCCACATCCCGGTGGTGCGCAGCCGCTGGCCGCTGTGGGACGAGCGGGCCAGCGGCGAGCGCCCGGTGGTCACCGGGCTGCGCTCCGACCGCCGCGAGATGCTGGTGACCACGGCGCTGGACGCCGAGCCGCAGTCGGTCGACGTGCTGCCCGGCCCGACCCCCTACCCCTTCCTCTCGGCGGTGGCGGCGTCGCTCGGCTTCATCGGCATCCTCGCCGACCCGATCTTCTTCGTGGTCGCCTTCTTCCTCGCCTTCTTCTCGTTCCTGGCGTGGTTCTGGCCGCGCCGTCCCTGGCGGGAGGACTGAACCATGGCGGACGTCCGCATCACCCCCGTCGTCGACGTCGCCGGCCTCAGCCGGTTCGCCGGCAGCCGGCACCCGCTGTGGTGGGGCGTGCTCGGCCTGATCGCCATCGAGCTGTCGGTGGTGACCGCCTTCATCGCCAGCTACTTCTATCTGCGGGTCAACGCCGCGCACTGGCCGCCGCCGGGCGTGGAGCCGCCGCCGTTGTTGTGGGCGTCGGTCAACGTCGGGCTGCTGCTGGCCAGCATGGTCACCATGTGGTGGGCGAGCTGGGGCATCAACCGCGGCAACCAGCGCGTCCTGGTGTGGGGCGTGTCGCTGAGTGTCCTGCTGCACTGCCTGGTGCTGGTCCTGCGCGGGCTGGAGATGGCGCGCTTCCCCTACCGCTGGGACGAGCACGCCTACGCCTCCATCGTCTGGGCGATCACCGGCTTCCACTTCACCCACGTCGCCTCGGCCATCGTCGGCAGCGCCGCCATCGCCGTGCTGGCGGCCATGGGCTACTTCACCAAGGAGCGCCAGCTCGCCGTCATCGTCGACACCCTCTACTGGTACTTCGTCTGCTCGGTGTGGATCCCGTTCTACCTCGTCCTCTATTGGTCGCCGCGGCTGTTGTAGGGGGAGGGAGAGACGCGATGCCGCCGACCGCACGCCCCCACCCCGCCCCGCCGTCGGCCCCGCTGCTGTGGGCGGGCTGGTTCCTCGGGCCGCTCGCCTGGGCGGTCCACGAGTCACTCAGCTACGGGCTGGTGCCGTGGATCTGCCAGGACGGCCACCGGCTCGTCCTGCACCTGATCACCGCCGGCACCCTCGTCGTGGCGGCGGCCGGACTGCTGGTCGGCTGGCGGAACCGCCGCCGCGCCGCCGCCGCCCGCCCGGCGATGGGCGAGCGCGCCTACAAGCGCGCCCGCTTCCTGGCGGCGGCCGGGCTCGCGCTGGGGGCCCTGTCGCTGGTCGCCATCGTCGTCGAATCCATTCCCACCCTGGTGGTCGGCGCATGCGCCCGCTGATCCCCCTGCTCGCCCTCGCGCCGCTGGTGGGCGGCGGACCGGCGGCCGCCCACGCCGTCGGCGGCGTGCCGCCGCACCCCCATTCCGACTGGCTGTGGCAGTGGGGCGCCGATCCCTGGGCGCTGGTGCCGCTGCTGCTGTCGTGGGTGCTCTACGCCGTGGGCTGGCGGCGGCTGCGCCGCGCCACGTCGGCCGACGTCGCGGGGCGCGTCCGCGAGGCCTGGTGCTTCTCGCTGGGCTGGCTGACCGCCTTCGTCGCCCTGTGCTCGCCGGTCGACCCCATGGGCGACGCGCTGTTCGCCGCGCACATGGTGCAGCACGAGCTGCTGATGACGGTGGCGGCACCGCTCCTGGTGCTCGGGCGGCCGCTGCCGGTGATGGTGTGGGGCCTGCCGGCCGGCTGGCGCGGCGGGGCCGCCGGGGCGGTGTCGGCGATCGGCCTGGCGGCGCTGGTGCGCCGGCTGTGCCGGCCCGCCGTCGCCTTCTGGGTGCAGGCGGTGGTGCTGTGGGGCTGGCACGCGCCGATGCTGTTCCAGGCCTCCGTCGTCGACGACCTCGTCCACACGGTGCAGCACGCCAGCTTCTTCGGCGCGGCGCTGGCCTTCTGGGCCGGCGTGCTCGACCGCCGGCGGCGCGGCGGCAGCCAGGGGACGGGAGTGTTCTACCTCTTCGGCACGGCGGTGCACGGCAGCCTGCTGGGCGCGCTGCTGACCTTCTCGGCGTCGGCCTGGTACCCGGTCTACGCCGCCACCGCCCCGGCCTGGGGGCTGACGGCGCTCGAGGACCAGCAGCTCGGCGGCCTCATCATGTGGGTGCCGGCGGGCCTGTCCTACGTGGTGGGCGGGCTGGCGCTGGTCGCCGGCCTGCTGAACGACATGGATTTGCGCGCCCGTCGGCGCGAGAGCAATCCGGGAGCCGGGCGTTGAGGAGGGGCATGAGGGAGACGACACGCATCGCCGGCGGGCTGGCGCTGCTGCTGCTGGCCGGCGCCGCGCCGGCCGGCTGCGACGGCGGCCGGCCCGCCGCCGGGTTGCCGCGGCCGGTCGCCGAGGCCATCGCCATCGCCCGCAGCGGCGACGCGGAGGAGCGCGCCCAGGCCGCCTTCCGCCGCCACGGCTGCGGCACCTGCCACGTCATTCCCGGGGTGGCCGGCGCCAACGGCCAGGTCGGGCCGCCGCTGACCGCCATGGCGCGCCAGGTCTACGTCGGCGGGGTGCTGCCCAACCTGCCGGAGAACCTGGAGGCGTGGATCCGCGACCCCGTCGCCATCGACCCGCGCACCGCCATGCCCGATCTCGCCGTCACCGACGGGGAGGCGCGCGCCATCGCCGGCTATCTCTACAGCGTCGGAGGATCGTGACGTGAAGCGGACCCTCCTCACCGTCGCCGCCACGCTGGTGGCGCTGGGCGTGCTGGGTGCGGGCGGCGCCGTCGCCTTCATCCATTCCGGCATCTACAACATCTCGGCGGTCTCCCAGCACTGGGCCATCACCTACTGGGCGCTGGACACCGCGCTCACCCATTCGGTGGAGACCCACGCCGCCGGCGTCGCCGTGCCCGACGATTTCGCCACGCCGGAGCACCTGGCCTCCGGCGCCCGGGAGTACCGCGAGCATTGCCAGAAGTGCCACGGCGGGCCGGGCGTCGCCCCGGAGCCCTTCGCCATGGGCATGAACCCCTTGCCGCCGCCGCTCATGCAGACCGCCCGCGACCGCACGCCGGCGGAGATCTACTGGGCCGTCAAGCACGGCATCAAGATGTCGGGCATGCCCGCCTGGAAGTACCGGATGGCGGACCCGGAGCTGTGGGCGGTGACCGCCTTCGTGGAGAGCCTGGCGCGGATGACGCCGGCCGAGTACCGGGCCCTGAACGCCGGCGACGGCCACGTCGCCGAGGGAGGTGGATCATGACGCCGCGCGTCGCCGCGTCCCTCGCCGCGCTCGCCCTGCTGGCGGCCTGCGACCAGCCGCGGGCGGCCCAAGAGCCTGCGGCGGCGCCGGCGGTGGCGCCGACGGACGTCGAGGCGTGGAGCCTGCACGCCCCCAACGTCGACACCTTCGACGTGCCGCGCGACCTCGGCGACCCGCGGGAGGGGGCGGAGGCCCTGCGCCAGTACGCCTGCATCACCTGCCACACCGTCCCCGGCGTGGTCGGCCCGACGCCGCGCACCGGCCCGCCGCTGGAGGGCTTCGCCGGGCGGCGCTACATCGCCGGCGTCCTGCCCAACACCATCGACAACTTCCTGCGCTGGGTGCAGGCGCCCCAGGAGGTGGACCCGCTGACCGCCATGCCCGACATGGGCGTCAAGCCCGAGCACGCCCGCGCCATGGCCGCCTATCTCTACGCGCGGGAGTGAGTCGTCCGAACGCCCCGGGCGGTCACAGCACGCCGAGCGTCCGCCAGACCGGCCGGCGGCGGTCGCGGTGCAGGCGCAGGCGGCCGCGCAGCTCGTCGCGGCGGTCCGCCAGGTCGGCGATGGGACGGCCGTCGCGCAGCAGCGGCCGGCCGCTGCGCTCCAGCTCGTCGAGGACGGCGTCGGCGAGGGCGCCCTCGCCGGCGTCGGGATGATCGACCAAGGCGCGGTAGACCGCCTGCTCCAGCGGGCCGGCCGGGACGCCGCTGCCGATCGCCGGGGCGGCGAAGACGCCCAGCTCGCGGCCGCGCCGGGTGGCGTCGCACACCGCGCCGTTGAAGCGGCGGGCGACGGCGCGGGCCGCCTCGTCGACCGGCCGCGCCACCGGGTGGATCTGCCCGCCCTGGACCAGCAGCGCCACCGCCGGCAGCAGCGCCTCCAGCCCGTCCGCCCGGTCGAGCAGCGCCGACAGGGGCTGCGGGCCGTCGCGCCACAGCCGCTCCACCACGGCGCGGGCACGGACCGCGCCGGCCGCCTCGTGGGCCGGCAGGCGCAGGTCGTCGGGATAGACCAGGGTCGCCAGGCCGGTCGCCAGCAGCCGCTCGGTGCGCTCGGCGGCGGTGAGCGGGCGGCGGCCGCGGGCGAACAGGTCGCGGCGGAACTGGCGGTTGAGCGCCACGTCGCGCACCGTCTCGGCCATCACCCGGTCGGGCTGGGCGGCGACCAGGGCGGCGAGCGGCGGCGGCAGGGACAGCGCGGGGAAGGCCTCGGCGGGGTCGGCGGAGGCGACGAAGGAGAGCTTCGCCTCGGCCAGCTCCGCCGCCACGTCGGCGTGGAAGAGCGGCCGCCAGGCGGCGTTCAGGTATTCGTGGGCGAGGTAGCGCGGGTCCTGGCCGGCGATGGTCTCCAGGCGCGCCCGCAGGCCGGGGTTGGCGGCGAAGTAGCCGGCGTCGGCATCGGCGAGCGTGCGGGCGAACGCGACCGCCGCCGCCGCCCGCTCGCCGGCGCTGCCGGCGCCGCGCCGGGCGTGCTCGGCGAACAGGCGGCGCAGCGGGGCGGCGGCCGCCCAGCCGGGCTGGCAGTTGTAGGAGACGTAGGCCAGCCCGCCCACCGCCAGGCCGGCCCGCAGGATGGCCCGGAGGTGTCCGGCGTCCGCGGTGCCGATCCAGGAATAGACGCCGTGCAGTGCCGCGTACTGCACCCCCGGCGGCGGCCGGTACTCGGCGAAGCCGGCGTCGGCGTAGGCGAGGTTGCCGAGCCCCGCGGCGTCGCGGAACGCCTCGGCGGCGGCGACGTGGTCTGGGTTGAAGTCGACGCCGGTCCAGGCGCCGTCGGGGTTGGCGGCGGCCAGCACGGCGGTGCCGAAGCCGAGGCCGCAGCCGAGCTCCAGGGCCGTCGCCGGCCCGCCGTCCTGCCACGGCGGCGCCACGCCGGCCAGCAGGGCGGCGAAACCGGTGTAGGACGGCGCCATCTCGCGGTAGAAGCCGGGCGAGCACAGGGTATCGACGACGTAACCGGCGGACCAATCCATGGCGACACCCGGGCAGGAGAAAGCCGCGGCATCCTAGAGCGGGATCACTCCAGGTGGAATCACCTGGAGTGATCCCGCTCTAAATTCAAATGTTCAGAGCAAGATCGCTTTTGGCCGATCCGGCCAAAAGCGATCTTGCTCCAGCAGGATGCCGCGGTTTTTCGGCAATGGGCGTCGTCAGGCAGGCAGGGGCGATCCCAGCAGCGGCAGGCCGTTCTCGCGGGCGCGGGCCAGGGCGGCCACCGCCTTGCGGACCTTCTCGAAGGCGCGCACCTCGAGCTGGCGCACCCGCTCGCGCGAGACCTTCAGCTTCTGGCTCAGCTCCTCCAGGGTCTCCGGCTCGTCGCGCAGGCGGCGGGCCACCAGGATCTGCCGCTCGCGGTCGTCCAGCGCGTTCAGGCCCAGCTTCAGGAAGTCCAGGCGCTGGCTGCGCTCCTCGGCGTCCGCCAGGGTGCGCTCCTGGTTCTGCTCCTCGTCGGCCAGCAGGTCCTGCCACTCCATCTCGGAGTCCGCGGACAGGGCGACGTTGAGCGAGCGATCGTTGCCGAGGCGGCGGTTCATCGACACCACCTCCGCCTCCGGCACGTCCAGCTCGGTGGCGATGGTGGCGACGGCCTCCGGCGTGAGGTCGCCGTTGTCGAGCTCGCGCAGCTCGGCCTTGAGCCGGCGCAGGCTGAAGAACAGCTTCTTCTGCGCCGCCGTGGTGCCGATCTTCACCAGCGACCAGTTGTGCAGCACGTACTCCTGCACCGAGGCGCGGATCCACCAGGTGGCGTAGGTGGCGAAGCGGAACCCCTTGTCGGAATCGAACTTCTGCGCCGCCGTCATCAGGCCGAGGTTGGCCTCCGCAACCAGGTCGGCCAGCGGCAGGCCGTAGCCCTGGAAACCCTTGGCGATCTTGAAGGCCAGGCGCAGGTGCGAGCCGACCAGGCGGTCGAGCGCCTTGGCGTCGCGGCCGTGATGCCAGCGCGCCGCCAGATCGCGTTCCTCCTCGGCGGTGAGGTAGGCGTAGCGGCGGGCGTCCTTGAGGTACAGGTTCAGCGTATCGTCGGTGGCGGTCGGATGCGTCAAAACAGTCTCCCCCTTCGGTTCCCGGCGTGCGACGGCAACAACGCCGGCCGACGGCCTCCTCGGGAGCGCCGTCCGCCAGCGGCCATGGATGCGGCCCGGATGGTGGGCAGGGTCGGGAACGACCACCGATATGGGGATTTCCGCCGGCAAATCAAGATGCCGGCGGAACGGAACGAGACCGCGGGTCAGCCCGCGTCGGCGCCGTCGGCCGCCTCGGCCGGCTCGGCGCTCTTCCACGCCTCCAGCTCGGCGTTGCTGACGCCGCCCAGCCGGGTCAGCGCCTGGCGCAGCCGCTCGCGGGTCAGGTCGCGGCCCAGCAGCTCCATGGACTGGATGACCGGGACCGACTGCGCGCTGCCGCTGACGGCGACGTAGAAGGGCTTGATGAAGTCGCGGAACTTGAAGCCCATCCCGTCGCACAGCGCCCGCATGGCGGCCTCGATGGCCGGCGCCTCCCACTCCGGCAGCGTGTCGAAGCGCCACAGGGTCATCTGCAGCATGCGGCGCAGGTCGTCGCCCTTGATCTTGCCGGCGGCCAGCGCCTCCGGCGCGTAGTCGACGCTGCCGGCGAAGAAGAACGACACCAGCCGGCCGAGGTCGGAGAACTTCTCGATGCGGGTCTGCGCCATGTCGGCGATGGGGCGCATGTAGGCGGGGTTGACCGCCCACTCCGCCACCTTGGCCATGAACTGGTCGAGCGTCAGCCTCTCGCGGATGTAGCGGCCGTTCAGCCAGTTGAGCTTGGGGATGTCGAAGACCGGGCCGCCCAACGAGATGTTGTCGACGTCGAACTGGGCGACGATCTCGTCGAGCGAGCGGATCTCGTCGCCCTCGGGCACCGACAGCGCCATCAGGCCGAGCAGGTTGACGAGCGCCTCCGGCAGGTAGCCGGCGCGCTGGTAGTAGAGGATGCTGGTGGGGTTGCGCCGCTTGCTGAGCTTGGTCTTGTCGGGGTTGCGCAGGAGCGGCATGTGGCACAGCTTCGGCATCTCCCAGCCGAAATACTGGTAGAGCAGCACGTGCTTGGGCGCCGACGGCAGCCACTCCTCGCCGCGCAGCACGTGGGTGATGCCCATGAGGTGATCGTCGACCACGTTGGCGAGGTGGTAGGTCGGCAGGCCGTCCGACTTCATCAGCACCTGCATGTCGACCGTCGACCACTCGATCTCGATGGGTCCGCGCTTCATGTCGTGCACGGTGCACGCACCGCTCTTCGGCACCTTCATGCGCACGACGTGGGGGACGCCGGCGGCGAGCTTGTCGGCGATCTCCTCCTGCGACAGGTTCAGGCAGCGCCCGTCGTACATCTGCCGCTGGCCCTGGGCGCGCTGGGCGCGGCGCATGGTCTCCAGGCGCTCGGGCGTGCAGAAGCAGCGGAAGGCGTGGCCCTGCTCCAGCAGATGGTCGCAGTGCTCGCGGTAGATGGCGCTGCGCTCGCTCTGGCGGTAGGGGCCGTGCGGGCCGCCGACGTCGGGTCCCTCGTCCCACGTCACGCCGAACCAGCGCAGGGCGTCGAGGATCATGCGCTCCGACGCGGCGGTGGAGCGCACCCGGTCGGTGTCCTCGATGCGCAGCAGGAACTGGCCGCCCTGGCTCTTGGCGAAGCAGTAGTTCATCAGCGCCATGTAGGCGGTGCCGACGTGGGGATCGCCGGTCGGCGACGGGGCGACGCGGGTGCGGACGGTCATAACGGCCAACAGTCGATGGGGGGTGAACGAAGGGGCGGCAGCATGCCACAAGGCCCCCGGCCGTTCAATTCCGGGGATCCCGGCGTCCGCGGCGGCCCCGGACGGCCGTCACAGGCCCCAGTAGGGCCGTCACAGGCCCCAGTAGGGCGTCCTGGCGTAGGAACGATGGAGGGTCTCCTCGTACGCGCGGTCGACGCCGGACACCGCGTCGTACGCCGGCGCGGCCTCGACCTGGCCGCGCGTCAGGCCGACGCCCACCGTCCGGGCGGCCCAGTCGATGGCGTCGATCCAGTCGGTCGACAGCACCACCTTGCGCCCCGACAGCCAGCCGCCGGTGTCGACCCGGAGGTAGCGCACCCGCCAGTCGGCGTCGTCGACCAGGAGATCGTCGACCCGGCCGAGGTCGCCGTCCTCGGCGCCGATGGCGTAGCCGATGATCTCGCGGCCGCTGCGCAGGTGCGGATCGCCCGCCGGCGGGCCATCGCCGGGCGGGACCGGCGGCGCCGGGAAGGCCGGCTCGACCGCCGGCGGGAACGGCCCGAGCACCGGCGCCGTCTCCCAGTAGGGCGCCCAGCCGTAGAACCGGGCGAGGTCGATCTCGTGCTGGCGGCCGACCGGCTTGTCCGTGTCGATGTCCGGGCTGTCCTTGACCTGGGCACGGGTCAGGGCGACCGGGACCTCGCGCCGCCCCGCGTCCGGCCGGCCCAGCGCCGATGCGGCGATCAGGACCTTGCGGCCGGGCAGCCAGGTGCCGGTGTCGACCACGAGGTAGCGCACCGCCCAGGACGCGTCGTCGACGTAAAGGTCGGAGACGCCGCCGAGGGCGCCGTCGCTGGCGCGGATCGCATGGTCGCGCAGGATCTGCAGGCTCTGGATCATCGCGGACTCCTGACGTACGGCGGCGGCCCGCCGCCGTCTGGAACGGTCTCGGGAACGGCCTCGGGGCCGGCCGGCGCCGCCACGGCCCAGCCCAGCAGCGCCAGCACGACGAAGCCGACCAGGCCGGCGATGAAGATCGCCCGGCGGGCCGGGGTGGTCAGCGCGATGCGCGCGCCGCGGGCCTTCTCCGCCGGGATCGGCGCGGGCGCGGCGGGATGGGCGCGGCGGTCCGGTTCGGCCAATGCGGTTGCCTCGCTGTTCGCTCCACCCCATCAACAGGCCGGGGGCGGGAATGGTCGCGGCCGCCCTCGTCATGCGACGTCGCATGACGAGGGCGGCCGGTCCGCCTCACGCCGGCTCGACGATCGCCCCCTCGCCGGGGTCGAGGTGCAGTTCCCCGTCCTCCTCGGCGCCCTCGCGGCGGCGGTCGGTGGAGAGCACGACGCGGCCGCGCCGGAAGCCGTCGGGCAGGTCGATGCGCTGCGCCGCCGCGCCGAGGTTGAGCGCCACCAGGAGGTGGCGGTCGCCGTGGCGGCGGCGGTAGGCGAGGATGTCGCCGCGCGCTTCCACCATGGCGGTGTCGCCGACGTTGAGCACCGGCTCGGTCCGCCGCAGGGCGATCAGCCGGCGGTAGAGGTTGAGCAGGGAGTCCGGATCGGCCCGCTGGCAGGCGACGTTGCAGCGCGCGCGGTCGTCGGTCAGCGGCAGCCACGGCTCGCCGGTGGTGAAGCCGGCGCCGGGGCCGTCGTCCCACTGCATCGGCGTGCGCTGCGGGTCGCGGCCGAGGCCGAGCCCCGGCACGTTCTTCTCGAAGGGGTCCTGCACCCGCTCCGGCGGGATGGGGACGTCGCACAGGCCGATCTCGTCGCCGTAATAGAGCGTCGGCGTGCCGCGCAGGGTCAGCAGCAGCATGGCGGCGACGCGCGCCTGGGCGCGCCCCACCCGGGTGGCGATGCGCGGCTTGTCGTGGTTGCCCAGCACCCAGTTGGGCCAGCCGCCCTCGGGCAGCGAGCGCTCGTACTCGACGATCAGCTCGGCCAGCGGGCGGGCGTGCCACTCCGCCTGCAGGAGCTGGAAGTTGAAGGGCAGGTGCACGCCCTTGAGGTCGCGGCCGTAGTAGGCGACCAGCCGATCGACGGGCAGGTAGATCTCGCCGATGATGAGGCGGTCGGGGTACTCGTCGATCACCGCGCGCAGACCCTCGACGACGTCGTGGACCTCCGGGCGGTCGGCGGTGTAGCGCGGGATCACCGCGCGGTTGGGCGCGTCGCCCGGCTGGTAGCCGGGGTTGGGCGGGTTGTCGCGGAAGCGGTCGTCCTTGATCATGTGCCAGATCACGTCGACCCGGAAGCCGTCGACGCCGCGCTCCATCCAGAAGCGCAGGACGTCGTGCATGGCCGCCACGACCTCGGGGTTGCGCCAGTTCAGGTCGGGCTGGCGGTCGAGGAAGGCGTGGTAGTAGTACTGGCCGGTGCGCTCGTCGAAGGTCCAGGCGCTGCCGCCGAACTCCGACAGCCAGTTGGTGGGCGGGCCGCCGTCGGCGGCGGGGTCGCGCCAGATGTACCAGTCGCGCTTGGGGTTGTCGCGCGACGAGCGGGATTCCTTGAACCAGGGGTGCTCGTCGGAGCTGTGGTTGGGCACGAAGTCGAGGATCAGGTGCATGCCGCGGCGGTGGACGTCGGCCACCAGCGCGTCGAAGGCGGCGAGGTCGCCGAACATCGGGTGGATGCCGGTGTAGTCGGCGACGTCGTAGCCGAAGTCCGCCATCGGCGACGGGTAGATCGGCGAGATCCACACGGCGTCGACGCCCAGCCACTGCAGATGGTCGAGACGCTGGCGGATGCCGGCGAGGTCGCCCACGCCGTCGCCGTCGCTGTCCTGGAACGACCGGGGGTAGACCTGGTACACGGTGCCGCGCTTCCACCACACGGGATCGCTCATGGAGGGCCCTCCGCAACGTCTCTTCCGGTGCCGATGGCGAGGCCAACAGCGCCGCCGCCCGGCTGTTCCGCCGGCTCCCGCAGTCTTCGCACCGGCCTGCGCGCCGCCCCGCCGTCCCGCGGGGTCGGCATCGCACGTCCGCCCACCACCCGGAGATCCGTCGCCGTGACCGAGATCATCGTCTGTGAAACCTGCCGCCACCCCGACGCCGTCCAGGAGGGGCCGGACGGCCCGACCGCGGGCGCGGTCCTCGCCGACGCCTTGCGCGCCGCGCTCGCCGGGCGCGCGGACCCGGCCGACATCCGTCTGTCGACCATGCGCTGCCTGATGAGCTGCCGCCGGCCCTGCGCCGTCCACCTGCGGGCGGCGGGCAAGATGGCCTACGTCCTCGGCGACCTGGCGCCGACGCCGGCGACCGCGCGGACGCTCGTCGCCTACGCCGAAGCGTACGGCGCCTC
This sequence comes from Azospirillum sp. ST 5-10, assembly GCF_051225715.1. Taxonomy (NCBI): domain Bacteria; kingdom Pseudomonadati; phylum Pseudomonadota; class Alphaproteobacteria; order Rhodospirillales; family Azospirillaceae; genus Azospirillum; species Azospirillum sp. ST 5-10. The sequence goes on from NZ_JBPJSP010000014.1 coordinate 77,905, forward strand.
CGCCGACGGCGTGGTCCCGTTCCGCCAGTGGCCGGACGGGGTCAAGGGCCGGTTCGTCGCCCGCGTGCCGCCGCTGGACGGCGCCCGCTGAGCGGCGGCGCCGCGCCGGCCGCGCGGCGCCGGCTTGGCCGACGGATCAACCGGGATGCGTCCGCTCGAGGCTGATGAGCCAGCGCACCGTGGCGAAGAGGGCGAGCGCCACATAGGCCGCCGCGCCGATCACGCCCATGACCAGTCCGCCGAGCTGCTGGTCCTGCAGCGGCGTGAGCCCCCACGCCAGCGTCGTGGTCAGGTGGTAGCTGAACAGGGGGGCGGGAGCGAAGATCAGCAGCGCGGCGAGCAGGGTCAGGTGGACCGAGGTGCCGAACGCGGCGAGCAGCCCCCGCATGGCCGGTTCCCCCGGCGCGAGCACGCTCCGCCACGCGGCGACGGCCGAAACGAGAAGGGTGCCGTGCATCGCCCAGAGCACCGCGTCGTACCGCAACGCGGTCATGTAGGGCCCGGGCAGATGCCAGATCCAGAGAAAGATGCCGAACGACGCCCAGGCGATCTCGGGAACGGCCAGCGGTCCCGCCAGCGCCCGTGCCCACCCCGGCCAGCGCAGCACGGCGCGCGGCCATGCCGCGACGAGCAGGGGCGCCGCGACCTGGATGGTGAGGAGGTGCTGCGCGACGCGCACCGAGAACAGGGCGGACGTCAGGTTGCACAGCGGCGACACGAAAGCGGCGAAGAGGACCGCCCACGCCGCGGCGAAGCACAGCGGCTGATGGGGGGCGAAGGCGTCGCCGTGGCGCCGCCACAGCAGGACGTAGGCGGCCGCCGACGCCGCGAAGAGACCGAGCAGGACGGGGTCGCCGTTCCAGGCGCCCAGCAGCGTCTGCGGAACGGGAGGAGCGCCGCAGTAGGGAACGAAGGGCGGCAGGGATCCGACGGCCATGGCATGCTCCCACGCGGCATCTCCTCCGCCCAACGGCGGAGGCGGCGCCGCGGTTCCCTCGCCGCGCCTCCGCCGCGTGCGGCGGTTCCCTTCCACCTTCGGAAGTTATAGATTTGAGGCGAATCGAGTCATAGCCGGAATCGGAGGGGGCTCCGTGCGGGGATTCGCGATGCGGCGGATCGTGGAGAGGGGGCTCGGCGGACTGGCCGGTCCCTGCGTGCTCCTGGGCGCCGCCGGCGCCCTGGCCTCCACCGACCATGGCGCCACCGACCTGACCGCCCTCAGCCTCGAGGAGCTGATGTCGATCGAGGTGACCGTCACCTCGGCGGCGAAGCGGCCGCAACGCCTGGGCGACGCGGCGGCGGCGGTGTTCGTGCTGACCGGCGACGAGATCCGCCGGTCCGGCGCCACCAGCATCCCCGAGGCGCTGCGCCTGGTGCCCGGTGTCCAGGTGTCGCGCGTCGGCTCCAACAAGTGGTTCGTCACGGCGCGCGGCTTCAGCGGGCGGGACGCCAACAAGCTGCTGGTGCTGGTCGACGGGGTCAGCGCCTACACGCCGCTGTTCTCGGGCATCCTGTGGGAGCGCGAGGGCACGTTCCTGGAGGACGTCGACCGCATCGAGGTGGTGCGCGGGCCCGGCGCCTCGCTGTGGGGCGCCAACGCCGTCAACGGCGTCATCAACATCGTCACCAAGCCGGCCGAGCGGACGCAGGGCGGGCTGGTGACGGCGACCGCCGGGACCGAGGAGCGCGGCTCGTTCGGCGTGCGCTACGGCGGCCGGCTGGGCGGGCTCGGCCATGTCCGGTTCTACGGCGAGGCCACCGCCCGCGACTCCGGCGGCACCGCCGCGCCGGGTTCGGAGGAGGACGACAGCCGGCTGCGGCGCACCGGCTTCCGCGCCGACCTCGACCTCACCGCGCGCGACCGCCTCACCCTGCAGGGCGACCTGTTCGCCGGCCGCACCGAGGACACCGCCTTCGCGCCGCTGTTCTCCCCGCCCTGGTCGCGCGCGGTGTCGGCCGATGCCCGGGAGAGCACCGCCAACGTCCGCGCCCACTGGCGGCGCACCCTGTCGGACGTCTCCCACCTCGCCGTCCAGGCCTACTACCAGAACAACAAGTACGACAGCGTGCTGGGGAGCTTCCTGGAGGAGACCGCCGACATCGAGGCCGAGCACCGCTTCGCGCTGGGCGAGCGCCACGACGTGGTGTGGGGCCTCGGCGCGCGCTGGTACCGCAGCCGCATCGGCGAGGGGCTGATCGAGTCCGACCCGGCGGTGCGCGCCGAGCCCCGGTTCAGCGTGTTCGTCCAGGACACCGTCACGCTGGTTCCCGACACGCTGACCCTGACGGCGGGCAGCAAGCTCGAACACACCGACTACGCCGGCCTGGCGGTGCAGCCGACCGTGCGGGCGGCCTGGACACCGGACCGCGAGCAGGTGGTGTGGGCGGCGGTGTCGCGGGCCGTGCGCACGCCGTCGCGCGCCGAGCGCGACTTCACCGGCATCCAGCAGGTGGTGCCGACGCCGTTCGGGCCGCCGCTGGCGGTGTCGCTGATGGGGGACAGCGACCTGGAATCCGAGACGGTGGTGGCCTACGAGGCGGGCTACCGGGTGCGGCCGGCGCCGTCGCTGTCCGTCGACGTCGCCGCGTTCTACAACGTCTACGACGACCTGCGCGTCTTCGCCGCCGAGCCCCCGGTCGCGGGCGGCGGAGCGGTTCCGTACCTGCTGTTGCCGGTGACGGCGTCGAACGCCATGCACGGCGAGACGTACGGGGTCGAGGTCGCGGCGGAATGGGAGGTGCGCCCGGGCTGGCGCCTGCGTGGCGCGTACAGCGCGCTGCGCATGGACCTGACGGCCGAGGACCCGGGCGGTGCCGCCGCGGCCGAGGCGACGGAGGGGGGCAGCCCGCTGCACCAGCTCGTGCTGCGCTCGTCCCACGACCTGGCGCACGACCTGCAGCTCGACGTCGCCGTGCGCGCCGTCGACCGGCTCCGCACCGGCGACCTGGACGGCTATGTCGGGCTCGACGTCCGCGTGGCGTGGCGGCCGACCGAGGGGTGGGAGCTGGCGCTGGTCGGCCAGAACCTGATCGGCGCCGATCGTCTGGAGACGACCGCGTTGACCGTCGACCAGACCCCCAGCCGGGTGGAGAGCGCGCTCTACGCCAGACTGACCCGGCGCTTCTGAGCGGCGGCAGGCGCGCCATCATGACCACGCCCTCCGCGACCCGAGCGTTCGGTCAGCGTCTCCTGCGCACCGTCGCCTGGAGCACCATGGGCGCGATGCTCGGCCTGGTGCCGGGAACGGCGGCGGCGGAGGTGGACGGGGCGGCGGAGTACGAGGTCAAGGCGGCGTTCGTCTACAACTTCGCCAAGTTCGCGACGTGGCCGCCGGGGGCCTTCGCCGGCCCCGACGCGCCGCTCGTCCTGTGCGTGAGCGGCGGCAATCCCTTCGGCCCGGTGCTGGCGACGCTGGAGGGCAAGCCGGTCGGCGAGCGCCGCCTGGCGGTGCGCGAGGCGACCCTGGCCGAGGCCGGCGCCTGCCACATCCTCTTCGTCGCCCGCCCCGCCGTGGAGCGGTTCGCCGACGTCGTGCCGACCCTGCGGGGCCGGCCGGTGCTGACCATCGGCGACAGCGACGACTTCGTGCGGCACGGCGGCGCCATCAACCTCGTCCTGGACGACGGCCGCGTGCGTTTCGAGGTCAATCTGGCGGCGCTGGAGGGAAGCTCGATCACGCTCAGCTCGCAAGTTCTACGATTGGCGCGCATCGTTGAGAGGGCACCATGATCGCCCGGATGTTCCGTGACCTTCCCATCGCCCGGAAGCTGATCGCCATCATGCTGCTGGTGTGCGGCGTCGGCATTCTCGGCACCGCCGCCGCGCTGGCGGTCGACGTCATGGCGGCCCTGCGCCGGCAGGCGGTCGAGGAGCTGGACAGCCTCGCCCGGGTGATGGCGAGCAACCTGGTGGCGCCCCTCGCCTTCGCCGACGCGGTCGCCGCCGCCGACACCCTGTCGGCCCTGCAGGCGCAGACCCACGTCCGGGCCGGCTGGGTGGTCGACCGCGACGGCCGCACGCTGGCGACCTATCCGCCGGACGGCGCGGCTGCCACGGCGCCGCACGGCGCGGCGGCCACGGCGCCGGACGGCGCGGCCGGGGACGGCGAGACCCTGGTGGTGACCCTGCCGGTCGCCCTCGAGGGCGAGGTTGTCGGACGGGTCGGCATCGCCGCCGACGTCGGCCGGCTGACCGACCGCCTGCGCCGGCACATCCTGCGCACCGCGGCGGTCGCCGCGCTCGGCCTGGCGGCCACGGCGGCGCTCTCGCTCCTCCTGCAGCGGCTGATCTCCGAGCCCATCCGCCGGCTCCAGGGGGCGATGACCCGCATCGCCGCGGGCAGCGATTATTCCGTGCGGGTGCCGCGCACCGGCAACGACGAGCTCGGCCTGCTGATCGACGGCTTCAACGGCATGCTGGAGCAGATCGACCAGCGCGACCGCGCGCTCGCCCACCACCGCGCCAACCTGGAGATCGAGGTGGCCGCGCGCACCGCCGACCTGGAGAAGACGGTGGCCGACCTGCGCCTGGCCAAGGAGGCGGCGGAAACGGCGAGCCGGGCCAAATCGCAGTTCCTCGCCAACATGAGCCACGAGATCCGCACGCCGATGAACGGCACGCTCGGCATGCTGGAACTGCTGCTCGACACCGGCCTCGATCCCCACCAGCGCCACTTCGCCGAGACCGCCCGGACCTCGGCGGTGACGCTGCTCGGCCTGATCAACAGCGTCCTCGACCTGTCCAAGATCGAGGCGGGAAAGCTGGAGCTGGAGGCCCTGCCCTTCGACCTGCACGCGCTGATCGAGGACCTGTCCGACGGCTTCGCCCCGCGGGCCCGCGCCAAGGGCATCGAGCTGGCCTGCCTGATCGGCCCGGACGTGCCGGCGGCGGTGGTTGGCGATGCCAACCGCCTGCGGCAGATCCTCCTCAATCTCGTGGCCAACGCCATCAAGTTCACCGAGCGCGGGGAGGTCGTCGTCTCCGCGGCCCTGGCCGGCGAGGACGCGGGGACGGTCACCCTCGCCGTCGCCGTGCGCGACACCGGCATCGGCATCCCCGCCGCGGTCCGCGAGCACATCTTCGAAGCGTTCGCCCAGGCCGACGGGTCGACGACGCGGCGCTACGGCGGCACCGGGCTGGGGCTGACCATCGCCCGCGACCTCGCCCGGATGATGGGCGGCGGGCTGGAGGTGGACAGCGAGCCGGGCGTCGGCTCGACCTTCCGCCTGCGCGTCCGCCTCGCCAAGGGCGATCACGGGGAGGCCGCGGCGGACGGCGCCGTGCGCCTTGCCGGGGTGCGCGTCCTGGTGGTCGACGACAACGCCGCCAACCGCGAGATCCTGGTCCGCACCCTGGCCGACCGCGGCGCCGCCGTCGACGGCGCGGCGGACGGCGCGCAGGCGCTCGCCCTGCTCGACGGCGCGGCCCCGGAGGCGCCGGGATACGACCTGGCGATCCTCGACCAGGTGATGCCCGGCATGGACGGCACCGCCCTGGCCCGCGCCCTCAAGGCGCGGCCGCGGACGGCCGCCCTGCCCCTGGTGCTGCTCACCTCGGTGGATTCGGCGCGGACGGCGGACGGCGACGGGCTGTTCGCGCGCCGCCTGCAGAAACCGGTGCGCCGGGCGCACCTGTTCGACGCGCTGGCCGGCCTGCTCGGCCCCGGGCCGGCCGGTGCCGTGGCCGCGCCGCCGCCGCCGGCCGACGGGCCGGCCCGCTTCGCCGGCCGCGTCCTGCTGGTGGAGGACAACCTCATCAACGCCGAGGTCACCCGTGCGCTCCTGCGGCGGCTCGGCTGCACGGTCGACACCGCGACGACCGGCGAGGAGGCGGTTGCCGCCTGGGCGGCAGCCGACTACGACCTGGTCCTGATGGACTGCCAGATGCCGGGGATGGACGGCTACGAGGCGACCCGGCGAATCCGCGCCCTGGAGGCGGGGCGCCCGTCCGGCCGGCGGCAGCGGATCGTCGCCCTGACGGCCAACGTGCTGACCGAGGACCGCGACGCCTGCCTGGCCGCCGGCATGGACGATCACCTGGGCAAGCCGGTCACCGGCGAGGCGATCCGCCGTCTGCTGGCGGCGCACCTTCCCGGCGACCGGCCGGCGCCCTGACGTGTCCGGACCGCCGGGGCGGTCCGGACACGCCGGTGCGCCTCAGCGGCGCGGGCCGCCGGTCTGGCTGTGCGCGCCGCCCGGCCGGGCGATGCCGGTCTCCGCCTTGCCGGCCGTGCCGGCGCCCTGGGAGATGGCGACGTCGCCCAGCGCGACGATGCCGACGAGGCGCTTGTCGCGGTTGACCACCGGCAGGCGCTTGACCTGGATGTCGCCCATGTTGCGGGCGACGTGGTCGACGTCCTCATCCTCGTAGCAGTACTTGACGTCCTGGGTCATGACGTCGCGCACCTTGGCGTCGGGGCCCTTGCCCTGGGCGACGGCGCGGATGGCGATGTCGCGGTCGGTGATCATGCCGACCAGGCGGTCGCCGTCGCCGACCGGCAGCGCGCCGGCGTCGATCTCGGCCATCAGGCTGGCGGCCTCGCGGATGCTCTGGTCGGGGCTGGCGATCCGCACGTCGCGGGTCATCGCTTCGTTGACACGCATCGGAACCTCCTTGGGTCCGTCGAGGGTGGTGTGTGGAGGGCGGCCGGGCCGCGCGCGGTCCGCCGCCGTCCCCCTCAACAGGGCGTGCCGGCTTCCGTCCCCGCGGGCGGGCCGCGACATCGCCGCGGCCCGCCTGTCGACAAGGGCGATGCCCACGCTGTACCTCCTCATGGGGCCGCCCGGCAGCGGCAAGACGACGTGGCGCCGCGCGCTGCTGGCGCGGCGCGCTCCGCCGGCGGTGGCGGTGTCGCGCGACGACGTGGTGGAGGAGATCGCCGCCGCCCGCGGCATCGGCTACCGCGAGGCGTGGGCGGGCTTCGCCAAGGCGATCGACAGGGAGTACCGGCGGCGTCTGGGGGAGGCCTTCGCGCATGGGGTGGACGTGGTGGCCGACGCCACCAACATGACGCCCAAGGCGCGCCGCCGCGTGCTGTCGCGGGTGCCGGCGGGGTGGGAGCGGGTCGGCGTGGTGTTCGAGACGCCCGACGCCGAGCTGCACCGCCGGCTGGCGGCACGGGCGGCGGCGGGCGGCGCGGCGGTGCCGCCCTGGCAGGTCGCCCGCATGCGCGCCGACTGGGTGCCGCCGCAACCGGGCGAGTTCGACCGGGTCGTCGCGGTGCGCCCGTGACCGTGCCGACCCGATCCCTTTGGAGGCTGCCATGACGACGACCCGGCGAACCGTGCTGAAGGGCCTGCTGGCGGCGGGCACCGCCGGGGCGCTGCCGGCCGGCCCGGCCGCCGCCCAGGATGTCGCCCGGAACGCCTCCCGGGACGCCGCGCCGGCCCTGCGGCGCATCCCCTCGACCGGCGAAACGGTTCCGGCGGTGGGCCTGGGGTCGTGGATCACCTTCAACGTCGGCGACGATCCGGCGCTGCGCGCGGAATGCACGGCGGTGATGGAGGCCTTCTTCGCCGGCGGCGGGCGGATGATCGATTCCTCGCCCATGTACGGCTCCTCCCAGGCGGTGATCGGCCACGGGCTGGCGGCGCTGGGGCGGCCGCCCACCCTGTTCTCCGCCGACAAGGTGTGGATCTCCTCGCCCGCCGCCGGACCGGGGCAGATCGAGGAATCGCGCCGCCTGTGGGGGGTGCCCCGCTTCGACCTGATGCAGGTCCACAACCTGCTGGCCTGGGAGGAGCACCTGGAGACGCTGCTCGCCATGAAGGCCGCGGGACAGCTGCGCTACGTCGGCATCACCACCTCGGAGGGGCGGCGTCACGACCTGTTCGAGCGGGTGATGCGGTCGCGGCCGCTGGACTTCGTGCAGGTCACCTACAACCCGCTGGACCGCGAGGTGGAGCGGCGCATCCTGCCGCTGGCCGAGGAGCGCGGCGTCGCCGTCATCGTCAACCGCCCCTTCCGCCAGGGGGCGCTGACCCGCCGCCTGCGGGGCGAGCCGCTGCCGGGCTGGGCGGCCGACGCGGGGGCGGCGAGCTGGGCGCAGCTCATCCTCGCGTTCATCCTCGGCCATCCCGCGGTCACCGTCGCCATCCCCGCCACCACCCGCGTCGACCATGTCCGCGAGAACCTGGCCGCCGCCGCCGGGCCGCCGCCCGACCCGGCGCTGCGCGAGCGCATTGCCACCCATCTGCGGGACCTGTGATGGCGGCGTGGTGGACCTACCGGCCGGAGGACTTCCTGCTGTTCTCCGAGCGCGTCTACTGGCGCCTGTTCGAGCTGCACAACGCCGCCGTCTGGCCGCTGCCGCTGCTGACCCTGGCGCTCGGCCTGGCGATGGCGCTGCGGCCGGGGCGCTGGGCCGCCCTGGCGCTGGCCGCCCTGTGGGCGTTCGTCGGCTGGAGCTTCTTCTGGGAACGCTACGCCACCGTCAACTGGGCCGCTTCCTACGTCGCCCCGGCCTTCGCGCTGGAGGCGCTGCTGCTGGCCTTCGTCCGCCCGGACCCGGACCGGGTCGGGCGCCTCCGGCGCGGCGTCGGCAACGGGCTGATCGCCCTCGCCGTCCTCGGCTACCCGTTGCTGGCGCCGCTGCTGGGGCGGCCGTGGAGCGGCGCCGAGCTGTTCGGCATCGCCCCCGACCCGACCGCCGTCGCGACCCTGGGGCTCCTGCTGCTGACGCCGGGGCGGGTGGCGGCGACGGCCTGTGCGGTGCCGGTGCTGTGGTGCCTCGCCAGCGGCGCCACCCTGTCGACCATGGGCGCACCGCTGCCCTGGACGGCGGCGGTCGTGGCGGCGGCGCTCGCCGTCGCGGCGACCGCGTCCCGGCACCGCGGCTGAGCCCGGCGGAGCGGAGGTCCGGGCGGGCCCGGGTGTTGGACCCCGGTCCCCGGCCCCCGGGGCCGCGCCTATGCCGCGGCCGAACCGCCGGCCTTCGCGACGCCCTCCGTCGCTTCCCGTTCGCCTCGGTCGGAGACCGCCCGGATGTTGGCGAGGAACCTGCCGACGTCGGCGCGCAGCGTCTCCGCCCGGCGGCCGAGATCCTCGGCCGAGGAGAGCACCTGGTTGGCCGCGGTGCCGGTCTCCGCGGCCGCATGGTTCACGCCGACGACGCTGCTCGACACCTCCTGGGTGCCGCGCGCCGCCTCCTGGACGTTGCGCGCGATTTCCTGCGTCGCGGCGCCCTGCTCCTCGACCGCCGAGGCGATGGCCGTGGCGATCGTGTTGATGGCGCCGATGGTGCCGCCAATGCTCTTGATCGCCTCGACCGCTTCGCTGGTCGCGCCCTGCATCGCCGCCACCTGTGCGGCGATCTCCTCGGTCGCCACGGCGGTCTGGTTGGCCAGCGACTTGACCTCCGAGGCGACGACGGCGAAGCCCCTGCCGGCTTCGCCCGCGCGCGCCGCCTCGATCGTCGCGTTCAAGGCGAGGAGGTTGGTCTGGCTGGCGATGTCGCTGATCAGCTTGACGACGTCGCCGATCTTGTGGGCCGCCGCCGAGAGGCCCTGCACGGTCGTGTTGGTGTGGTCGGCCTCGTCGACCGCCTGCCCGGCGATCCTGGTCGCCTCGTTGACCTGACGGCCGATTTCGGAGATCGACGAGGAAAGCTCCTCGGTCGTCGACGCCACCGTCTGCACGTTGGTCGACGCCTGCTCGGCCGCCGCCGCGACGGTGGTCGCCTGCGTGCTGGTCTCCTTGGCCGTCGCCGACATGCTCTGCGAGATCGCCCGCATTCCGGTCGACGCCGCGGCGAGCGCATCGAGCGAACCGCGCACGCCGCTCTCGAAGTCGTCCGCCAGCGTGCCCAGCAACGCCCTTCGTTCGGCGTCCGCCCGGCGCTTGGCCTGCTCCTGCTCGGCGCGCAGCCGTCCGGTCTCGATCATGCTGTCCTTGAACACGACCACCGCGGCGGCCATGCCGCCGACCTCGTCGCGCCGGTCCGTGCCGGGGACGGCGGTCGCGAGATCGCCCTTCACCAGCCGATCCATCGCGCCCTTCAGCCTGCCGAGCGAGCCGGTGATGTCGCGGTTTATCAGCCATGCGGCGACCAGGGTCACCACCAGGGTGGCGCCGCCGGCCGCACCCATGTTCAGGAGGGAGGCGTTGAACGCGGTTTCCAGGTCGTCGATGTAGGCGCCGCCGTAGATCGCCATGCCCCAGGGCGAGAACTTGCCGACCGCGACGATCTTGCGAAGCGGCTCGGTCTCGCCCGGCCGCGGGAACATGTAGCTCGCCGAGCCCTCGTCGGCGGTGCGCACGGCCTCCGAGACCAGCCGGGAGATGGGCTGCTTCGTCGCGGTGTCGATGGCCGACGGCTTCCCTTCCAGCTTCGGGTTGACGCCATGGATGAGCACCTCCCCGGTGCCCGTATCGATCACCGACAAATAGCCGCTGCCGCCGTCGAAGCGGATGGCGTGGATGTCCCGGCGAAAGAGCTCGATCGCCTCCTCCCGCGGGATCTCGTGCGCACCGACTCGCGCCTCGAGGCCGGTCGCGATCGAAATGGCGGACGCGACGATGGCGCGGAACTTGTCCATCCGGTCGTCCAGCATGCGCTTGTGCAGCGTCATGCCTCCGACAGCGCCAATGGTGACCATCGCGACGATCGACAGCCCCAGCAGAAGCGCGAGCTTGGTCCGAAGCTTCAGGCGGGTGAGAATTTTCATGGCGCTGACTATTCCCAGGGGTATGGCAGAGATGTGGAGAAGAAAATACCGGAACATCAACATCAATCTATATTTAAATAATCGCATGACACCCATGTTCATGGACATGCGACTGTTTGACGCAATATGTATGCATTTGTATATTCCGATGGTATTATATAAAATTAGGCGCCAGAACAGATAGGATAAAATGATGAGCGGTGGAAATGTCCGTTCGCCGTTTCCCATCGGGCCTGCTATGATTGCGGCCTTGGTTCAATGCCTGTGGACGCGCCGTGGAAGTATAAAGCTGTTCTTGTCATAGAATTATACGTTTCTTCCGCCGCGGGCTTTCGACGAGATCCCATGGCCGCGGCGGGAATGCGCTTCGCCCTGTCGGCAACCACGGCGCTGGCCGTCCGCAATGCAGGAACGGGCCGCCGAGACATCGGAGTACGTGCATGACCGCTGAGCCTGAAGCGGGCCGAGGCGAGCTCGAGGATCAAAGGACGGTACTGGCGGACTTCGGCCGCTTTGCCCTCAAGGCCGACAGCCTCCAGGACATTCTCGAGGAGGCCTGCCGCTTGGTCAGCCGGGGCCTCGACGCCGACCTCGTCAAGATCATGGAAATGCAATCCGATGGCGGCACCCTGTTGGTGCGGGCGGGTGTGGGCTGGAAGGAGGGCATCGTCGGCCACCTCACGATTCCGGTGCATCCCAGATCCTCGGAAAGCCGGGCGATCGACACCGGCGAACCCTTCGTCTGCCTGGACGTCGAGGGCGAACAGCGGTTCACGATCCCCGATTTCCTTCGGGAGCACGGTGTCCGCTCCCTCGTCAACGTTCCCATCTTCGGCTCGGGGAGGCAGCCGCCCTACGGCATCCTCCAAGTCGACAGCCGCAGGCCGCGGGCCTTCACCCAGAGCGATATCGATTTCCTCCGAGGTTATGCCAATCTCCTCGCGTCGTCGGTCGAGCGGCTGAACTTGCTTCCCAGACTCGAAGCGGCCGTCGAGGAAAAGAACCGGCTCTTCCGGGAACTGCAACACCGGACGAAAAACAACCTCCAGGTCATCACCGGCCTCATCGCGATCCAATCGGCAAGGGCCAGGACGCAGGACGCCCGTCGGGAACTTCAATCCATCGGGAATCGGATCGAAACGATGCGCCTGGTCCAGGACAAGCTCTATTCCACGGGAGAGATCGATCGCATCGATCTCGGCATCTACATCGGCGAGCTGAGCGCGAGCCTGCTCCGGTTCCAGGGCAACCGGGACACGGCGATCCGGCTGTGGACGGAGGTCGAGAGCGTCATCATGGTTCCCGGCGACCTCGCCATGCCGCTGGGGCTGATCGTCAACGAGTTCATCACCAACAGCCTGAAACACGCCTTCGCGAACGGGAACGGGATCATCGGCGTCAAGCTCGATCAGGAAGGCCGGCACGCCGCCCGTCTCAGGCTGTGCGACAATGGCAAGGGGCTTCCAAAGGAAAGAAATGAAACAGGCACCGGGATGACGCTGATCGAGGGGCTCGCCGGGCAGATCGAAGCGGACGCCGTCTGGGACGGCGACAGCGGCACCCGTCTCACGATCAGGTTCAAGTTCTAAGCCAATGACGCAGAAACCACCGCGGAATGGCGGCTTCGGCTTCGGCCGCGATCGGCAGCGCGGCGCCCTCCGCACGGGGCCGGTTCGCACGTTGACCCGGCCGGTCGACAGCCGGGCTCGGATGGAGGGCGACCGGAGCGCCCGGAGCGGTGTCTCCTGTCCCCGTGCCGATGCCATGCGCTGATGGGGATTCATCCCGTGCCACGCACCAGGCGTCCATGCGAGACCTGCACGTTCCCGGTCTATTCACCCGGCGAACGGCTGGCCGACACGGTCATCCATGCCGTGGGCATCGTCGGCGCCGGGCTCGGTGCCCTCTGGATGGTCCCGAAGCGCGCCTGTTGCCTGCCCGGCGTCGAGTTGCTGTCCCTGGTCGTCTACACGGGCACGTTGGCGGTGACGCTCCTGACCTCGGCGCTCTACAACCTCGCCCCTGCCGGGCGGCGCAAGGAACTCCTGCGGCGCATCGATCACGCGATGATCTATGCGCTGATCGCCGGCACCTACACGCCGTTCGCGATCCGGCACTTGTCGCGCGACGGCGGGCGCGGCGAGGGACTCCTCGTCGCATGGGGCGTCGCGCTCGCCGGCATGGTGCTCGAGGTCGCCTTCCCGCGGCGTTTCGAGCGCTTCGGGTTTGCCCTCTATCTCGGACTGGGCTGGGCCGTCGTGGTTCTGGCGCCGTCCGTGTGGGCCTCCCTCGCAACGCCCATCCTGACGCTGGTGCTCGCCGGTGGCGCGCTGTACACCCTGGGAAGCGCGGTTCATCTCATGACCGCGGTTGCCTACCACAACGCAGCCTGGCATGCGCTCGTTGTCACCGCGGCAGGCTGCCATTTCGCGGCGGTGGTCCTCGCCTCGTCCCCCTGAGGTCCGCACCTGCCCTCACCGCACGCTCCACACCAGGGGGATGAGGCCGGTTCCGACGATGACGACGATGACCGACAGCGGCAGGCCGAGTCGCCAATAGTCGCCGAACCGATATCCGCCCGGCCCCATCACCAGTGTGTTGCACTGGTGTCCGATCGGCGTCAGGAAATCGCATGCGGACCCCACCGCCACCGCCATCAGCAGGGGGTCCGGGTTCATCCCGAGCGTCTGAGCCAAGCTCGCGGCGATCGGCGCCATGATCAGCGCGGTCGCCGCGTTGTTGAGGAAAGGGGTGAGCGCCATGGCCGTCACCAGGACCAGGGTAACGGCTCCGGCGGGGGGAAGGGCGCCGGCGACATCCGCAAGTCCTCGGCCGATCAGCGCAGCCGTGCCGGTGCCGCTGAGGGCGTCGCTGATCGGGATCAGGCAGGCCAGCAGCACCAGGATCGGCAGTTCAAGCGCATCGTATGCCTCCTTCAGGGTCAGGACGCCGAGCAGCACAATGAGGACGGCGGCGCCGAAGAAGGCCGCCGGTACGGGAACCAGGCCGAGCGCCACGGCCGCCATGGCGGCGGCCAGAAGTGCGAGCGGCAGATACTCCCGACCGCGGCGTTCAAGGCCGGTTGCGCGGTCGACGAGCGGCAGGCAACCGAGGCCGCGCAGCGTTTCGGACATGACCTCGGCGCTTCCGGCCAGAACGAGAACATCGCCGGCCTGGAAACGGAGATGCCGGAGCCGGGTGACGATGCGCTCGCCGTGCCGGCTGATCCCAAGGAGGTTCACGCCATGCCGCTGGCGCAGTCCCAGCTCGGCGGGCGAACAGCCGAGCAGTGGCGAGCTGGTCGTCACCACGGCTTCGACGACTCCGATGCCGTTGGCCGGCAGGCCCTTGACGAGACCCTTGTCGGCGCCGACGAGGTCCAGCTTCGCCTCCGCCAGGATGGCCCGCAAGGCATGGGGATCGCTCTGCAGGACAAGGATGTCGTCGGCAAACAGAGTCCAATGCCCGGCAGGGCTGTAGCGCCTCTCGTCCTCACGGATGATCGCCACCACGGCGACGTCGCCCTCGCCGAGCGATTCCAAGTCGGCCACCGTCTTGCCGACCAGGGGAGAGGCGGCGGGCAGGTGCGCTTCGGAAAGATAGGGCCCGACGTCGAACGCCGCCGCCGGCGTCACCGGCGCCCGGCGCCCGCCCGGCAGCAATCGCCAGCCGAACACCAGGAACGCGAAGCCGGCCGCCGCAATGCCCACGCCCACCGGTGCGAAGTCGAACATGGAGAACGGCTCGCCGACCAGTTCAGTGCGCACCCGCGATACCAGAATGTTGGGCGACGTGCCGATCAGGGTGACGCCGCCGCCGATCAGCGATCCGAAGGCCATGGGCATCAGCAGCTTCGAAGCCGGCGTCCCGCTGCGCCGCGCAACCTGGACGGCGATGGGCAGGAAGATCGCCACGGCGCCGATGTTCTTCATGAAGGCGGACAGGACCATGACGCTGCCCGTCAGCACCGCGACCCGCTGTCCGGGTGTGCGCATGTGCGGTTCCAGGCCCCGGATGACGCGCCCGATGACGCCGGACTTTCCCACCCCGGAGCTGACGACGAGCGCCGATGCGATGATCATCACCACCGGATCGCTGAAGCCGACGAAGGCCCGATCGGGTGGAACGACGCCGACCGCCATGGCCAGCATCAGTCCGAGCAGGGCAACGAGGTCGTAACGCAGCCGGTTCCAAACGAACATCGCCACCAGACCGATGATGATGCCGATGGCAAGGACCTGATCGATCGTCAGAGGGCGCCTCGATTGTGCTTGAATGGACTGATCGCCGACCCGCGGTCATCCCGGCAGAAGCCGGCGGCGTTCAGCACCGTTCGGCCTTCCACGGCCGTTCGGTGAGCTCGCCATCCTGCTCGTTCTGCAACGGAAGGGACAGTCCCTCCGCCCACGCGAACCCGAGCGGCGTGTCATTGTCGGCGGGCACGGGCACCAGCGCCGGCACCGGTGCGATCACGGTCGACATGGTTCCGCTCCGCGTATCCGGGCCGGCGGCGGCATTGCTGCCGCGGTCCGATACCCTTCACGCTCCGCTGTCTCCGTGCGGTGGTGAGCCGTCCGCCGACCGTGCGACCAGTCCGGCGGCGACGCGCTCGTCCGTGACCGGTGGGCCGTTCCCGGCGAGCGCGGACCGCATCAGCCCGTTGACCGCGTCTCCGGGGCGCTGCGCCCACAGCATCACGGTAAAGGTCTCACCGAAGGCCGCGTGGTAACGGCTCAACAGTTCGCGGTCGATCATGTCGGCTCCGATGCAGCGGGGCGAGGACGTCCGGGATGGTCCGAGCCCTTCGGGGGACGGGCGTCTGCAGCCGCAGGTCCTCGACCCAGGTCGGCGGATAGCGGTCGCTGCCGAACGCCCAGGCGGTGCAAACACGGCCATCCACGGCGCGCAGCCGGACACTGGCCTCGTGGCCATCCTTGCCGGCCTGCTGTGCGGCTTGCACGGCGGCGGTGAGGGCCGCGGCCTGTCCCCCGGGGAAAGGGCCGTAGCGCGTCCGCTCCAGGAGAATGAACCATCCGTTCTCCCGCTCCGCCACGAGATAGTGCGCGCGTGCCATGCCTCATTCCTCCCGTCGGATTGGAAGGCGTGTCGCCCGGTCCTGCGAAGCATCGGCGAGCGAGGTGTCCGTCAGGCCGACCGCGGTGCGCAGGTCGGCGCCCTGCAACCGCGTTCCCCACAATCGCGCTCCCGCGCAGTCGGCGTCCGACAAATCCGCCCCGGACAGGTCGGCGTGGTCGAGATTGGCGTTCCGGAGCACCGCACCGGCGAGCTGGGCCCTGCTAAGCCGCCCGCTCCAGAAGGATGCCCGCTCGAGGCAAGCCCCTGCGAGCGACGCCCCGGACAGATCGGCGTGGTCGAGATCGGCACCGCTCAGATCGCAGCCGTCGAGCCGTGCCCGGCGGAGATCGGCGCGCCAGAACGACCGTCCGGACAAGTCGGCGTCGCGCAGGTCGGCCGGTGCGCCCAGCGTTCCTCCGCTCTCCAGCCACTCGCGGTGCGAAGCGAGCGCCGCGTCGAGCGCCTGGGCTGTCCAACACTTTCGCCCTGCGGCGGCAGGACGATCAACGGCAGGGCGGTCGGCGTGGTCCGGCATGACGTTCCCTTTCACAGGCGGGGGCGTATCCAGGGGGAGCACGGCCATCGGGTCAGCACGGGCCGACCGCGCGAACCTCGGTGAACCGGGTGAGTTGGGCGCCGGACGGCAAGATCCCCCGACCGACAGGCGGTGTGGTCGGCGGCGGAGGGGGGCTGAGGGAAGGGCACCAGCGCCGTTCGGCGGCCGCCCATCGCAGGCGTTCGCGCAACACGTCGGCTCCCTGCGGTGGCATCCCTCCGACCGTGGTGACGGACGTCTTCGCGTGCGTGGCCCTGCCGTCGTGGAAATCGTCCATATCATCCCTCCTGTGCCACGGGTTCACGGTATGCGATGCGGTTCATCAGGGCCGCCATCCCGTCGGCCGCATCGATCGTCAGGTCCTGTTGTGGCACGCCGTTGAGGCGCGCCACGTCGCCGGACGCCAGATGAACGACCATCCAAGACCTGGTTCGCTCGTCGATGGCGTAGTCATAGACCGCCGTCTCCGGACCGGAGCGGGGCAACGGGAGAGCGGGGGCGCCTGCGCGAACGGACTGGGTGTTGGATCTCGCCGCGTCGGAAAGGACGCGGGGCGTCGGCGTGGCTTCGTCTGTCCCGGCGCCGGCGTGCCGCGCATCGCCGTCATCGTACGTCCATCGCACGGAACAGGGATGGCCCGCGGCCGTCTGCGCCAGAACGGCGCTGGCGAAACCGAGATCTCCGGCAGCCTTGGCCTCGCCGACGGCGCAGGCGAACGCACCGGCGAAATCGGTGCAAGGCGGATAGGCGAATCCATCCGCTTGCACAACCCAACCGGCACGCGTCTGCACGACGAGGAATGAAAGTTCTGTCCTGGTGGTCACGGCGGTGCTCCGCTCCGGGCAGCAAGTCCGCGCGCCCGATCAATCACGAGCGGCCCCTGTCCTTGATTTTGGACGATGATCCTCGACCGTAGAGGTCGTTGGTGGACAGTCTGCATCGCAGGCTGGAAGCGATCACCGTGTTCCGGCATCCATCGATCTCGGCGACGTCTTGCCGCCCATCGGCCGCCCATCGGCCCATCGGCCGCCTGTCGTCCCTCCGGCGGGAGTTCGCAACGGCGCGGGACGCGCAGGCCGATCACCGTCCAGCCGCCGGTTTCGCAACGAAGCCCGTACTTCGGCGCCGCTCCATTCCCACCGGCCATGACGGAGCCTTTCCGGCGACGTCGCCGCGGTCCGGTCAGCCCGCGGGCGCACCGATGAATGCGTACAGCACCACGGCGAGGAGGAGGACAACGGGAATCACCAGTGGCGGCACGAGGTATCCTGCGACAACGGCCCGGCGCGTCGGGTGCGGAGCGGCCGATGTGGGCAGTGGCACGGTCATCGACGGTCTCCGGATGTCAGGGAAGGTCCGAGGGCGGGGCGCGACATTGGTCGGTCGCGGCATGGGAAGCGGCCGCGGATGTCCCGTTGCCGCTTTCCCGGGGCCAATCCGTCCGCCTAAACCGACTTGAGGTCCTCGGCCGAGCTTTTGCCCCGCTTCGGATCATGCATCTCCTCATAAGACACCCTCTGACCCTCGTCGAGGTTTCGCATGCCGGCGCGTTCGACGGCGGAGGCGTGGACGAAGACATCGGCGCCGCCGTTCTCCGGTTGAATGAAGCCGTACCCCTTGGTGCTGTTGAACCATTTGACGGTGCCGATAGACATCGCTGTTCTCCTGTGAGATGGGTGGCTACCCCGCCATTGGCGAGGTGCATCATTGCCTATCCAAGGAAGTGCAGCGGTGTCGTTTCTCAAGGGCGATGCGGCTGGACGACCGAAGAAGCATGATCAACCGAACATGGGGACTGGAACGGCAAAAATCCATCCCGCCATTCAAGATTCTTTCTTCGGATCATATGCGGGAGAATGTTCTTTAAGGCGCGTGATCGGGAATTCGGAACCTTTTTTCCGCGGCGCTTTATGTGAACTCGGCAATAAAAAACAACGGGATAGCGACCCTGATTTGGGTAGGGAATGCGGCGGATATTTTCCGTGGGTTCCGAATCGTCAATTGCAATACTTTTGATTCGGTCCATATCCCGGTGGCTGCGAGCGGCGCCGGACTGGCAACGTCGAAAAGGCACGAACCATGGACGCGGTCGAAACGCTCCCCCCACCGGCCGAAAACGATCAGAGCGTTCTCTCGTTCAACGCCGAAGGTTGCACCGACTCCTGTGCCTTGGCAGCGGAGACGGCGCCGGCGATGTTGCCCGTGGATCAGGCGGCAATGGCCGGCAGGCACAAATGGCCGGCCGGTCCGTCCATGACGCGCTCCTCGCAGACACGCCGAAAGGCGTCACCATCTGCAATCACCGTCTGATCGTCGGAGGCCATTCCATGGACGTCCCGAAGTACCATGTCGGACAGATCGTACACTTCGCCGCAGCGGAGGTGAAACGTGGCGCGCCGACGGCGGCCCACCGTGTCGAACGCCTGCTGCCTGCGGAAAGCGGCCAACGTCAGTACCGCATCAGGGCGGAAGACACCGGCCGCGAGCGCGTCGCACAAGAGAGTCAGATCGCGGGGCGGATAGCGATCGAGGAACTGGCACAGAGCCTCTACGAAGCGGGAAACACGACGAACGTCCCCTGGTCTCGCCGTGACCGCACCATCCGCGATCCCTGGCTGAGAATGGCCCTCGCCCAACTCTCGACGCCGATCGAGCAAGACGGCATCCCCTCCCACCGGAAGTCACGCCCATGAACTCCTTCGCTCCCCGGCCGTTGCCGTCGCGCGCACCGGATCGCAGTCCCGGCGGTGCACCGCCCGTGGCGGGGCAGGTCCCGTTGTGCGGTGCCCGGCCGGTCACAAACGCCGACGGCCGCTCCGCCGCCGTAAGCCTCGCTCGTCGCGGCAACGGGTGAGCGCGGCTGCCGGGGCATGCGCCCCGGCGGGAACACGAAGTCCCGAGGTGTCTCCCTCCCGGTGGTGCTTCCTTGGCAAAGAGCAGGGCATGGCCCGCGTGGCGGACGAACGGTGACTGCGCCTTGGCATGCGATTCCGGTTTTCCCCAGCAGCGGTCGAGAGCATGCCCTCATCCACCGCCCACCTTGGTGCTCGCATCGTCGGCTTTGCCAAGGGTGGCGCAACGAATGGACCTGCTGCCGACCCCGCGCTCCACGAGTCGATCATGAAGGACCAAGGATATGGCATCCGTACACACGCGCGTGCAGAGGCTCTGGTTCGGGACCGCGCATCCCGACACGTTCGAGCTGTCGCGGGATGTGCCGGGTTGGCTCGCCGACGAATGCGAGACGCTCGGCCTCGTGACGCGATCGCAGGAGCCCGGGATCTGGAAGTTGACGATCACGGGCTACGAGGTGTGGCGAAACACGCCTTCCAGATGATGTGGTCAATTCCCAAGTTGATGTCGGCCATGACGGGCCGGGTGCTGAAGTCCGAAGAAGGCCCCTCGCCGTAAGCACTCGCAGGCAAGAGGTCG
Source organism: Azospirillum sp. ST 5-10 (assembly GCF_051225715.1). Classification (NCBI taxonomy): domain Bacteria; kingdom Pseudomonadati; phylum Pseudomonadota; class Alphaproteobacteria; order Rhodospirillales; family Azospirillaceae; genus Azospirillum; species Azospirillum sp. ST 5-10. The sequence continues at coordinate 97,634 of NZ_JBPJSP010000014.1, forward strand.
GTGTCCATTGAAGCGGGCCGGAAAGAGTGGATAATCCATGGGCGACACTATGAATCCGTCCCAGATGGGACTGTTCATTGCTGCCGCCTCGGTGGTCGCGGTGTGCATCACCCTGTATCGGAATGAGCGGCTCAGCGAGGTCGGCCTGGTTGGCGTCGTGATAGGCGTCGCCACCGTCGTAACATGGATGCTTGTCAGCTAACAGGGACCAACCTCGCAAGCATCGCATCCGCGGAACCGGTCACCGTGCCGGCGCTCCACAGCGGCCGAAGGCGCGCGGACCGCTGCGTGGGCATGCCGTTCCAGAGTTCGGCGAGGCTCCGTCCCCTCCCGGCCGGGAATTGGGAGCCGGGGCGCTTCCGGCCCGTCGCGGACCCGTATAGCCGGTCTTCGGTCCGGACCGGGTACCGAACGGCCGAAGGCTGTTTCAGGACCAGAAGCCGACGAGCGCCCAGGCAAGAAGCGTGATTGCGATTACCAGGAGAAGCCAGCGGTTGGTGGCATCCCTGGGGCGAATCGGTCCGCCGGCGATGCCCTCGACCGTCGTTGCTGATCCGCCCTTTGGCAGGAGCTTAACCAAGCGATCGGCGATTTCCGCGGTATCTGGCGCTTCCGGCCGTTGTTCGGGAAGCCGGCGCAGGATGACGGCGAGCGCCGAAGCTGCGGCGTCTCTCGGCAACGCCGCCAAGCGGGCCGCCTCTGCCCAAGGGTCGATGTCGAGCCGCGCCAGCGCCGAGAGCACGCTGAGCGCGGCTCCATTCCTTTCCTCCCACACCGGGGCAGACAGGAACTCAGTCAAGTCCGATTGATGCAGAGTGTATTCAGCGCGCAGCGGCATGTCGTCCTCCCTTCGCGCTTGTGTTTCTGTCCAAAGATATATCACGAATCCTTGAAACGTCAGCGTCGTATCGGTAGAAAATATGTGAACCGCGCCCGTTTTCCCGGAGGTCACTTGGCCTGGGTGACGACGCCATGGCGATGTTCCCGGTTTGATCATGATGGTGCGCCTCGGCCCTGGCGGGAGGAATGTCACCGATGGGTGCGAGCGGGCGCCGGTGGCTGGACCGGTCCACCCATTCCCGGGCGGCGAACGCGACGGCGTCGAAGCTGCGCCAGGGGTTGCGGCGGTGGACCGGTCGGCCTTGTCGAGGCCGTTGATGGTCTCGGCCAAGGCGTTGTAGCTGCGCTGGCCCTTCGGGGCTCGTCGCTGTCGCAGACGCTGCCAGCCAACGGCGCGCCGCCGGCCTCGGCGAGGCGCCCGACGCACTCGGTCGACATGCAGCGGACGAGGTTCCAGAGGTCATCGCGGCTGTCCCGGGAACGTGACGGTGGTTGTCACGGCAGGCGACCTCCCACCCGGGAAGCGGGCGCTGATCGAGGCGCGTGGATCGGGTCCGCTGACCAGGCCGCATCGGCCAGAGGGTCTTCTCTCCATCATCGACGCCACCTGACACGACGCTCGAGCGCTCGGTGTCCCTCAAGATCTGCCCGAGCGCGAGATTCTGACCCGAACCGACCGGAGGATTTCGAGCAGGCGCTCAGGAATCGGTTCGGCGAGAACCGGGGCAAACATCTTGCGCAGACGTTCCCGTACCGCTTGGTCTTGCCGGATTTTCGTCGCAACCTCGGGATTGTCGGCCAAATAGGCTTCCACGAGTTCGACGCTCGCCGCGTCGAGTTTTCCGGCGACGTAATCGTCCAGATGTTGACGAGACATGATCGGTGTCTGTTCATTCATCCGCTTCCTCCCCCCTGAGGGCGAGGAAACCCAAGGGCAAGGCGTTGAGTTGATCGAGGGCCTCCCGAAGGGCTTGTCGGACGTCGAGCACCGTCATCCGCGTGATGATCGCCGCCTCCTGATCCGAGAAATCCTCGATGGCCATCAGGAAGAGAACGGCCTTCTGCGCAAAGCCAAGCGCGCGAAAGGCCATTTGCAGTCCGGGTTCCCGGCTGTCTGCGACGTGAGTGTCGCTGGGTGGATCACGTGCCAGGACAGACGCCTTCCGCGGCAGTTCACCGCTCGCAGCTTCCCGAACGATCGCATCGTGCAGCAGGGAGAACAGCCAAGTGTGCACGCTATTATGAGGAACGGCCATGAAATTTTTCGTGGCGGATTGCAAGCACACCTCAACCAAGTCATCGGCGCGCTGCCAGTTCCCGGTCAGAGCGCGCGAGTAGCAACGTAGATTTGGAATGAACTGTTTGAGATCTGATACTGATGCCATCTCTCCTCCTTTGCGGCGGGACGAGATGGTTTTCGCTCCGAGCGCTGCCGTGCCGTTTTCTCAACATATCACATCGGTGTGACGCAGAGGGTGCAAACTCGAGGCGTCGACAATCAGGAGGCGGATTTTCCGGAACATGGCGGACCATGGCACCTCGCCGTACCGGTTCAGGCAATGGGGGCCGAAGCCGACGATCGCCCGCCGTCGCATTTGATCCGAGCGGCATCTCGCGGATGCCGAGCTTCGTGCCGCCTCCGGTCTCGCCGATGTCGAGCAGGATTCGGTTAAAGCGGGATTCATATTCCAGGTGATTCCACCTGGAGTGATCCCGCTCTAGCCCAAGCCCTCGGCGAGTGCCGCCCGCAGCCGCGCCGTGGCGTGGTCGACGAAGGCACGGACCTTCGCCGAGGTGCGCCGCCCCTCGGCATGGAGCAGGTGCACGGGCAGCGGCTGCGGCTCGAAGTCGGCCAGGACGACGGCAAGCCGGCCGGCCCGCAGGTCTTCGGCGATCTGGTAGGCCAGCACCCGCGTCAGCCCACGCCCGGCGACCGCCGCCGCGACCGCCGCATCGGCGGTGTTGACCACCAGCCGGGCCGGCGGCGTCACCGTCTCCGCCGCGGCTCCCGACGGAAACCCCCAGTCCCGCCACGTTCCGGCGGGGGAGAACTCGACCACGTCCAGGGCCGCCAGATCCGACGGGCGCCGCGGCACGCCGCGGCGCGCCAGGTAGTCCGGCGCGGCGCAGACGACCTGTCGCATCGTGCCGACGCGCACCGCCCGCAACGCCGAGTCCGGCAGCCGGCCGATGCGCAGCGCCACGTCCATCCCCTCCTCCAGCAGGTCGACGACGCGGTCGAGCAGCAGAAGCCGCGCCGTGACGTGCGGGTGCTGCTCCAGGAAGTCGAACAGCACCGGCGCCACGTGCAGGCGGCCGAACATCACCGGCGCCGTCACCGTCAGCTCGCCGCGCGGCTCGGCGTGGGAGCCGGCGGCGGAGGCTTCGGCTTCGGCGATCTCATGCAGGATGCGCTTGCAGTCGCCGAGGTAGCGCGCGCCCGCCTCGGTCAGGCGCACGATGCGCGTGGTGCGGTGCAGGAGCCGGGCGCCGATGCGGTCCTCCAGCGCCGCCACGGCGCGCGTGACGCTGGGCGTCGACAGGGCCAGCCGCCGCGCCGCGGGTGCGAACCCGCGCTCCTCGGCCACAGCGACGAACACCCGCATCGCGGTCAGATGGTCCATGGCACCATTTCAAATTCTGGAATGATGCTTTGTCAACACCGGCGATTATCGACTCCTGGCGAAATGGCTAGGCTGTCTTCCACCGCAACCACCCGCACCGGGAGACCGAATCATGGCCAAGCCGAGCACCCCGATCCGCCTGTACCGCCATCCGTTGTCCGGGCACGCGCACCGCGTCGAACTGATGCTGTCGCTCCTCGACCTGCCGGTGGAACCGGTCGACGTCGATCTCGCGGCCGGGGCCCACAAGCGGCCGGAGTTCCTCGCCAAGAACCCCTTCGGCCAGGTGCCGGTCATCGAGGACGGCGGCGTGACGCTGGCCGACAGCAACGCCATCCTGGTCTATCTCGCGAGCCGCTACGACGAGTCCGGGCGCTGGCTGCCGCGCGACCCGGCCGCCGCAGCGCAGGTGCAGCGCTGGCTCTCCGTCGCCGCCGGGCAACTCGCCGCCGGCCCGGCGTCGGCCCGTCTGGTCACGGTGTTCGGCGCCAAGCTGGATCACGAGCGCTGCAAGGCCATCGCCGCCCAGCTCTTCGCCGTGCTCGACCGGCATCTCGGCGGCAGCGCCTTCCTGGCCGGCGACGCGCCGACCATCGCCGACGTGGCGATCTACAGCTACACCGCGCATGCCCCCGAGGGCGGGGTGCCGCTCGACGGCCATCCGAACATCCGCGCGTGGCTGGCCCGCGTCGAGGCGCTGCCCGGCTTCGTGGCGATGCCGCGGTCGGCCGTCCCGCCGGCGGCCTGAGCGCAGAGGCGGCGGCGGGCGCCACCGCCTCACCCGCCGTCCTTCCGTCAACGCGTCACCATCGGGTCTCGACATGGACACCCCCTCCCCCTCCCCCTTCCACGCCGGCGAGCGCATGCTCCAGGAGCGTGCCGGCGTGCGCGACTGGATCGAGCAGAGCGGCCGCCGCGGCATTCGCGACCACATGCCCGACCAGCACCGCGAGCTGTTCGGCAGGCTGCCCTTCATGATCCTCGGCGCCCTCGACGGCCAGGGCTGGCCGCGGGCGACCCTCCTCGCCGGGGCGCCGGGATTCGTGCAATCGCCGGATGCACGCACCCTGGTGCTCGGCGCGCAGCCGGTGCCGGGCGACCCTCTGCACGGCCGGCTGGTCGCCGGGGCGGAGGTCGGGCTCCTCGGCATCCAGCTGGAGACGCGGCGGCGCAACCGCATGAACGGCCGGATCGCCCACGCCGACGCCGGCGGCTTCACGGTGCAGGTCGGGCAGAGCTTCGGCAACTGCCCGCAGTACATCCAGGCCCGTGAGCCGGTGCCCACCGGCCGTCCGCCCCGCCCCGTCGTCCGTGCCGAGGGCGCGCGGCTGTCCGCGGCGGCGCGGGCGCTGGTGGCGCGGGCCGACACCTTCTTCCTGGCGACGGCGGCGCCGGCGGGCGTCGACGTGTCGCACCGCGGCGGCGCGCCCGGATTCGTGCGGGTGGACGAGGAGGACGGCCGGACGGTGCTCACCGCGCCCGACTTCCGCGGCAACTTCTTCTTCAACAGCTTCGGCAACCTGGCGCTGAACCCCCGCAGCGGGCTGCTGTTCGTCGACTTCGCCACGGGCGGCCTGCTGTCGCTCGCCGGCGAGGCGGAGGTCGTCTGGTCCGGCCCGGAACTGGAGGGCTTCGCCGGGGCCGAGCGGCTGCTGCGCGTGCGCCTCACCGGCGGCGTCTTCCTGGAGGACGCCGTGCCGCTGCGCTGGTCGGCGCCGCAGCCGGCGCCCGAGCTGGCGCGGCTTGGCGACTGGCAGGCCGCCGCCCTGGCCCGGGATGCCGCCGACACCGCGCAGGAGCGCCCCTTCACCGTCACCCGCATCGTCGACGAGTGCGCCACCATCCGCTCCTTCATCCTCGAACCGGCGGAGGGCCGGGTGGCGCCGCACAAGCCCGGGCAACATCTGCCGCTGCTGTTGCCGGTGCCGGGGCGGGAGGCGCCGCTGCGCCGGCGCTACACGCTGTCCGACGCGCCGGACGGCCGCAGCTACCGCATCACCGTCAAGCGCGACGGCGTCGGCAGCGCCTGGCTGCACGACGCCGTCCGGGTCGGCGACACGCTGCGGGCCGGCCCGCCGCAGGGCGGCTTCACCCTCGACCCCGACAGCCGGCGGCCGGTGCTGCTGCTGTCCGCGGGCGTCGGCGTCACGCCGATGATCGCGCTGCTCAACGACCTCATGGGCGCGTCGGGGGAGCGGGTGCGCCATCCCGGCCGCCCCGTGCTGTTCATCCACGGCGCCCGGGACGGCGGCCAGCACGCCTTCGGCGGTCACGTCCGCGCCCTCGCGGCGCGCCGCCCCACCCTGACGGTGCACGTCCGTTACAGCGCCCCGCGGGCGGAGGACGTGCCCGGGCGCGACCACGACAGCGCCGGCCGCATCGACGCCGCCCTCCTGGGACGCCTGCTGCCGGACGGGGAGCCGGACGTCTACCTGTGCGGTCCGCCCGGCTTCATGCAGGAGCAGTACGACGCGCTGCTCGCGCTGGGCGTGCCCGACGCGCGCATCCACGCCGAGGCGTTCGGGCCGGCCAGCCTGCGCCGCCGGCCCGCCGCCGGCGTTGCCGGCGCCCGCGTGGAATTCCGGCGCTCCGGGACGACGCGGACGTGGCGGCCGGAGCGGGGCACGCTGCTCGATCTCGCCGAGGCTGCGGGCCTCCCGGCGGCCTCGGACTGCCGCTCCGGAACCTGCGGCACCTGCGCCGTCCGGCTGGCCGCCGGCGCCGTCCGTTACGCCGGGCCGGTGACCGCGCCCGCGGGCATGGTGCTGGTGTGCTCCGCGGTTCCGGCGACGGAGCGGCTGGTCCTGGATCTCTGAGCGACGCCGTCAGCCCGCCCGCAGCGACGCGGCGACCTCGCGCAGCGGATCCTGCCAGTCACCCGGCGCGCTCTGGCGGTGCAGCGTCACCGTGGGATACCAGGCCGTGTCCCGCCGGTTCAGCAGCCAGCGCCAGTCCGGGGCGAAGGGAAGCAGGAGCGAGGTCGGCAGCCCCATGGCACCGGCGAGATGGGCCGCGGCGGTGTCGACGCTGACCAGCCGCTCAAGCCCGTGAAGGACGGCCAGAGTGTCGTCGAAGTCGGCGATCTCGGGGCCGAGATTGACCAGCGGCGCCATGCCGAAGTAGCGGCCGATCTCGGATGTGGCCGGGCCGACCTGCAGGGACAGGAACGCCACGTCGTCCAGCGCGAAAAGCGGCGCGAGCTGATGCAGGCGCATGGAGCGGTTGTGGTCGTTGCCGTGGGTCGGCCGGCCGGCCCAGACGAGCCCGACGCGGCGCAGCCTGCGAGGCACCAGCTGGTCCAGGCGCTGCCTCCACCAGGCGGCCAGATCGGGATCGGGGCGGAGGTACGGGATGGGAGCGGGAACGTTGTGCGACGCCGTGCGGAACAGCCGTGGCAGGCCGGACAGAGGGCACCAGGCCTGGAACGCGGGCATGCGGTCCCAATCCTCGTGGATGCGGCTCTCCTCCACGAGCTGCCGCAGAACGGGCAGCATCTCGGCGCTGCCGGCGACGAGCAGGTCCGGGCAGAGCGCCTCCACCATGGGAAGATAGCGCGCGAACTGGATCACGTCGCCGAACCCCTGGTCGGCGATGATGAGCAGGCGGTCGCCCTCCGGCATCGGCTGCCCGTCCCACTGCGGAGGTGGAAGGGGCGCGCGCGCCTCCAGCACGCGCGTCGGAACCGGGGGCCGGCTGTTCGGCAGGCGGAACCGCCACTCGTACTCGTCCCACCCCTCGGCGAACCGGCCCGACACGAGCAGTGCCTCGGCCAGCTCGAAGTGCGGGCCCGGCGCCTGTGGCGCCAAGCGGAGGGCGCGCCGGTTGCACGCGATGGACCGTTCGATCTCCAGGCGGTCGTAACAGGCGATGCCGAGGTTGTGGAGGGCGTTGACGTCGCCCGGCTCGAGCGCGGCGGCGATGCGTCCGTGAAGGGCGGCCTCGTCCAGCCGGGAGACGCGTCGGAACGCCTCGGCCAGGCCGCTGTGGGCGGTCGCGTCGCCGGGCTGCAGCCGGATGGTCCGGCCGAACCAGCGGACGGCGTGCTCCGGCCGGCCGGCCAGATGACCCCATAGCCCGGCCAGGCAGAGCGCCCCGGGAGCGGTCGGCTCCAGCGCCAGGGCAAGGGACAGGCCGCGTTCCGCGGCGTCGAGCCTGCCGTCGCGCAGGTCGCCTTCCGCCCGGCTCAGAAGGTGCGGCAGGGACGCCGGGCCGAGAGGGATGCCGTGATGATCCACCGCTCACTCGATCCTGTAGCCGAGATTGTGGATGGCCGGCTCCATGAGAGGGATGACCGGTTCGAGATGCCGCATGTACGCGCGGTAGCGGAACCGCGAGCGGTCGTAGAGCTTCTCCGTGACCTGCGCGTAGCTGGCCGTCCGGGCGTAGCGTCCGTTCTCGTCGAAGCGCAGGCAGCGCCGGTTGAAACCGAGCTCGAGGAAGCGGAGCAGGCGGCGGACGTTGGGTTCCAGCCGTTCGACGAGATCCTCGTAGCGGACGGGCAGGTAGCGCAGCGGCATCTCCTGCCGGTAGTGCGCAACGAGATCGATCATGCGCAGGCAATGGCGTGCGGCCGTTTCCAGCGCGGCGGCGCAATGGAAGCCGTGGGTCAGGTTCTGCGACATCATGGACAGCAGGATGTCGAGCGGATGGCGCAGGACATGCACCACCGGTGCGCCCGGGAACATCAGGGCGATGAAGCCGAGGTGCATCTCGTTGAAGGGCATCTTGTCGGTGAACAGCCGATGGCCGGATTCGAGCGGCACCAGCTTGCGGGCCTGGCGCAGATACTCATCGCGCAAACGATCCAGACCGTCCTGCTGATCCCCCATCCAGAGTTCCGAAAGGGCCTCCGGATAGGCCAGCGGGCTGCCGAGCATCTGCGGCACCGCCGCGGCGAGCCGGGAGACCACCGGCAACTCGTCTCCCGCCGCGATCCTCGGGTGGGAGGAGAGGATCTGTTCGACCAGCGTCGTGCCCGACCGCGGGGCGCCGACGACGAAGACCGGTTGCGGGCCTGTCGCGCGTGTCTCCAGACCGGGCAGGAGACGCAGACGCGCCGCGGTGAAGAAGCGGGCGAGGCGGCTGATCAGGTCGGCCGCCTCCCGCTCGGCGTACTGGCTGCCGGTCTCGCGGATCAGCGCCTTGCCCTGGAGCATGGCGGCGAAGGCTTCGTCCGGCCGCCGCAGACGGTCCAGGATGCGCGCCTTCTCGAGAAGTTCGTCGACGTCGGGCCCGGAGGGGCGGCGGGCCGCGTCCTCCAGCACCTCCAGGGCGGCTCGCGGCGCTCCCCGCCGGGCCAGCAGCGCCGCCTCGAAGGCGCCGACGGGATGATCGGGATCGAGCCGCTTGGCGCGCGCCAGGAAGCGGGTGGCGCTTTCCAGGTCACGGCCGGCCTCTTCGGTCCTTGCCCAGCCCAACCAGGTCAGCGGGATGGACGGGGCAAGGGCCGTCGCCCGCCGATAGAGCGCCCGCGCGTCCCCGATGCGGCCCTGGAGCTTCAGGCTCCAGGCGAGGTTGGCCAAGGTGACGCCGTCCGGTTCGGCGAGCGTGAGCGCCTGCCGGTAGTGGAATTCTCCGACGTGAGGGCGGTGGTCCGTCGTCAGGACCATCGCCAGCAGCGAATGGGAGACGGCGCTCTCGGGAGCAAGGCGGATCGCGTTGCGGGCCTGCACCTCCGCCTCCGGCAGGCGGCCGGCCTGCAGGAGCAGCCGGGCCACCTGCTGGACGGCCGCCAAGTCGTCGGGCCGCAGGCGGAGGATGCGCGTCAGCAGAATGATCGACGCCTCAGGCCGTCCGGATGCCAGCGACAGTTGGGCGAGGATCGTCAGGGCACCGGGATGGCCGGGCGCGGCGTCGAGGATGGCGAGACAGAGCCGGTGGGCGGTCGCCGTGTCGCCTCCTCGGAACGCGATGTCGGCGCACTCGGCCTCCGCGGCGAGCCAGTCCGGCGCCGGAGCCGACAGATCGCTCTCCGAGAGGGCGCAACAGCGCCGGGAGGGCAGGCCGCTTCCACAGCCACAACGGTCGTCAGGGGTGTTCGGCAAGGGTGATCTGTCCCGAGGCGGTTGCGGAGACGACCGTGGGCATGCAGTTCGCGTTTGCACGCTCCGGCCGTTCCGGAGGGCGGCCTGTGATCGGAAGCCGCATTCGCCTCGACGATAAGTAGAGCGTCCGGGCGACGCAAGCGAAGCCGCCCCGTGTCGTTCCGGCGAGCCGAGGCCGTGGCACACGGGAAGGGATTCCCAAGTCGGGGAATCGTCGTCCGACTGCCTGCACGCCGGGCCGCCCGCGCTCCCGGACCGGCCGCTCCGCCCGCACAGACGAACGCGCGCCGTGCAACGACAAGGAACCGCCGTTCGGAATATCAGACCTCGATTCGATGAAGCGCCCAGCGTGACCGCGGCACGGTGCGCATTCCTCACAGCAACATATCGCAACATGATTCAAATGGGGAGAAATCGGTGAAAAACGCGGCAGGTGTCGCGGGGAGGCAGCAGAATTTTGACACTTTTTGGTCAATTTTTACATGGACATCGCCGCTCTTTCCCAAGTATGACCAAAGGTGTATTCGAGGGCTTGCGGAAATCGAGTGCCGTGGCAGGATTTCAACATCCTATAGTGGTGCGGCGTCCGGGCTCAAGAGCAGACATTTTTCGCAGGTAACGTTCCATGCGCTCGACTCCGCCCATCCGCAAGCCCGTCCGCAACCGCCGCGTAACCGATTCTCGTCTTCCGGTCGTGGTCGCGGCGCCGGTCGCCCTGGGGGTCTCACTGGTCGGCTCGGCGGCTCACGCCCAGACGATTTCGACCCGCGTAACGGAAACACTTTACACAACCCAAAGTAATATCGTCATTACCGAAACAGGATCGATCACCGACGACGGCCCCGGATCGTCCAATGAGCTGTACACCGGTGTCGGAATTCAGTCCACGGCAGGATGGACCTTCACAAACGACGGTACGATCAAGATCTCCGGTCCATTGGACACTTATCCTCAAGGGTCAGCCGTTTATACGAATAGTATAGGAACATTCATCAATACGGGTCTGATCAGCGCAATCGACACCGGGAAGGGTGTTTACCTGAACGGCGGAAGCGGTACTTCATATTTTACAAACACAGGCACCATCGTTGCCAAGAACCGGGGGGTCTATCTCAGAAGCAGGACAAACTTCGTCAATGGATCGGCGCTTGACGGATCGGCTCTGATCAAGAACCTCCGGACGCCGAGCGCATCTCACGCGGCCGTCGATCTGGACTATGCGTTGGCCCCCAGCACGGTCACCAACTATGGGACGATCATCGGCACGGCCGACGCGATCGCCAGCACCGGTCCGTTGACCATCACGAATTACGGCACGCTCGAGGCCGGCACGGGCTACAACGCGGTCAACTTCAAAAGCGGGGCGAACAGCGTTCTGATCCTCGAGGATGGCAGCCAGGTCACCGGCAATCTGCTGTCTGCCGGCTCCGGCACCGCGCTGACGCTCAAGGGGACCGGGTCACTGGGCGGAACCATCTCGGGCTTCGCGACCCTCACCGTGGAGGGCAGCGACTGGACATTGTCCGGCCCGACGACCGCAGACGCCATCACGGTGCAGAGCGGGACGCTGCGGGCAAGCAACGTGGTGACCAACAGCACCGCCGCCATCGTCGCCGATGGTGGAACCCTGGCCGGAACGGCGAGCTTCACCGGCGATCTGACCCTGCAGAGCGGCGCCACCGTGGCACCCGGGGCACCCGGCTCCCCCGGTACCCTGACCGTGGGAGGCGCTTACACCCAGCCGGCCGGCGCCACGCTGAAGGTGGAAACGACGAGCACGACGGCGTCGCAGCTGGTCGTCACGGGGGCCGCGTCCGTGGCCGGCGATCTGTCCGTGACCGTCACCGGCACCGGCTACGCGGCCAGCACCGACTATCCGGTCCTCACCGCGGGAGGCGGCGTCACAGGGACGTTCAGTTCGGTCAGCGACGACTCCGCCGATCTCAACTCCACCGTCACCTATGATTCGGCCAACAACCGTCTCGTGCTGACGCTGACCGAGGCGCCGCCGGTCACGCCCCCGGTGGTGGCGCCGCCGGACACGTCGCCGCCGGACACGTCGCCGCCGGTCGTGTCACCTCCGGTCGTGACGCCGCCCGTGACGCCGCCCGTGACGCCGCCGGTGGGCGTGATCGACGTGAGCCAGCCGACCTTCGGGAACGACGACGGTGCGGTGCAGGCGACCACCATCACCTTCGATGGCGGAACGCTGAGGCCGACCGCGCCGCTGACGCTCAGCCAGCCCGTTCAGGTGACGGCCAACAGCGGCGTCATCGACCCCAATGGCGGCAGGGTCAGTTTGGCCGGCAGCGTCAGTGGGCCGGGCACCCTGGCGGTGTCGGGTTCGGGCGAGCTGGAGCTGTCCGGAACCGTCACGAACGCCGGCGGCGTCGAGGTCAGGCAGGGTCAGGTGACGGTGGGCGGTGTCGTCGCGGCGCCCGTCCTCGTCGGCAGAGGCGGTGGTGTCACCGTCGTCGAAGGCGGTGGCGTGGGCGGTACGGTGAACGTTCAGGGCGGCACCCTGTCGATCGCCTCCAACGGCATCGTCAATGGCGCCGTCACCCTCTCGGACGGCGGCAGCGCCAATGTCGAGGGCGCGGTCATGGCCCCCGTCACCGTGTCAGGCGGGACCGTGACGGTCGGCCGGAGCGGCAGCGTCGGCAACCTGACCGTCGACGCCGGCGGCGCCGCCCACATCGACGGCCTCGCCTCGGCCGGCGTCACCGTCGGCCCGGGCGCCACCCTGTCGGGTGGTGGCACCGTGAACGGGCCGGCGACCCTGTCCGGCACTCTCTCGCCGGGCAGTTCGCCGGGCGTGCTGACCTTCCGGTCGCCGGTCACGCTGACGGCGACCAACGTCTTCCGTGCCGAGATCGACGGCCCGACCGCCGGCACCGGCGCCGGCCACCACGACCAGCTCCGTGTCGAGGGCGCGGGCTTCACCGCCGCCGGTACGCTGACCCCCATCCTGCGCGGAATTCCGGGAGCCGCCGGCAACAGCTTCACGCCGGGCCTCGGCCAGAGCTTCACGCTGGTTACGGCGGACGGCGGCGTCGCCGGACGCTTCGCGACGTTCGAGCCGCCCGCCGACGGTCTGGCTGCCGGCACGCGGCTGGACGTGATCTATGGCGAGCGCAGCGTCCGGCTCGCGGTGACGCCGCGCAGCTACGCCGATCTGGCGGCGGCCGGCCTTGGCCAGACACGGAACCAGAGCGCGGTGGGCGCCGCGCTGGAGACGCTCCGCCCGGAGGCCAACGGCGCCGTCGCGGACCGGACCGGCGCGCTGTTCGATGCGCTGCACGGGCTGTCGGCCGGTGAGATCACGCCGGCGCTGGATCAGCTCTCCGGCGAGATCCACGCCGACATGATGGTGGCGAGCCGCGCCAACCGCCGGCTGTTCGGTCGAGCGGTGGCGGCGCGCCAAGCGTCCGGCCGCGGCTCCACAGGGCCGTTCGGCTCCTCGTCCGGCATGGCTGCGCTTGACGGCACGAACGCCGTCGTGAGCGGTGCTCCCGCTCCGGCTGCGCCGACGGGCGCATCCGGCGAACTGAGCGTCTGGGGCACACCGCTGGTGTCCTGGGGCCACAGCGACGGGGACGGCAACGGCTCGTCCGCCCGTCGGCGGACCGGCGGCTTCATGGTGGGCGGCGATTATACCATGGACGGCGACCTCTCGGCGGGTGTCGCGCTGGGCTTCCTGAACAGCGACGTGCGCGCCTCCGACGGCCTCGGCCAGGGCGACCTGAACAGCTACCAGGTGACCGCCTATGGGAGCTGGACCCCGGGCGCCGCCTTTCTCGACGTCGCGGTGGGCTATGGCTACAGCCGCTACGAGACGTCGCGGTCCTCCTCCTTCGGCGGGTTCGACGCCGCGGCCTCCGGCAAGGCGCATGGGCACGACCTTTCGGCCGAGCTCTCGACCGGCTACCGGATTGTGGTGAGCCGGGCCTGGGTCGAACCGCACGGCGGCCTGCGCTGGGACCGGCTGCAGCGCGAGAGCTTCACCGAGAGCGGCGGCACGCTGCTGAGCCTCGACGAGGCCGGGGAGACGGAGAACGCCCTGCGCAGCACGCTCGGCGCGCGCTTCGGCACCGCCTTCCGTGTCGACGACGTGACGGTGGAGCCGACGGGCGTGCTCGCCTGGGAGCATGACTGGACCGACGTGACCGGCGAGGCCACGGGCTCGCTGGACGGCGCGCGCTTCACCGCCCTGTCCAGCCGCCCCGGCCGCGACGCCGCCGTGATCGGCGCCGGCGTGACCGTGCGGATGAGCGACCGGTTCGCCGTCCAGGCCGGCTATCTCGGCGAAGTCCGCAGCCGCGAGACCAGCCACAGCCTGTCGGCCGGCCTGCGCTGGAGCTGGTAGGCAGCCCGCCGGGCCATGGCGGCGTCCGCGCCGCGGGAACGGCCGCCACGGGGTGGCCCGGCGCGGGGTGGCCCGACACGGAAATTATCGGCCGTCAAATTTCCGTGTCGGACCGCCCCGGGGCCGGCTCACCCTACGCTTGGCCCCGGCTTTTCCCGCTCTTCGCGGACCAGGGACGGGCCGTGGGGCGGCCGGCGCCCGCTGACGCGTTCTCTGACATCCGGTGAACCTCCGTACGGTTCCCGGTCCTCGGCCCCGGTCAGCCATAGTACGTGGTCCGGTGGTCCGGCAGCTCCGGCGGCCATCCGCCCCCCGGCAGTCGCAGGCGGACGCGCAGCCCGCCCAGCGTGCCCGGCTCCAGCCGGTCCACCGGAACCTCCATGCGGCGGCACAGCTCGGCGACGATCGAGAGCCCGAGGCCGACCCCGTCGCCGTCGGACCGTCCGAGCCGCTGGAACCGCTCGAAGGCACGCTCGAACGCCTCCGCCGACAGGCCGGGCCCGTCGTCCTCCACCATGAGCTCGATGGCGGCGGGGTAGACGGCGGCGACCGTGATGCCGACCTGGCCCGGGGAGTCGGCGTACTTGACCGCGTTGTCGACGAGGTTGCGCAGCACGATCGCCAGCAGGTCCGGGTGGCCCGTGACGGCGGCGGAGCGCGGCGAGTCCAGGGAGATCTCCACGTCGCGCCCATTGGCCGCCGGCACCAGCTCGGCCACGACGGACTGAACGAGTTCGACCAGGTCGATCCAGTATCCGCGGTCCCGGGATAGATCGAGCGATTGCGACCGGGTGACGTCGAGGAGTTGAGCGATCAGCCGCCCGGCTCTCTCGGTGGCATCCAGGATGTTGGCGAACCGCGGCCGGAGGTGGTCGGGGAGGTCGCCGTCGAGGGCCTCCACCTGGGCACGGATGGCGGTCAGCGGCGTGCGCAGCTCGTGGGCCGCGTTCGAGACGAAGTCGCGCTCGCGGTCCAGTACCAGGCGCAGACGGTCCATCAGCCCGTTCAGCGCGTGGGCGACGCCCCGCAGCTCGCTCGGCGCCTCCGTCTCGTCCAGCGGGGCGAGGTTCTCCTCGCTGCGCTCGCGGACCTGGCCCGCGAAGGCACCGAGCGGTGCCAGGCCGGAGCGGATGCTGACCATCAGGGCGACGCCCACCAGCGCCGTCGCGGCGAGGACATAGACGGCCACCAGGCCCGCCACCTGGAGCGAGGAGAGCACCGGTTCCCAGGCGTCGACGCCGATCACGACCCGCGTGCCGGTGCTCTCGTCCTCGAATCCTTGGAGGAGCCGCAACCGGCCGCCGATATCGGCATTGCCGTCCAGGGGCAGGGTCAGCAGGCGACCCGCTGGAAGCGCCTCCGACGCGTAGAGGAGCTGGCCGTTCCGGCTGATCACGACGAGGTAGTCGTCGACGTCGAAATCGGAGCTGTGCTGCTGCTCGAACACCGGCATCACGCTCGACGCGGCCGGCTGGGTCGCCGCGAAGGCCAGCATGAGCTGTGCGGTGTGGGCGGTGCGGGCGTGGAAGGACTCCTTGTACTCCAGCGCGACGGCGCCGACGATCAGGAGGGAGGCCGGCACCCAGACGGCCGCGGTCAGCCAGGCCAGCCGGCGCTGCAGGCGCGTGCGGATCGATGTCATCTCACTCCCTCGGAAGCATGTAGCCGACCCCGCGGATCGTCTGGATCAGCTCGGGACCGAGCTTGCGGCGGATCTGCGAGACGAAGACCTCCAGCGTGTTGCTCTCCGCCTCGCCGCCCCAGCCGTAGAGGTGGTCCTCCAGCGCGTGCCGGGTGAGCACCCGGCCCTGGTTCTCGACGAACAGCTGCAACAGCGCGAACACCTTCGGTGTGAGCACGACGCTCTCGTCGCCGCGCAGCACGGCGTGGCACGCCGGGTCGATCCGCAGGTCGCGGTAACGCAGGACCTCCGCACGGCGTTCGCCGCGGCGGCGGGCAAGAGCGCGGCATCGGGCCATCAGCTCCTCCATGGCGAACGGCTTGACCAGGTAGTCGTCGGCGCCGAGGTCGAGGCCGCGCACCCGGCTGTCCAGTTCGTAGCGCGCGCTCAGGATGAGGATCGGCAGACCGTGGCCGCCCGCCCGCTGCTCCCGCAGGATGTCCAGGCCGTCGCGGCCCGGCAGGCCGAGGTCGAGGATCATCAGGTCGAAGGCGTCCAGCTCGGTGGCCGCGTCGAGCCCGCTGCCGTCCGTGAGCCAGTCGACGGTCATGCCGGCCCGGGTCAGGCGCGCGCGGATGGCGTCGCCGATCAGCGGATCGTCCTCGACGAGCAGGATTCGCATGGGTCACTCCAGGTTGGCTCGGGTGGCAGGGTCCCACCGGAACCTGAAGCGAAACTGAGTCACCACACGCCGCCGCGTTCAGGTCCGGTTCAGGCACCGCTGGCAGGGTCCGCGCCGACGCTGACCAACATAAGGCATAATCCACATGAGACGTGCGTTCCTTGACCGCGGCCTGGCCCTGGCGACCGCCTTCTGCGCGACCGCGGCGATCCAGACGACGGCCGCCCATGCGGCGCCGCCGGACGGTGCCCCCGGCGACTGGTCCTTCACCGTCGGGGCCGGCGCCCTCTACGTTCCGGACTACGAAGGGTCCGACGACTTCGAGGCGCTGCCGGTGCCGATCGCCGAGGTGTCCTGGCGGGACCGCGTGCGCTTCACCACCATCGGGGGACCGGGGATCTACGCGACCCCTGTCGTGACCGACGACCTGCGGTTCGACCTCGGCGTCCGCTACGAGTTCGGACGCGAGGAGGGCGACAACGACGCCCTGAAGGGACTCGGCGACCTCGACGTCGGGGCCGTGGGGGTCGTCCGGCTCGGCTACGCCGTCGGCCCGGTGGACCTTGGCCTCGAGGTTGCCCGCGACATCACCGGCGACCGCGAGGGACTCACGGCCACCTTCGAGGCGGAGTACGCCGTCGACCTGTTCGGCGGGCGGGCGCGCCTCGAGGTGACGCCGTATGTCACCTGGGCCGACGACGAGTACATGGGCAACAGTTTCGGCGTCACCGCGGCCCAGGCCGCCCGCTCCGCCCGCCGCTACACCCGCTACGACGCCGCGGCCGGAGTCAAGGACGCGGGCGTCGCCGTCACCCTCGCGTACGACGTCACCGATTCGATCCAGGCCATGGGGGGGGTGGGTTACGGCCGCCTGCTGGGCGACGCCGCCGACAGCCCGCTGGTCGATCGCGAGGGCAGCGCGGACCAGTTCTCGGCGCTGGTCGGCGTCAGCTACCGCTGGTAACGGATCCTCGTGAGATGATTTGCAAACCTCTCGTCCTCGGCGCCGGTCTGGCGATGGGGCTCATGGCGGCGGCCTGTGTCCCGGACCAGGACTCGGCCCAGCCCGGACCGACGCGCACACCCCCCTCCATCGTCGTCGTCGAGGCCGTGGAGGGGCGGATCAGCGACCGTGTCCTTGCCACCGGTTCCATCGAGGCGGTCGAGGAGGTCTACGTCTCCCCGCTGGTCGACGGGCTGTCCATCCGCGCGGTGATCGCCGATCGTGGCGACCGGGTGGACGGCGGCAGCACGCTGGCCGTTCTCAACGACGACGCCCTTCGTCTGGAGAAGAGCGAGTCCGAGGCCTCCCTGGCGAAGGCGGAGGCCGCGTTCGCGCAGGCGCAGGCGCAACTCCTCGAAGCCAGGGCGAACGCCGACGAGGCGACCCGCGTCGCGGAACGCGCCGCACGGCTGTCGGCCAACCGGACGGTCTCCCCGGCGGAGGCCGACCGGCTGTCGGCCCTTGCCACCGCGGCGCGGGCCCGCCTGCGCTCGGCCGAGCAGGCCCTGGGCATCGCCGCCGCGGACATCAGGGTGGCGCGTGCCCGCGTCGACGACGTCGACCTGCGTCTCGCCCGCACCGCCGTCAAGGCCCCGGTCAGCGGCGTGATCTCCGTCCGGAACGCCAAGGTCGGGGCGATCGCCAGCGGCGGCGGGCAACCGCTTTACGCCATCATCCGCGATGGCGCGGTCGAGATGACGGCCGAGGTTCCCGAGACCGATCTCGGCAAGCTCGCGGTCGGAATGCCGGCGACGGTCGAGCTGGCCGGCGGCGGCACGGCCGTTCCGGGGACGATCCGCCGGATCGCTCCGACGGTCGACCCGCAGACGCGTCTCGGCACCGTCCACATCGCCCTCGCCGAGACGAACGCGGCCCGGCCCGGCATGTACGCCAGCGCGACCCTCATTGCCGAGGAGAAGCGGGCGGTCATTCTGCCCCGCGCGTCGATCACGTCGGTCGACGGGGGGGCGGCCGTCCGCAAGGTGGACGACG
This sequence comes from Azospirillum sp. ST 5-10, assembly GCF_051225715.1. Classification (NCBI taxonomy): domain Bacteria; kingdom Pseudomonadati; phylum Pseudomonadota; class Alphaproteobacteria; order Rhodospirillales; family Azospirillaceae; genus Azospirillum; species Azospirillum sp. ST 5-10. The sequence continues at coordinate 115,807 of NZ_JBPJSP010000014.1, forward strand.
GCGTCGTCCATCTGGTGCCGGTGTCGGTCGGCATAGAGGACGGCCCCGTCGTCGAGATCCTGTCCGGTCTCGCGGCGGGCGACCGGGCGGTGGCGAAAGCGGGCGTCTTCGTGCGCGACGGCGACCGCATCCGTGCGGTCGAACCGGCGCCCCCGGCACCCCGTGGAACGGACCCCGGGCCATGAACGTCTCCGCCTGGGCCATCCGCAATCCCGTCCCGCCGATCCTGGCGTTCGTCGTGCTCCTCGTGCTGGGCTGGCAATCGTTCACTGCCCTGCCGATCACGCAGTTTCCCAACATCGACGTGCCGATCGTCTCGATCGAGGTCACCCAGAACGGCGCCACGCCCACCGAACTCGAAACCCAGGTCACCGAACCCATCGAGGACGAGATCGCCGGTGTCGCGGGCGTCCACCACGTGCAGTCGACGATCACCGACGGGCGGTCCTCGACGGCCGTCACCTTCCGCCTGGAGGTCCCAACCTCCCAGGCGGTGCAGGACGTCAAGGACGCGGTCGACCGCATCCGCGGGGACCTTCCGGCCACGATCGACGCCCCGATCGTGTCGAAGGTCGAGGTCGAGGGCCAGGCGATCCAGACCTTCGCGGTCTCCTCCCCCGGCATGACGCTGGAGGAACTCTCCTGGTTCGTCGACGACACGATCATCCGGGCCCTCCAGGGGCAGCGCGGCATCGGCCGGGTCGACCGCCATGGCGGCGCCGATCGCGAGGTCCGCGTCGAGCTCGACGACGACCGGCTGAATTCCTTCGGCGTCACCGCGGCCGAGGTCAACGACCAGCTCCGACGGATGAACCTGGATCTCGGGTCCGGCCGGGGCGAGGTGGGCGGCCGCGAGCAGGCCATCCGGCTGCTGGGCGACACGCGCGACGTGGCCGGGCTGGCCGACACGATGATCGGGCTGCCGAACGGCCGCTTCGTCCGCCTGTCGGAGCTTGGCCGCGTGGCCGACACCTACCGGGAGCCGCAGTCCTTCGCCCGCTTCGACGGCCGTCCGGTCGTCACGTTCGCGGTGTTCCGTGCCAAGGGCGCCAGCGAGGTGACCGTCGCCGAGGCGGTGGCCCGGACGCTGGACGGCCTGCGCGTGCGGCACCCGGATGTCGCCATCGCCCTGGTCGACGATTCGGTGTACGTGACCTACGGGACCTACGAGGCCGCCCTTCACACGCTGGTCGAAGGCGCGGTGCTGGCGGTCGCCATCGTGATGATCTTCCTGCGCGACTGGCGGTCCACCCTGTTCGCGGCGGTCGCCCTGCCGCTCTCGGCCGTCCCGACCTTCTGGGTCATGGACCTCCTCGGCTTCTCGCTGAACCTCGTCAGCCTGCTGGCGATGACCCTGGCCACGGGCATCCTCGTCGATGACGCGATCGTGGAGATCGAGAACATCGAGCGGCACGTCCGCATGGGCAAGTCGCCCTACCACGCCGCGATGGACGCCGCGGACGAGATCGGCCTGGCGGTCATCGCCACCACCCTGGCGATCGTCGCGGTGTTCCTGCCCGTCTCCTTCATGCCGGGCGTCGCCGGGCAATACTTCGTCCAGTTCGGTCTGACGGTCGCGGTCTCGGTCCTCTTCTCCCTGCTGGTCGCCCGGCTGATCACGCCCGTCCTGGCGGCCTACCTGGCGCGCCCGGCGGGGGCCGGCGACGGCCGCCATGGCCGCGGCGACAGCGGCATCATGGCGTTCTACACGGCGCTGATCGGCGCGACGACCCGCTGGCGCTACACCACGCTGCTCGCCGCCGTCGGCGGACTGGCCCTCTCGGTCCACCTCCTGGCCCAGGTTCCCGGCAGTTTCCTGCCGCCGGAAGACAACGGGCGGATCAGCCTGTCGGTCGAGCTGCCGCCGGGCGCGATGCTGGAGGACACCGAACGCACCGCGATGGCGCTCCATGAGCGGATCAGCGACGTCGACGGGATTGCGAACGTCTTCGTGCTCGGCGGCACGTCGCCGGCCGGCGACCGCGAGGTGCGCCGCGCCGCCGTCACCGTGCTTCTCGACAAGCTCGACCATTCCCTGGTCACCACGCTCGTCAACGACGTGATCGGCGGCATCCCGCTGATCGGGCCGCACCTGCCGAAGCGGCCGGCGGCCGGGCGCACCACGCCGCAATCGCGGATCGAGGCGGAGATCCTCGCGCGGCTGCGCCCGCTGCCCGACGCGCGCGTCTTCAAGATGAACGAGGAAGGGGAGCGCGAGCTGTCCTTCAATCTGCTGTCCGAGCACGACGCGGACCTGGACGCGGCGGTGGCGACCTTGGAGGCGAAGCTGCGTCACGATCCGCTGCTCGCCAACGTCGGCGCGGACGGCGCCCTGCCGCGGCCGGAACTGCGGATCCGGCCGCGGGACGAGCGCCTGGCCCGTCTCGGCATCACCGCCGAGCAGGTGTCCGAGGTCGTGCGGGTCGCCACCATCGGCGGCGGCGACGGAGAGCTGACGAAGATCGCGCTCGACGGGCGGCTGATCCCGATCCGGGTGCAGCTCGACCGCGACGTCCGCGGCGATCCTGCGGCGATCCGCAACCTGAAGGTCCCCACGGCGTCCGGGGCGCTGGTGCCGCTGTCGAGCGTTGCCGACATCGGCTTCGCGGAGGGGCCGAGCTCGATCCGGCGCTACGACCGTGCCCGCGTCGTCGGGCTCGGCGCCGACCTGCCGGCCGGCGTCGCCCTCGACACGGCGTCCGACCGCTTCCTGGAGATCGCGGCCGAGGCGGGGTTGCCGGCGACGGTCGAGCTGTTCGAAAGCGGCGACGTCGAGGTGCAGGGGGAACTGGAGCAGAGCTTCGGCGACGCCATGCTGCTGGGCCTGATGATGGTGCTGGTGGTCCTGATCCTGCTCTTCCGGGACGTGGTGCAGCCGTTCACCATCCTGTTCTCGCTGCCGCTCGCCATCGGCGGCGTCGCCGCCGGCCTCATCCTCACTCGGAACCCGCTGTCGATGCCGGTGCTGATCGGCATCCTCATGCTGATGGGCATCGTCAGCAAGAACGCCATCCTGCTGGTCGACGTCGGCATCGAAAGGATGCGTCGCGGCGCCGACCGCAGGGCCGCCATCATCGAGGCCGGCCGCACGCGCGCCCGCCCGATCATCATGACCTCGATCGCCATGTCCGCGGGCATGCTGCCCTCCGCGCTCGGCGTCGGCGAGGGCGGGTCCTTCCGTGCGCCGATGGCCATCGCCGTCATCGGTGGAATCACCGCCTCGACGGTCCTGAGCCTCGCCGTCGTCCCCTCCGTCTTCCTGATCATGGACGATCTCTCGCGTCTGCTCGCCCGCATCTTCGGCCGCTGGGTCGGCAGCAAGGAAGAGGATGGCCGGCCGCCCGATCGTGAGAGCGCCGTCAGGCTGAGGGTGGTTCGTCGGCCGGGGCAGGGCATGGGGAATCGATGACGTGCCACCCGATACGGCCGCCTTGCGCCGACGCGCCCGCCGCCCCTTCCGCCCTGCGGCGTGAAGGCCCCCCAGGTTTGCGACGGTCTCTGCGTGAGGCGGGCCCGTCAGCGTTCCCAGGGATTAACGATGGGGAGCCCACAATCCTGGAAATCCGCCACGTTTCTGGTTGCCAATGCGGCGCTCCGAGACGTTGCAATGGCGGCAATCTGTGCATCGAAAGCCCCAGTCGGCCGGCCTTTCTGACGCCGTCCCGCCGCGATGGGCGCGAATGCCGTGGCGGCCGCAGCGTCGAAAGGCAGAACTCGGCCGGCGAAGTCTTCGGCAAACATCTGCTCGGCGGCCGCCAACAGGTCGCTCCGGCGACGCCCTTCCGGCAGCAGGGCGAGACCGAACAGGATTTCCGCCTGGGTGATGGTTGTCGTGAACAGGCTGGCAGCGGGTCGCCCAGCCACCCAGTGGAAGACGGCTTCGGACGGTGCAGGGCGCATCAGTTCCGAGAGCACGTTGGTGTCCAAGACGATCATCAGTCGAAGCTCGGCGGCGTGCGCAGAGGCTCGCGGCCCACGTCCGGCACGTCAACGCCACCGAACGGCGCGAACCGCTGTCGGATGGCGTTCCCGAGGTGCGTCACGGGCTGTCGTTCTTCCGTGAGTGCCGCGCGCAGAATGTGACGGGCCTCCTCTTCCATGGAGCGGCCGTGGTGCGCGGCACGTACCCGCAGCCGGGCCTTCAAGGGATCCTCCAAGTTCCGGATTGTGATGCTGGCCATCGGTGGCTCCCGAGCGTATTCGGCGCTGATGTTAAGCAGTGATTGCAATGATTGCAACGGCGCGGGGCTTGTTTGGGTCTACCCTCCCGAGCCGCCACCTTCAACGACTTGACGGTGCCGGGTGGTTCGTCGGCCGGGGCGGGGCATGGGGAATCGATGACGTGCCACCCGATACGGCCGCCTTGCGCCGAGGCGCACGGCGCCCGTTCCGCCGGCCGCCACCGCGACGACGCCCTCAGGCCCGGCGCCCGTTCGCGTCCGTCCGCGCGGCGATGCCGGCAACGACGCTGTCGACGATGTCCTGCAGCTCCGCCGGCGTCGCGCCGTCGCGGGCCTGGATCGACATGCCCTGCATGACGGCCGCCAGATGCCGGGCCAGCCCGTGCCCCACGTCCGGCGCGGCGAACGGCTGGAGCAGCCGCTCGATCCGGTCGCGCATCGCGCCGCGCCGGGCGCCCGCCTCGCGCGCGAGCTCGGCGTGGTCCGCGTGGCAGGCGACCATGCCGCTGGAGATCATGCACCCGCGTTCGCGGTCGGGATGGGTGACCGCCCGGACGGCGCCTTCGAGCAGCCGCCGGACGGCCTCGGCAAGGGAGGCGGTCGCCGGCAGCGCCACCCCGTCGAACGAGCCGAACGTCTCCTCGTAGCGCGCCATCGCCTCGCGGTAGAGCCCGGCCTTGCTGCCGAACGCCGCGTAGAGGCTCGGCGGCGCGACGCCGATCGCCCGGGTCAGATCGCTGACGGACACCCCTTCGTAGCCATGCCGCCAGAACAGCCGCATGGCGATGTCGACGGCCTCGTCCCGGTCGAAGCTCCAGGGCCGGCCGCCGCGCGATCGCGCTCCTCGTTCCATAGCGGCCATTAAACAACGGCTTGACAGCCGGCGTCAAGCATGTTGAATAGCGATCACTAAACAACATGGGGTTCGATCATGGGACACTCCAGACGGTCCTTCCTGGCCGGCGCGGCCGGCCTCGCCGCCCTGGCCGCAAACGCGGGGGCCGGGATCGCGCAGGCGCGCGCCGCCGGTGGCGACGCCGCTGCGGCGGCTGCCGGCGGCGGGGCGGAGCGACGTACGGCCTTCTCCGCGCGCTCGTCGGACGGGACGGTGCTGCTGGGCGATGCGCAGGGCGACCCGCAGGCGCCGGAGATCCTGTTCATCCATGGCCTGCGCCAGAGCCGGCTGAGCTGGGACGGGCAGTTCGCCGATCCGGCGCTGGCAGGCTTCCGCCTGGTCCGCTTCGATCTGCGCGGCCACGGCGATTCCGACAAGCCGGTCCCCCTCGACGCCTATGGCGACGCCGATCTGTGGGCCGACGACGTCGCGGCCGTGGTGGCCGCCGCCGGGCTGCGCCGTCCCGTGCTCGTGGGCTGGTCGCTCGGCGGGTTCGTCGCCGGCGCCTACTTGCGCAAGTACGGCGGGTCGGGGCTTGCCGGGGTCAATCTGGTCGACGCCGTGACCAAGCTGTCGCCGGACCTCCTCACCGAGGAGGCCGGACGGTTCACGGCGACCACGACGTCGCACGATCTGGCGGAGCGGTCGGCCGCCACCGCGGAGTTTCTCGCGGCGTGCTTCCATCGGCCGCCGACGGGGGCCGCGTGGGAGCGGATGCTCGTCGTCAACGGGATGACCGCCCGGGCGGTGAACGAGGGCTTCGTCCGGACGGCGACGACGGACCTCGAGCCCGTCTTCCGGGACTTCGCCGGGCCGATCCTGCTCACCCACGGCGTGCACGACCGGCTGGTGCGCGTGGCGATGTCGGAGCGCATCAAGGCGATCCGTCCGGACAGCACGCTGTCGCTCTTCGCCGAGAGCGGCCACAGCCCCTTCTACGAGGAACCGGCCCGCTACGGCCGGGAGCTCGCGTCCTTCGCCGCCGCCGCCGGCCGGCCCTGAGGACGCGGCCTGCTCCGGAGCCGCGCGCTGCCTACGGCACGGGGGCCACGGTCTGGCCGCGCTCCGGGACGGCGGCGGCGACGCGCCGGCCGTCGACGACGGCCTCCTCGAAGACCGCGGGCAGGCCCTGGGCGTCGCCGCCGAACGTGCCCGTGCTCTGCAGGTGGTAATGGACGTGCGGTTCGGAGGAGTTGCCGCTGTTGCCGCAGGCGCCGACCGGCGCGCCGGCGGCGACCTGCTGGCCGGCGCGCACCGCGACCGACCCGGCGCGCAGGTGGGCGATCAGCGAATACTCACCGGGGCGGTGCCGGACGATCACGTGGTTGCCGGGCGGCTGGCGCGGGTTCATGGCGCCGACCGGCACGTTGTCGGGGATGCCGTCGACGACCGCGACGACCTCCCCGGCGGCCGGTGCGAGGACGGGCAGGCCCCAGCAGAAGTAGGACTCCGGCCGGTCGGCGGGGCCCTCGAAGGTGCGGCCGTCGCGCGCCACGACGAAGTCGTAGGCGTAGCGCTGGTCCGGTGCCACGATGTGATAGTTGCGGGCGACGCTGCGTCCGCCCCAGACGGTGAACCAGCTCCCCTGGGGCGGCCTCGGCAACGGCAGAGCCAGCGCCGTGGCGGGAGCCGGTCCCGGGGGCGCGGCGGCGACCGGTGCCGGCCGCACGCTCGCCGCCTGCACCGCGCCGTCGGCGGTCCAGGCGGCGCTGGTGAGGACCGCGGGGGCTCGCGCGTGGGCGGCGAGCCGCCGGTAGGTGGTCAGCCCGTTCAGCGTCACGGCGCCCTCGTCGAGCACGCGGAGCTCGTCCCCGAGCTGCGCGGCGACCGACCGGGACAGACCGGCCGTCCCGCCGAGCCCGCGGATGATGTCGGCGAGTTCCGGGGCGGCCGCGGATGCGAGCCGTTCCATGCTGTCCGGCGACGACCATTGCGTCAGCGCCCGGCCGTGCGCCAGCGCGCCGTCGGCTTCGGCGCCGTGCGCCGGGGCGGCGGCGATCAGCACGGCGGCGGCGAAAACCAGTCCGATCATCGATCCTCGGGGAGCAAGGCTGCGAGGCGGGACGAAGACGATGCCGGCGACCGCCGACCGGGTCAACCGCCGATCCCGTCCGGCCGGGCCGTCGGATTCCGGTGGGAATCGCCGGGGCGCTCGGGCATGATCCGGCGGCGCAACGAAGGGATTCCGGCGTGACGGTCCTTCTCAAGGGGATGTCCGGGCTCGGTGTCCGGCTCGCGTGGGCGAGCCGGGCGGTCGCGCTCGCCGCCGCCGCCGCCGTTCTCATGGCCTTCCTGTGGACGGCGCACGAGGCGGCGGACCCGTCCGTCGTGCCCGGTCCCGGTCCGCGCGGCGGCGTCGTCGCCGTCACCGACGGGGTCGACGCCGGCGTCGTCGGCGTCGCCATCCACCGGACCAAGCCGCCCCTCGACGCCTTCAGCCTGCCGACCGCGCCCGCCCTGGAGACGTCGCGGCAGGCCCTGAACGGCCCGCCCCCGCCACCACCCGCCGCCGCCCGCCCGGCCGTGCCGCTCCAGACGGACCCGTCGTGGGTCGCCTTGGGGACGGCGGCGCGATCCTACGTCGCGCCGCCGGCGCAGTCCGGCGCCTGGTCCAGCCTGCGAACACCGGCCGGCCCGCCGGCGGCCTGACCCCGGGGGGCCCCGAAGCCCCGCCGACGACCGGCGCCGCGAGGCCGCCGGTCCGGGCGTGCGCCCCGTCCCTGGGCGTCGCCGGACCGCGCCCGCCGGCCGCGCCGCGCACCCCTTTTCCCGATCGCCCGACCGGGCCCGTCCGACGGGCCCGAGGAGTTCTCCCATGACCCTGTCCAGCCGGACGCGCCGGACGGCGGCGCCCGCCGTCCCGACTCCCCCCTGCCCGCTTCCCCCGTCGGGAGCGCGCCGATGATGCACTTCTCGAAGCTCAAGGCGTGGACGACCATCCTCGTCTGCGCCCTCGGCGTCATCCTCACCATCCCGAACCTGCTGCCGCCCGGAGCGCTCCCCGCGTGGATGCCGCATCACCACGTCAATCTCGGGCTGGATCTCCAGGGCGGCTCGTCCCTCCTGCTCGAGGTGGACTCCGACGCGGTCGCGCGCGAGCGGCTCGCCGCCGCCGAGGAGTCGGTCCGCACCGCGCTGCGCGCGGCCGCGGTCGGCTACGCCGGGCTCGCCGCGGGCGACGGTGCCGTGACCTTCCGGCTGACCGACCCGGCCGTGGCCGGCCGGCTGCGGGAGCTGCTCGGCGACCTGCTGGCGCCGGCCTCGGCCGGCCCCGGCGGCGAGGCCGAGTTCTCCCTCGACGCGGCGGACGACGGCTCGGTGCGCCTGCGCCTGTCCGAGGCGGCGCTGGAGAGCCGGCGCACGCGGGCGGTCGAGCAGTCCATCGAGATCGTCCGCCGGCGCATCGACGAGACCGGCGTCAACGAGCCGGTGATCGCCCGCCAGGGGGCCGACCGCATCCTGGTGCAGCTGCCCGGCGTGGCCGATCCGTCGCGCATCAAGTCGCTGCTGGGGCAGACGGCCAAGATGACCTTCCGCCTCGTCGGCGACGGCACGGTCCGGCCGGGCGCCGCCGCGCCGGCGGGCACGGAGTGGCTCCCCTCCGCCGACCCCGCGCTCGGCGGCCAGCGGATGCTGGTGCGCAAGCGGGTGGAGGTGGACGGCGCCTCCCTCACCGACGCCCGTCCCAGCCTCGATCCGCGGTCGGGAAGCTGGGTCGTTGACTTCGCTTTCGACGCCGCCGGCACCCGCCGCTTCGCCCAGGTGACCGGCGACAACGTGGGCCGGCCCTTCGCCATCGTCCTCGACGGCCGGGTGATCAGCGCCCCGGTGATCCGCGAGCCCATCACCGGCGGCAAGGGGCAGATCAGCGGCCGCTTCTCGGCCCAGAGCGCCAACGAGCTGGCGGTGCTGCTGCGCGCCGGGGCGCTGCCGGCGCCGCTCACCATCGTCGAGGAACGGACCGTCGGCCCGGACCTTGGCGCCGACGCGATCCGCGCCGGCCTCCTGTCCTGCCTGGTCGGCTTCGCGCTGGTGGTCGGCTACATGACGGTCCGCTACGGCCGGTTCGGCGTGTTCGCCAACGTCGCCCTGGTGTTCAACCTGTTCCTGACGGTCGCCGCCCTCAGCCTGCTGGAGGCGACCCTGACCCTGCCGGGCATCGCCGGCCTGCTGCTCACGCTCGGCATGTCGGTCGACGCCAACATCCTCATCAACGAGCGCATCCGCGAGGAGACGCGGCGCGGCCGGTCGCCGTTCGCCGCCATGGAGGCGGGGTTCTCCCGCGCCTTCTCGACCATCACCGACGCCAACCTGACGACGCTGATCAAGATGGCGCTCCTCTACGTCATCGGCACCGGGACGGTGCGGGGCTTCGCGGTGACGATCTCGCTCGGCATCCTCACCTCCATGTTCACCGCCACGGTGGTGACCCGGCTGATGATGGTCACCTGGCTGCGCCGGACGCGCCCCGCCGCCCTGCCGACCGGCGCACGCCTGCGCCTGCTGCCGCAGGAGACGCGCATCCCCTTCATGCGCGGCCGGCGGCTCGGCCTTCTCCTGTCGGTCGTGCTCAGCCTCGCCTCGGTGGGGCTGTTCGTCTCGCCGGGGCTGAACTACGGGATCGACTTCGCCGGCGGCATCGCCGTCGAGGTGAGGACCGACGGCCCGGCCGACTTCCCGGCCCTGCGCGGCACGCTCGGCGGCCTCGGGCTCGGCCCCGTCCAGCTCCAGCGGTTCGGCCAGCCCTCGGACGTGCTGATCCGCCTGGAGCGGCAGGAGGGCGGCGACGCCGCCCAGCAGGCCGCCGTCCGGGCGGTGCAGGCGGCGCTGGCCGAGTCCTTCCCCGGCGCCGCCGTGCGGCGGGTGGAGGCGGTCGGCGCCTCGGTCAGCGGCGAGCTGTTCCGGCAGGGCATGCTGGCCCTGGCCCTCGCCTCCGTCGCCATGCTCGGCTACATCTGGGTGCGGTTCGAGTGGCAGTTCGGCGTCGGCGCCGTGGTCACCATGCTGCTCGACGTGACGAAGACCATCGGCTTCTTCGCCCTGACCGGCATGCCGTTCAACCTCGTCGCCATCGCCGCGATCCTGACGATCATGGGCTACTCGATCAACGACAAGGTGGTGGTCTACGACCGGGTGCGGGAGAACCTGCGCCTGTACCGGCGCATGCCCCTGGTGGCGCTGATCGACCGCAGCATCAACGAGACGCTGGACCGCACGGTCGCCACCTCGACGGCCCTGTTCCTGGCGACGGTGCCGCTGGCGCTGTTCGGCGGCGAGGCGCTGCGGGACTTCGCGCTGGTGCTGCTGTTCGGCACCGTCCTCGCGACCTCCTCGTCGATCTTCATCGCCGCCCCCATCCTGCTCCACCTCGGCGAGCGGCGGCTGCGCCGCGGCGGGCCGGAGGGTGCCGACAACGGCGCCGACAACGGCGCCGACGAGGCCACCGCCGGCGCCCGCGCGGGCGCGTGACGACGGCGCCCTGCCCGTGGCCGCCGGCGGCGGCGGGCGGGGCGCCGGCCGCCTACCCCCGGCCCTTCTCGCTGTCCATGTGGGCGAGCTGGGCCTCGGGGTAGCGGGCGCCGGCGGCGGCGCCGGGCGGCACCGCCTCGGCCAGCGCGGCGAGGTCCCCGGCGGACAGGGCGACGTCGAGGGCGCCCAGCGCCTCGGCCAACTGGTCGCGGCGGCGGGCGCCCACCAGCGGCACGATGTCGGCGCCCTGCGCCAGCACCCAGGCGATGGCGACCTGCGCCACCGAGACGCCGATGCGCCCGGCGACCGCGCGCAGGCGCTCCACCAGGGCCAGGTTGTGCTCCAGGTTCTCGCCGAGGAAGCGCGGGCCGGCGGCGCGGAAGTCGCCGGCGCCCGCCTTGCCCTTGCTCCAGTGGCCGCTGATCAGGCCGCGCGACAGCACGCCGTAGGCGGTGACGCCGATGCCGAGGGCGCGGCAGGTCGGCAGGATGGCGTCCTCGATGCCGCGGGAGATCAGGGAATACTCGATCTGCAGGTCGACGATGGGATGGACGGCGTGGGCGCGGCGGATGGTCTCCGGGCCGACCTCGGACAGGCCGATGTGGCGGACGAAACCGGCCTGGACCAGGTCGGCGATGGCGCCGACGGTGTCCTCGATCGGCACCGCCGGATCGAGGCGGGCCGGCCGGTAGATGTCGATGTGGTCGAGCCCGAGGCGCTGCAGCGAGTAGGTGACGAAGTTCTTCACCGCGACGGGGCGTCCGTCGTAGCCCGACCAGCCGCCGGCCGGGTCGCGCAGGGCGCCGAACTTGACGCTGACCAGCGCCCGGTCGCGGTCGCGGCCGCGCAGCGCCTCGCCGATCAGCATCTCGTTGTGGCCCATGCCGTAGAAGTCGCCGGTGTCGAGCAGGGTCACCCCGGCCTCCAGCGCGGCGTGGATGGTGGCGATGCTCTCGGCGCGGTCGGCCGGGCCGTACATGCCCGACATGCCCATGCAGCCGAGGCCCAGAACCGACACGGCCGGGCCGGTCCTGCCGAGCGTGCGATGGTCCATGACGTCGTCCCTCCTGGTGGATCGGGGCGGTGCGCCCCTCGTGCGGCAGGACGATAGGCCGCGGGCACGTTGTGCGATAAGCTGGACAATGCTGAATAGGCCGTTCGACGATGTGAACAATGGACGATCCCGACCTGCGCGACCTCACCGCCTTCGCCACCGTGGCCCGGCACCGCAACTTCCGCCGGGCGGCGCAGGAGCTGCGCGTCTCGGCCTCCGGCCTCAGCCAGCGGCTGCGCGAGCTGGAGGCGCGGCTGGGGGTGCGCCTGCTCAACCGCACCACGCGCAGCGTGGCGCTCACCGAGGCGGGGGAACGGCTGCTCGGCGAGGTCGGCCCGGCGCTGCGGCAGGTGGGCGACGCGCTCGACCGAATCCGCAGCCGGGCCGGCGAGCCGTCGGGCCGGCTGCGCATCAACGCGCCGGCCCCCGCCGCCGAGCTGGTGCTGAAGCCGATGGTGCCGGCGTTCCTGGCACAGCATCCCCGCATCGACCTGGAGATCGTCATCGACGCCTCGCTGGTCGACATCGTCGCCGCCGGCTTCGACGCCGGCGTGCGCTACGAGGAGACGCTGGCGCAGGACATGGTGGCCGTTCCGCTGGGGCCGCCGGAACGCTACGTCGTCGTCGCCGCCCCCGCCGTGCTGGAGCGCTACGGCGTGCCGCGGGCGCCGGAGGACCTGGAGGCGTGCCCGTGCATCGCCACGGTCTTCCCCAGCGGCGCGCGGCTGCCCTGGGAGCTCGAGAAGGACGGCCGGACGGTGCGCGTCTCCCCGCCCGTGCGCTTCGCCGCCGGCCAGGTCTCGCTGCAGCTCGAGGCGGCGCTGCAGGGTCTCGGCTTCCTGGCGACCTTCGAGGGCTACACCCGCGACCTGATCGCCGCCGGACGGCTGGTGCCGGTGCTGGAGGACTGGTGCCCGCCGTTTTCCGGGCCGTTCCTCTACTACCCCAGCCGCCGCCAGCCGCCGCCGGCGCTCGCCGCCTTCGTCGCCTTCGTCGCGCGGTGGCGCAGGGGAGCCGCGTGACCGCCGTCAGCCGGCGCCGGCGGGCCGGTCCTTCCGCCACGCCGCGAGGAACGCCAGCACGCGGTCGGGCGCCTCGGCCGTCATGTAGCGTCGTCCGTCCTCGGTCGGGTTGATGTCCTCGGCGACACGGACCGCGTACACGGGAGCAAGCCGCTGGATGCGGTCGACCAGCTTGTCCAGGCGGTCCTCGACCTCCGGCAGCGCCTGCCGCACCGCGTCGTGATGCCGGTCAAGCACCGCCGCCAGATCGAAGAGGTCGCGCACCTTGAAGGTCGAGGGCCGGTAGAAGATCTTCTTGATAGCGGTCTCCCACGGAGTCTCGATGCGGATGATCCGGCCCTCGAAATCCCAGGGGATGGACGGCGTGTCGGTGCGCCGCCCGCCGACGATGAAGTCGATTTCACCGCCGCCCATGTCGAGCTTCAGATAGTTTCCGGGATATTCGTACTTGCGCCCGTCCAGAAGCTGTCGAGTCAGCGGGTTCCGCGCGGGGGTCAGGTCGCGCACGACGTCGGCGTCGGCGACGAAGGCGTCGACGTCGTAGCTGACGCGATGATTCAGATGGACGGCCAGCGCCGTGCCGCCGCCGAAGGTCCAGGCCGGGGGATCAGCCAGACTGTCCAGCAGGCGGATGGCGTCCCGCAGCAGGTCGCGCCAGCGGGAGGCCGGCCATTTCCTCGATCCAGGGGACGGTTCGTCCATCGCTCACCTGCCAAATGCGCACCGCGCGGCGCAGGTCGTCGAAACCGACGAGACCGGCCAGCACGAGGTCGTGGATCGCCTCTTCCGACACCTCGTCGAAGAACGCCTCCATGTGGGGGCGCCATCGCGCATCCGGCGCATCCGCGAAGAGGCAGCGCAGGAAGGTGTCGGCGTCCATGGGACGGGGGCGCGGCGCGTTGACGGTGGCGAGCACGAACTCCAGGTGCCGCCGTCCTGCGTCCGCCGCCGCGTCGTTGCGATCCATCGCCGCCGCTTCCCCATCCTGGCATCCGTCGGCAAGGCTAACGCCGGCCGCCGCGCGCCGCAACGCGGGTCACGTCGGGGCGTCGAACCCGGCGTGACGACGGGCGTCACAAGCCCTCCCTCGGCCCCGCCGGGGGAGGGAGGGGCCCGGCCGAAGGCTGGGAGGGCGGGGGCTTGGTCTTGCAGGACGAGCCGGCGCCCCAGTTTTGCACAGCCAGGGGTTCGGCCCTGCTGCGAAACCCAGCCCCCACCCGGCGTCCTTCGGACGCCACCCTCCCCCGGCGGGGCCGAGGGAGGGGCGGTCGCCCGCTAGCCCACCAGGAGAGAGGGGCTCTTGCAGAGCCGGGACGGACCGCGGCGGCCTCCGCTCAGGGCGCCGTCATCTTGATCGCGGGATCCAGGAAATCGTCGGTGTAGACGGACTCCACGGCGAACGGCTGCTCCATGCCGAAGTAGGTCTTCACCATGTCGTAGTCGTTGCGCATCCGCTGCGCGTCGAAGGCGCCGAGGGCGACGGTGGTGGTGGTGGGGTCGCGCATCAGCTCCTTGATGCGGTTCCACTGGTCGCGCTGGTTCGCCTCGTCGAGGCCGCTGACCTCGGCCATCAGCGCCTGCAGGCAGGGGCCGACGTCCTTCACGCAGGCGGCGAAGGCGCGCTGGCTGACCTCGGTGAAGGCCTTGACGAGGTCGCGGTGCTCCTTGAGGTAGGCGCCGTTGACGATGACGGCGTTGCCGTAGGGGTTGATGCCGGCGTCGCGCCAGGCGAGGAAGCCGAGGTCCTCGCCAAACTCGCGCACCTTCAGGTCGTGCTCGTTGTAGAAGTCGCTGGTGATGTCGATGGCGCCGCTCTTGAGCGACGGCACCTTGGCCTGCGGGCTGACGTTGACGAAGCTGACGGCCTCCGGGTCGATGCCGACCTGCTTGGCGAAGGCGGGCCACATCACCCGCGACGCGTCGCCCGGCGGGTTGCCGATCTTGCGCCCGGGGAAGTCCTTCGGTCCGGTGATGCCGCGGCTCTTCAGCCAGTAGAAGCCCTGCGGGGAGTTGGCGTAGACCGCCATCACCGCCACCAGGTCGGCGCCCTTGCCGCGGGCCAGCAGCGCCGTCGCCATGTCGGCGATGCCGAGCTGCGAGATGCCGGCACCGACCCGCTGCGCCGAGACGCCGGAGCCCTTGCCGGTCTCGATCGTCAGGTCGATGCCGGCGGCGTCGTACCAGCCCTGCGCCTTGGCGTAGTAGTAGGGCGAGTGGTCGGCGGTCGGCACCCAGTTCAGCACCAGGTTGACCTCCTCCTTGGCCGCTGCGGCCCCGGGAAGCAGCAGAGCGGCCGCCACGAGGGCGGCGATGGGCGCGGATGTCGTCATGTGCCTCGTTCTCCCTGTGGTGGGCCCGCCGGAGACGCGAACCGGAAAAAAAACATTAGCCTTTCTCGGCGCTTTGGATCAACTATCAATCAACTGGTTGGTTGATAGCGGACGGGACGGACGATCGCCATGGACGACAACGCGCGCACCGCCGGCGGCCTGGCCGAGCGCCCGGCGCGGCGGGACCCCGAGGGCACCCGCCGGGCGCTGCTCGCCGCGGCGGTGGGGGAGTTCGCCGACAAGGGGCTGGCCGGGGCGCGGGTCGACGAGATCGCCCGCCGCGCCGGGGTCAACAAGCAGCTCGTCTACCACCATTTCGGCAACAAGGACGACCTGTTCCGCGCCGCCCTGGAGGAGGTCTACGGCCAGATCCGCGCGCGCGAGCGGGCGCTGCACCTGGCCGACCTGCCGCCGGCGGCGGCGATGGAGCGGCTGGTCGGCTTCTCCTTCGACTATCTCGCCGAGCACCCCGAATTCATCGCCCTGCTGAACGACGAGAACCGCCACGGCGCCCTGCACCTCGGCGGCTCCGACGCGGTGCGCGCCATGCATTCGCCGCTGGTCGAGATGATCGCCGACGCGCTGCAGCGCGGCGTGCGCGCCGGCGTGTTCCGCGCCGACGTCGACCCGATCAACCTCTACGTCTCGATCGCCGGCCTGTCCTACTTCTTCTTCTCCAACAACCGCACGCTCTCGGCGATCTTCGCCACCAACCTGGACAGCGCCAAGGCGGTGGCGGGGCGGCGGCGCCACGTCATCGACTTCGTGCTGGCGGCGCTGCGGCCGGACGGACCGGCAATCAACCAACCAGTTGGTTGACAGTTCTGTTCGCCCCGCCTACGCTTGGCCGACCCCACGGGAACAGGAGAGGGCCCATGACGAGCCGCGTGGACACGGCCGACGACCGCGCGCCGGCCGCCGCCCTGGAGACCGCCGCCCGCTACCGCGGATGGCTGGCGGTCGCCGCCGTGCATCTCGGCGTGCTCCTGCTGTGGGAGGCGGCGGTGCGGCTGTTCCCGATCCCCGCCTTCATCCTTCCCGCCCCCTCGGCGGTGCTCGCCACGCTCGGCAAGGACAGCTACGCCTGGCTCGACAACGCGCTGGTCACCGCGGCCGAGATCTTCGGCGGCTACGCCCTGTCGGTGGTGCTGGGGGTGCTGCTGGCGCTGCTGTTCTCGTGGTCGCGCCTGCTGACGCTGCTGCTCTTCCCGCTGCTGGTCACCCTGAACATGGTGCCGAAGGTGGCGCTGGGGCCGCTGGTGATCGTCTGGTTCAGCTACGGCATCGGCACCAACGTGCTGATCACCTTCACGCTCTGCTTCTTCCCGATCCTGCTGACCACGGTGCGCGGCCTGCGCGAGGTCGAGCCCGACCTGCTCGACCTCGTGCGCTCGCTGAAGGGCTCGCGCTGGCAGGCGTTCCGCTACATCCAGCTGCCCGGCGCCATGCCCTACATCTTCTCCGGCATGAAGGTCGCCGCCATCCTCGCCGTCGCCGGCGCGGTGGTGGGCGAGTTCATCGCCTCCGAGCGCGGCCTCGGCTACCTGATGATCCAGGTCCAGGCCTCGCTCGACACCCCGGCCATGTTCATGGCCGTGGCGCTGCTCACGCTCCTCGGCATCGGCCTGTACCTCGCCGTCCTGCTGATGGAGCACCTGCTGGTTCCCAAGGATGCGAGGATGACATGACCACCGCCTGGCTCGACGACGCCCCGCTGCCCGACCGGTTCGACGGGCCGGAGGAGGTGGAGGCCTTCATGACGCGGCCGACGCGGGCGCTGGCCGCCGACCTGGCGGCGGTGGACGGCGACGTCATGGTGCTGGGCGTCGGCGGCAAGATGGGGCCGACGCTCGCCCGGCTGGCGCGCAACGCCGCTCCGGACAAGCGCGTCATCGGCGTCGCCCGCTTCAGCGAGCCGGGCCTGCGCGAGGGGCTGGAGCGCCACGGCGTCGAGACCGTCGCCTGCGACCTGTTCGACCGCGCCGCCGTCGCGGCGCTGCCGAAGGTGCGCAACGTGATCTTCATGGCCGGCCGCAAGTTCGGCGCCGAGGGCAACCAGGGGCTGACCTGGGCGATGAACGTCCACGTGCCGGCCCTGGTGGCGGAGACCTTCCGGGAATCGCGGATCGTCGCCTTCTCCACCGGCTGCGTCTATCCCTTCGTCCCGGTCGGCAGCCAGGGCTCCACCGAGGACAGCCCGCTCACCCCGCCCGGCGAATACGCCTGGTCCTGCATCGGCCGCGAGCGGATCTTCGAGCACTTCTCGCACCGCTACGGGACGCCGGGGCGCCTGTTCCGCCTGAACTACGCCATCGACCTGCGCTACGGCGTGCTGTTCGACGTGGCGCGCAAGGTGCGCGACGGCGAGCCGGTCGACGTCACCATGGGCCACGCCAACGTGATCTGGCAGGGCGACGCCAACGCCCAGGCGCTGCGCTGCCTGCGCCACGCCACCACGCCGACGACGCCGATCAACGTCTCCGGCCCGGAGACCATCTCGGTGCGCTGGCTCGCCCGGGCCTTCGGCGAGCGCCTGGGCAAGGCGCCGGAGATCGTCGGCGGCGAGGCGCCGACGGCGTGGCTGACCAACACGGCCCAGGCCGCCGGCCTGTTCGGCTACCCCTCGGTGCCGCTGGCCCGCATGGTCGACTGGGTGGCCGACTGGGTGGCGCGCGGCCGGCCGAGCTACGACAAGCCGACCCGCTTCGAGGTCCGCGATGGAGCCTACTGACGCGGCGCCGCCGGCCGTCCTCGACGCGGGCCGGCGCGCCGGCTGCCTCGCCCTGTCGGCGGAGGCCGGCTGGAACCAGACGGCGGCGGACTGGGACCTGTTCCTCGGCCACGGCACCGTCTTCGGCCTGTGCGACGGCGTCGGCGGGCCGCCGGTGGCGACCGGGGCGGTGCTGCCCTACGACGGCGGCTTCGCCTGGATCGGCATGGTGCTGGTCACCGCGGCGCGCCGGCGCGCCCGCCTCGGCACGCGCATCCTCGAGACCTGCCTCGCCGCGCTCGCCGAGCGTGCGCTGGTGCCGCTGCTCGACGCCACGCCGGCGGGCGAGGCGGTCTACCGGCCGCTGGGCTTCGCGCCGCTGTTCGGCCTCGCCCGCTGGCAGGGGCCGGGCGGCGCCGGGCAGGGCCGGCCGCCGGCGGCCGGCGTGCGCGCCCTGGCGACGGCCGACCTGCCGGCGGCGGTGGCCGCCGACGCGGCCGCCTTCGGCGCGTCCCGCCGCTTCCTCCTGGAGGATGTCCACCGCCGCGCGCCGGGCTGCGCGTTCGTGACGGCGGACGGCTCCGGGTTCGTGCTGGCCCGCCCCGGCCGGACGGCGACCCAGATCGGCCCGCTGGTGGCGGCCGACCCGGCGAGCGCCGCCGCCCTGCTCGACGCCGCGCTGGACGCGGCGGCGGGGCCGGTGCTGCTCGACCTCGCCGACGGCTGGGGCGCGCTCGGCCGCCGGCTGGAGGCCCGCGGCTTCACCGTGCAGCGGCCGTTCCTGCGCATGGCGCGCGGCCGCTCCGCCCCGTTCGGCGATCCCCGGCGCCTCGTCCTGGCCGCCGGCCCCGAATTCGGATAACCGCCCGCGTCACCGAGGAAGACATCATGGCCCTGCACCGCACCGACCTGCCGCCCGAGGTTCTCAGCGTCCTGCGCCGGGGTGCCGCCATCCCGGCCCACCCGCTGGCCCTCGACGCCGGGCGCCGCTTCGACCGGCGCCGGCAGCGGGCGCTGACCCGCTACTACGTCGACGCCGGCGCCGGCGGGCTGGCGGTCGGCGTCCACACCACCCAGTTCGCCATCCGCGACGTCGGCCTGTACGAGCCGGTGCTCGCCGCCGCCGCCGAGGACGCACGGGCCTGGACCGACCGGCCGCTGGCGATGGTGGCCGGCGTGTGCGGCGGCACCGAACAGGCGGTGGCCGAGGCGCGCGCCGCCGTGCGGCTGGGCTACCACGCCGGGCTGCTCAGCCTCGCCGCCTTCAGGGGCGCCGGCGCCGACGCCATCGTCGACCATTGCCGGCGGGTCGCCGACGAGATCCCGCTGGTCGGCTTCTACCTGCAGCCGGCGGTCGGCGGGCTGTCCCTGGACGCCGGTTTCTGGGCCCGCTTCGCCGCCATCGACAACGTGGTGGCCATCAAGGTGGCGCCCTTCAACCGCTACCGCACGCTCGACGTGGTGCGCGGCGTCGTCGCGGCGCGGGCGGAGGAGCGGGTCACCCTCTACACCGGCAACGACGACCACATCGTGCTCGACCTGGTGACGCCCTTCACCGTGATGCGCGACGGCCGGCCGGTGACGGTGCGCTTCCGCGGCGGCCTGCTCGGCCACTGGTCGGTGTGGACGCGCAGCGCCGTGCGCCTGCTGGAGCGCCTGCACGCGGCGGCGGAGGCCGGCGCGGTGCCGCCCGAGGTGCTGGCCCTCGACTCCCGGGTCACCGACTGCAACGCCGCCTTCTTCGACGTGGCCCACGACTTCCACGGCTGCATCGCCGGCTGCCACGAGGTGCTGCGCCGCCAGGGCCTGCTGGAGGGCACCTGGTGCCTCGACCCGGCGGAGGGGCTGAGCCCGGGCCAGGCCGCCGCGATCGACCGCGTCTGCCGCGAGCACGCCGACCTGTCCGACGACGCGTTCGTCGCCGAGAACCTGGAGCGCTGGCTGTCATGACGAGCGCCGCCCCCTCCGCCGCCCCGCCGCCCCGGCCGGCCGGGGCCCCCGCCGAGCCGCTGATCCGCCTGCGCAACGTGCGCAAGACCTACCGCAGCGGCGGCCGCGCCGCCGTCGCCATCTCCGACGTCACCATGGACGTCGCCGAGGGCGATCTCGTCTCGCTGGTCGGGCCCAGCGGCTGCGGCAAGAGCACGCTGCTGAAGATCCTGGCCGGGCTGCACGACGCCGACGAGGGCGAGGTGCGCATCGGCACCAGCGCCTCGGCCTTCGTTCCCGGCCGCGACGTCGGCATGGTGTTCCAGCAGGCGCTGCTCCTGAAATGGCGCACCATCCTGGAGAACGTCACCCTGCCGGCGGAGATCCTCGGCCTGCCGCGGCGCGCCGCGGCGGAGCGGGCGCGCGACCTGCTGGCCATGGTCGGGCTGGCCGGCTACGAGCACAAGCGCCCATACGAGCTGTCGGGCGGCATGCAGCAGCGCGCCGCCATCGCCCGCGCCCTGGTGCACGACCCCAAGCTGATCCTGATGGACGAGCCCTTCGGCGCGCTCGACGCGCTGACGCGGGAGAAGATGAACCTGGAGATGCTGCGCATCTGGCAACAGAGCCGCAAGACCATCATCTTCGTCACCCACTCCATCCAGGAGGCGGTGTTCCTCGGCTCGCACTGCGCCGTGCTGACCGCCGGGCCGGCACGCATGGCCGACCATTTCGACATCGCCCTGCCCTTCCCGCGCACCCTCGACGTCAAGACGACCGAGGGGTTCGGCGCCTACACCAAGCGCATCTACCACCTGCTGGGGATGGACTGACACCGGCGAGCGGAATGGCTGGCACACCTCCTGCCCCCACCTTCCCCACGGCTCCGCCGCGGGTCCCCTCCCTCCCCTGCGCAGCGGGGGAGGGTCGGGGTGGGGGCACTCGTGGGTCTGGGTTTCCGCTCGGGGGTATGACACCGGCGAGCCGCGGCGCCGGCCGGGGGACGACGGAGGCCGTTCACCCGCCCCCGGCCAGCAGGGCCTCGTACCGCCGCACGGTTTCCCGCATCTCCTCCAGGAGTTGGCGCTGCTCGTCGGCGGCCGCGCGCGCCCGTTCCGCCTCGGTCCGCGCCTGCTCGGCGTAGGACCGGGCGTCCTCGGCGAAGACGCGGGCCTCCTCGTGGAGCCGCCGCGCCCGCTCCTCGGCCTGGCGCGCCTCTTCCGCCGCGCATCTCGCCTCTTCGCTGGATCGGCGGTGATCCTCGTCCTCGATGCGCCATTCCTCGGCTTCCCGCCGTTGTGCCTCGCCCGTGAGCCGCCCTTCTTCGGCGACGACGCGCGTGTCCTCGGCCTCGACGTGGCGCTGGAACGCCGCGTCCCGTTCCCGTTCGGCGACCTCGCGCTTCCGTTCGGCGTCGGCGCGGGCTTCCTCGGCTACGTGGCGCCGGTCCTCGGCGTGCTCCGCCGGGAGGTGCGTCCGGGTCATGGGGGCCTCCTCTTTTTCGGGCGGCACACGGGCGGGCGTGCGACCGGTCGGGGAGCCGTCGGCTCGGCTCCAGCGTCGCACGCATCCTCGGCCGCGAAGCCTCGATGCGTTCCTGGACCCCCATTCCACCTCGAACGGGTCGTCCTGGCAACCCGCCTCGTCAGCGTCGGCACGGTCAGGATTTGCTGACAGGGCGGCCCTCGTCGCCGAGCAGGAGCTTCACCTTCTCGACGGCGACCTGCGGCTTCTCATGGATGTCCAGGGTGCTGCGCACCCGGCCGTCGCGGTCGAGCAGGAGCATGGTCGCGGTGTGGTCCACGCCGTAGCCGCCGCCCTCCTGGGGGACCTTGCGGACGTAGACGCCGAGATCCCTGGCCGCCTTGGCCGTCTCGTCGGGCGTGCCGGTCAACCCGACGATGCGCCGGTCGAAGAGCGCGACGTAGTCGGCCATGACGGGCACCGTGTCGCGTTCGGGATCGACCGTCATGAACAGCGGCCGGAGCGAATCCGCCGCCGGTCCGATCGCCTCCAGGACGTTGGCGACGTACGACAGGGAGGTCGGACAGACGTCGGGACAATGGGTGAACCCGAAGACGAGGAGGGTCGGCCCGGTGCCGGCGTTGAGGTCCGCCGCCGTGAAGGGCCGGCCGCGATGGTCCGTCAAGGTCCAGTCGGCGGTGTCGGCGACCGGTCCGCCGCGCTCGACCGCGCGGCCGGGCTGCGGCGACGGCATGGCCGTCGAGAGCACCAGGATGGCGAAGAGGAGGGCGGCAACGCCGGCCGCCGCCCACAGCGCCCGCCGGAGGGTCCGCACGGCCGTCATGGCCGTTCCTCCCGCTCCGGTCCCATGGCGCCGGGGCCGGCGACCGTCACCGGCACCTCGACGGTTCCGGCCTTCTCGAAGGTGATGGAGAGGGCGAAGGTCCGGCCGGGCTTCAATCCCTCCTTCAGGTCCATCAGCATGATGTGCGTGCCGCCCGGCTTCATGTCGATCACGCCGCCCGGCGGCAGGGCCAGGGGGCCCGCCTCCTGCATCCTGGCGACGCCGCCGTCGATTGTGGTCGCGTGGGCCGTGGCATGACCCGCGGCCGGCGTCTGCAGGGACACGATGCGGTCCGGCTGCGCCCCTACGTTCCTGACGGTCAGGTAGGTGGCGCCGGTCGGCGCGGCGGGGAGGGTCGCCCGCGCCCATGCCCGCTCGACGACGACGTCGCCGACGCGCGCGGCTTCGGCCCACGCCGCGGCGGGAAGGGCGACGGCGAGCGCCAGGGCGGTGGTCAGGATCGGGTGCTTCGACATCCGTGCTCCTCGAAGGGTGGGAAGGTGTCCAGGGTCAAGCCGGCGGCCGCCGTGACGCCGCGGGATCGGGCGTGCCGTCCCGTCGACGGCCGTGGCGGAGCAGGCGCATGGCGTTCAGGGTCACGATCACCGTGGCCCCGGTGTCGGCCAGGATGGCCAGCCAGAGGTCCGTCGCGCCGGTCAGGGTGGTCACCAGGAACAGGGCCTTGAGGCCGAGCGCGAAGGCGACGTTCTGGCGGATGTTCGCCAGCGTCGCCCGCGACAGCGCGACGAGTTCGGCGACGCCCGCGACCCGGTCGCCCAGCAGCGCCGCGTCCGCGGTCTCCAGGGCGACGTCCGTGCCGCCGCCCATGGCGATGCCGACGTCCGCGGCGGCCAGCGCCGGGCCGTCGTTGATGCCGTCGCCGACCATCGCCACGGGAGCCCCGGCCTTGAGGGCGGCGATCTCCCGCAGCTTGTCCCCGGGCAGGAGCTCGGCCTTCACGTCGATGCCCAGGCCGCGGCCGATGGCCCGTCCGGTGCGGCGGTTGTCGCCGGTCAGCATGACGCTGCGGATGCCCAGGTCCCGCAGCGCGGCGACCGCCGTCCCGGCGTCGGGGCGCGGCTCGTCGCGCAGCGCGACGAGGCCGACCGGCCGGCCGTCGGCGACGACCACGACCACCGTCTTGCCGGCGTCCTCCAAGGCGGCGATGCGGTCGCCCGGCACGGCGTCCGGACCGCAGCGCTCCGCGGCGTGGCGGGGCGAGCCGACCTCGACGAGCCGGCCGGTGACGGTCGCCTGCGCCGCCCGGCCGGGAACGGCCTTGTGGTCGCGGGCCGGGCGGAGCGGCACGCCGTCGGCCGCCGCGCGCTCCAGGATGGCGCGGGCGACGGGGTGGCCGGAGCCGTTCTCCACGGCGGCCGCCAGCCCGAGCAGCGAGCGCTCGGTCCCGGCCAGCGGGACGAGGTCGGTCACCCGCGGCCGTCCCCGGGTGAGGGTGCCGGTCTTGTCGAAGGCGATGGCGCGCACCCGGCCGATCGCCTCCAGGGCGGCGCCGCCCTTGATCAGGAGGCCGCGGCGCGCCCCGGCGGCGATGCCGGAGGTGATGGCGGCGGGCGTCGACAGGACCAGGGCGCACGGGCAGCCGATCAGCAGCAGGGCGAGGCCGCGGTAGATCCACGTGTGCCAGTCCGCGCCGAAGGCGAGCGGCGGCACCAGCACGGCGAGGAGCGCCACGAGGATGACCGCCGGCGTGTAGCGCGCGCTGAACCGCTCGATGAAGCGGGCGGTCGGCGCCTTGCCGGCCTGGGCCTCCTCGACGAGGTGGAGGATGCGGGCGATCGTGTTGTCGGCGGCCGCCCGCGTGACGCGGACCCGCAGCGCCCCGGTGGCGTTGATCCCGCCGGCGAAGACGGGCGCGCCGGCGGTCTTGGCGACGGGGACGGATTCCCCCGTCACCGGGGATTCGTCGACGTCCGATTCACCCTCGATCACCTCGCCGTCGGCCGGCACGCGGTCGCCGGGGCGGACCAGGACGACCTGGCCGATCTCCAGCCGCGACGCGGCGACCTCGCGCGCGGCCTCGCCGTCGAGGAGCAGCGCCGTGCGGGGGACCAGGGCCGCCAGCGCGGCGATGCCGGAGCGGGCGGTGCCCGCGGCGACACCCTCCAGCAGCTCGCCGACGGCGAACAGCAGGACCACGACGGAGGCCTCGGCCGTCTCGCCGATGACCAGGGCGCCCGCGGTGGCGACCGACATCAGCATCTCGATGCTGAAGGGCGAGCCCATGCGGGCGAGCGCCGCGGCACGGCGGCCGAACACGGCGAGGCCGAGCGCCGCGGCGGGAACGAGCGCATGGTCCCCCAGCGCCGGAACCAGCCACGACACCAGGCCGCCCAGGGCGACGAGAAGCGCGATGAGGGCCGTCAGCCTGGCCTTCGGCGCCCCCCACCATGCCGACCACCACGCCGCCCACCGGGGCCCCTGCGCGGGTGCGGTGGCGGCATCGTCGGCCGCGGCGTCGCGGACGACCGCGACGCGCTCCACGTCCTCGACCCCGAACCCGAGCCTGCGGATCGTGCTTTCGAGGATCTCCCGCGGCGTGGCCGTTTCGTCCAGCCGCAGCCGGAGGATCTGGGACTGGTAGCTGAGGCTGACGTCCTCGGCGCCGGGAAGGCGCCGCAAGGCCGTCTCGACCTTGGCGACGCAGCTCGGGCAGTCCATGCCCGACACCTTGTAGCGCAGGCTCGGCGTTCCGGCGGTTGCGGCTGCGGGCATCTCCTGCATCGGACACTCCGGAGGATACGGGTGCGCGCAGCACCGGGGCTGCGGCTGGGCTCTCCGTCGCGTAAGATGGACCTTGAAGCAACTAGAGGGTCAAGGGCGATGCCCGCGAAATCCGGACTGGCCATCGGTGCCCTGGCGAAGGCGACGGGGACCAAGGCGGAGACCATCCGCTTCTACGAGAAGATCGGCATCCTGCCGGAACCCGCCCGCACGCCGGGGAACTACCGGACCTACACCGCCGAGCACGTGCGGCGGCTGTCCTTCGTGCGCCGCGCCCGCGAGCTCGGCTTCCCGCTGGAGACGGTGCGCGCCCTGCTCGACCTGGCGGACCAGCCGGACCGGCCCTGCGGCGAGGTGGATGCGCTGGTGCTCGGACAGCTGCGCGCGGTCGAACGGAAGATCGCCGCCCTCCAGCGCCTGCGCGAGGAGCTCGACCGCCTCGCCCACCAGTGCCGCCGCGGCGGGCGGATCGCCGACTGCCGCATCGTCGAGGCGCTGTCGCCCGGCGACGCGGAGATGAGGGACCTCCCCTGACGGCGCCGGCGACCCGCGGTGCCGCAGGCCCCGCCGAATTGTCCGGCCGTTTCGCACGCCGTCCTCGCCGGCCGCCGACTTTCCAGCATTCACAACAGGATGGAACCGGTCGTTGCAGTGAACGCGAGGGAAATCCCGATTCCCATTGTCAATTTACAAAACACATATGCTGCTATACATAGAATCCGCACCGCCTAACCTAGGACTTTCGAATGGGTCATATGTGTCGTGAAACAGCTTGTCATCTCCCGTGAATCGCCCAAGCCCCAGCCGCCACGGTGCCACGGATGCGCCGAACCGGTGATCCCGGGCCAAGCGCGCTGGGCGGGCGACGAAAACGGCCGAGCCTGGCATTACGACTGCGCCGACGAGGCGGGACTCGTGCGGCGCCTTCTCCGGCGGAACCTGTCGGTCAGCCGGGACGAGTGAGCGTGTCCGCGGGCGGCCGTCGCCTTGGCGGACGTTGCCGTGCGGTGGGCCGCAGCCCCTCTCCCCGTGCGAGGCCGGGGCTTTGCCGCACCGCATGGGCACCTCGCCGCATCGGCAGGATGCGTGGGCGCGACGCGCCGCGGCGGCCGGAGCGGAGGGCCCGCCTCCGCCCGGCGGCCTGGCCGTCATGCCGCGGTGAAATCGGTCGAGACCGACACCGCGCGACCCCGCGCCAGTATGGCCCGGTCCGCCGCGTGCTTCTTCTCGATGGCCGCCACGGTGTCGCTGCCGAGCGGCAGGCGGATCGGCGGGTTCGGCGCGTCCGCGAAGGTGACGAGGACGTCGGCGAGCTTCGCGGGATCGCCCGGCTGGGTGTGGCTGAGGCGCTCGGCGACGGTTCGCACCGTGCCGGCGGTCGCATCGTCGTCGGCGATCCGGGTCCGGCTGACCGACAGCGACGAGGCGTCTAATACCCCCGAGCCGAAACCCTGACACACCTCCTGCCCCCACCCCGACCCTCCCCCGCTTCGCAGGGGAGGGAGGGGACCCGCGGCGGAGCCGTGGGGAGGGTGGGGGCAGGAGGTGTGTCAGCCATTCCGTTCGACGGTATAAGCAGGTTTGCCCAGATCGGGCCACCGATGGCCCGGCCCGGGCAAACCTGCGGACTCTCTGGTTTTGCAGGTCTTCCGAGCCCGCCCAAAGGAGGGCGGAGTTCGGAAAAGCTGCTTAGGAAATCGGTGCGGAAATAGCCCGGCTCGACGACGGTCACGTGGATGCCCAGCGGCGCCAGCCCGTCGCGCAGCGCCTCCGACAGGGCCTCGACCGCGCCCATCAGGCCGAAGCCGGCGTTGTTGAGCAGGACGTCGATCCGGCCGAAGCGCTGCGGGTGTGATCGCTCCGGAGCGCCGCCCCGTTCGCCGGGCGGCGATCCGCGTCAGGGGTGTCGCGCCGGCGGCTCCAGCAGCCCGGCGGCCAGGCAGCGGAAGGCCGCGACCGCCTTGGCGAGGACGTCCTGCGGATCGTCGCTGGCGGCGATCCAGAGCGCCGCGTTGAGCGCGGCGCCGTTCAGAAGCCGGGCGGCCGCCTCGGCGTCCACCGGCTTGACGACCCCCTGCGCGATGAGCGCCTGCAGCGCCCGCGTCGTCGTCTGGAGGCAGCGGTTCTGGCTCGGCCACCGCGACGGGTCGCCCAGGACGGCCGGTCCGTCGAGCAGCACGATGCGCTGGACCTCGGGCTCCAGCGCCATCTCGATGTAGGCGACGCCCTCGGCCAGCAGCCCCTCCCACGCGGTCGCGGCCCGGCTGCCGACGTCGCGGGCGCGCGCCGCCATCTCCGCGTCGATCTGGTCGACCACCGCCAGCAGCAGCCCGCGCTTGTCGCCGAAATTGTGATAGAGGGCGCCGCGCGTCAGGCCGGCCTCGGCGGTCAGCTCGTCCATCGACGCCCCCGCATAGCCCTTCTCGGCGAAGGCCCGGCGCGCGGCGCGGATCAGCTTGGCGCGGGTTTCCGCCATCATCTCGGCCCGTCGTTTGGCGACCACGATCGTCTCCCCCTCGATTTGCATACGCCGCGTTTGCGAATTGACATACGGGGCGTATGTGTGATGAATTGGCATACGGAGCGTATACCAACTCACGCCCCGGCTCGTGAAGCCCGCAGGCTGAACGGGCCGACGCGGCCGAGGCGTCGCCCGCCGACGCCGGCGACACCGCACCGCCCTCGGCGCCCCCTTCTCCAAAGAGGATGCAAACCATGACCGAACGCGAAGCGATCTTCCCCGCCGACCGGCATGCGCTCTACGACGCGCACCGCTATTCCGCGGCGATCCGCTCGGGCGACCTCCTGTTCGTCTCGGGCCAGGTCGGCAGCCGCTCCGACGGCTCGCCCGAACCCGACTTCGAGCGCCAGGTGCGGTTGGCCTTCGACAACCTCCAGGCCGTCCTGAAAGCCGCCGGCTGCACGCTGCGGGACGTCGTGGACGTCACCACCTTCCACACCGATCCGGCGAGTCAGGTCGAGACCGTCATGGCGGTGCGCGAGGGGATCATCGGCGCGCCGCCCTATCCGAACTGGACGGCGGTGGGGGTGACCTGGCTGGCGGGCTTCGACTTCGAGATCAAGGTCATCGCCCGCATCCCCGAGAACGCCTGAACGGCGTGCCGACGCCGGCCGGGAACGGAACCGTCCGGGACCGACGGAACACCACCTGACGCCATCGTCGAGCCGCCGCGCGGCGCCGTCCGCAGGGTGCCGCGCGGCGGCCGTTGCGCCGTGCCCCAAACTATTTTGCTTGCAATGGTCAGCGGGGCGGCGCTAGCGTTCCTGTCAGGTGGTCTGACCACCGGAGCACCCGACTACCAGAACACCAGAGCGTCACATGCCCTCCCAAACGCCCTCCCGCGAGACCGCGGCCGCCTCCGGCCTGACACCGATCGCCCGCCAGCAGGTGCCGGAGATGGTCGCCCGCCAGCTCCAGCAGCTCATCGGCCGGCAGAAGCTGAAGGCCGGCGACCGCCTGGCGACGGAGCGGGACCTCGCCGAAGCCCTGCAGGTCAGCCGCGCCGCGGTGCGCGAGGGGCTGAAGCTGCTGGCCGGCTACGGCGTCGTCGAGGTGCGGCCCAACATCGGCATCTTCGTCAAGGAGCCGCAGCGCCTGGTGCTGCTCGACCCGTCGTCGCTCGGCTCGGAGGAGCGCCGGCGCATGCTGGTCCAGGCCACCGCGGTGCGCCGCCTGATCGACTGCGAGGCGGCGGAACTGGCCGCCCGCAACGCCTCCGACGACGACCTCGATGGCATCCGCCGCTATCTGACCGAGGCGGACTCGGAACCCATGCGCACCCGCCTGGCCTTCGCCATCGACCTCAACTTCGAGGCGATGGTCGCCGCGGCCTCCGGCAACCCCTATCTCGCCGCGGTGCAGCGCGAGGCGCACCAATACTTCCGCTCCGCCTGGGAGAGCTGCGGCTTCATTCCGCGCCCGGCCGACGCCCGCAGCGGCCAGCACTGGCGCATCTTCGAGGCGATCGCCGCGCACGACCCCGCCCGCGCCCGCACCCTGATGTTCGAGCACCTGCAGCCGGAATCCCTGTCGGGAGGACCGACGCCGCCGGCGGACTGACGGACCCGCACCCCGACCCGGACGGCTCCCGCCGTCCCTGGAGCACCGCAACGGCCGCCGACGGCGGCCGAACGCCCCCCTGTTGCCAAAAATCGAGAGGGAACCCCATGAACCATGTCCGCCTTTCCGGCACCGGCTGGCTCGCCGTCGCCGTGGCCCTCGGCACCCTGACCTTCGCCCAGGCCGCCGACGCCCGCCGCATCACCGCCGCCACCACCCTGAGCGCCAAGGACGTCAGCACCCAGGCGCTGGAGCATTGGGCCAAGCTGCTGACGGAGCGGACCGGCGGCGGGCTGACCATGAACGTCATCGCCGGCGGCACGCTCGGCGGCGACCGCGAGCACCTGCAGCAGCTCTCCAGCGGCGAGATCGACATCAACCTCTCCTCGCCGGTCGCCCTGCAGCACGTGGCGCCGCAGTACCAGTGCCTGGAGGCCGAGTACGTCTACGAGGACGAGGAGCACGGCTTCCGGGTGTGGCGCGGCGCCGTCGGCCAGGAGGTGTCCAAGGCCATCCACGACCAGTACGGCATCGAGATCGTCGGCATCGGCCGGCGCGGTGCGCGCCATCTCACCGCCAACCGGCCGGTCAAGGTGCCGTCCGACCTGCAGGGCGTGAAGATGCGGGTCACCAACAACCTGCGCGCCGCCGTGTTCGGCGCCTATGGCGCCCTGCCGATGCCCCTGCCCCTGTCGGAGCTCTACGGCGCCCTGCGCCAGCGCGTCTTCGACGCCCAGGAGAACCCGTTGGCGACCATCTACGCCAACCGCTTCCACGAGGTGCAGAGCCACATCGTCCTGACCGGCCACGTCTGGACCTACAACATCGTCCTCGCCAACAGCCAGTTCCTCCAGTCCCTGTCGCCCGACGAGCGCAAGGCCTTCGCCGAGACGCTCGACGAGACCATCGCCTGGCTCGGCGACGCCGCGATCAAGGAGGACGAGCGCATCCGCGCCGAGATCGAGAAGAACCCCGACGTGTCCTTCGTCGAGCCCGACCGCGCCGCCTTCCGCGCCCAGGCGCGCCCGGTGCTGGCCAAGTTCGCCGAGGAGAACTGCCGGCCCGGCCTGCTGGCCGACGTCGACAAGGCCGCCGGCCACTGAGGCACGCCATGATCCGTCGCGCTCTCGACGGGGTCTGGACCGGGGTCGCCGTCCTGCTGGTGCTCGTCACCGTGGGGGCGACCCTCGCCCAGGTCCTCTTCCGCTACGTCCTCGAGCTGCCGCTCGGCTGGACCGAGGAAATCTCGCGGATGGCCCTGGTGTGCGCCGTCTACGCCGCACTGACTCCGGCCTACCTGCGCGGCGAGCACATCGTCGTCGACTTCTTCCTGCGCAAGCTGCCGGGGCCGCTGCTGGCGGCCGGCGTCGGCGCGATGAAGCTGGTGACGCTGCTCGTCTTCGCCTACGTCGCCTGGGGCGCGCTGCTGCAGGTCGGGCAGACCTGGAACATGTCGCTGATCGCCGTGCCGGCGCTGTCCATGGGCATGGTGTACGCGCTCCAGTTCGCCGCCCTCGCCTCGCTGTGCCTGGCGGTGCTCGCCACCTGGCGGGACGACACGGTCTATCTCTCCAGCTCCGGACAGGTCATGGATCAATGATCTCGGTCTATCTCGCCACCGGCCTCGTCCTCCTCATCCTGGCGGGCCTGATGGTCGCCGCGGCGGCCGGCCTCGCGGCCATCGTCGGCGGCAGCATCCTCTTCGGCGATCTCTTCGACCCTCGCATCCCGACGATGCTGAGCCGTCTGGCGATCGACCGCATCGACAACTTCCTGCTGCTGGCCATCCCCTTCTTCATCCTGGCCGGCCGGCTGATGAACACGGGCGGCATCACCGAGCGCCTGTTCTCCTTTGTGGCGCTGCTGGTGCAGCCGGTGCGCGGCGGCCTCGGCCACGCCAACGTGCTGGCGTCCTTCATCTTCGCCGGCATGTCCGGCTCGGCCACCGCCGACGTCGTCGGGCTGGGCGCGGTGGAGATGCGGGCGATGAAGCAGAACGGCTATCCCGAGCCGTTCAGCGCCGGGGTGACCGCCGCCTCCTCGCTGCTGGGGCCGATCCTGCCGCCCTCCATCGTGCTGATCGCCTACGCCGTGCAGGCCGAGCAGTCGGTGGCCACCCTGTTCCTGGCGACCATCGGCCCGGGCATCCTGATCGCCCTGTGCTTCATGGCGTGGGTCGCCTTCGTGGCGGTGCGCAGCGGCCTGCCCAAGGGCTCGATCCCGGCGGCGGGCGAGGTGGGCCGCGCCGCGGTGCGGGCGATCCTGCCGCTGCTGACGCCAGCGATCATCCTCGCCGGCATCTACACCGGTGTGGCGACCCCCACCGAGGCGGCGTCGATCGCCGTCGTCTACGCCTTCGTCCTGACCAAGTTCGTCTACCGCGAGCTGACCTGGGGGCAGTTCGTGGCACAGCTCCGCGGCACCGCGCTCGACACCGCGACCTTGATGATCATCATCGCCCTGACCTCGGCCTTCGGCGTGGTGATGCTGCGCCTCGGCCTGCCGCAGGCGCTGGCCAGCCTGGTCATCGGCATCTCCGAGGACCCGACCACGGTCATGTTCCTCTTCCTCGGGATCTGGATGGTGGTCGGCTGCTTCATGGCGCAGACCCCGGCGATCATCATCCTGACGCCGATGCTGCTGCCGATCGCCGAGCGGGTCGGCATCGACCCCGTGCATTTCGGCGTCGTCATGTCGCTGGCGCTGACCATCGGCCTGCTGACGCCGCCGGTCGGCATGGTGCTCTACGCGCTGAACAAGATCGCCTTCGTGCCGCTGGCCGTGCTGTTCCGGGTGGCGGTGCCCTACGTGCTGATCGCCGTCGCCGCCACCTGCCTCCTGATCCTGTTCCCCGAACTCGTGCTGTCCCTGCCGCACGCGTTCGGCCTCCGCTAAGCTAAGGAAACCGCGACCCATGAAGATCGAACGAGCCCGCCCCCGCCGCGTCGGACAGTTCCTGTTCGCCGAGATCACCGCGACCGGCGGCGTCACCGGCTACGGCGAGAGCGGCGCGTGGGGCCACCTGGAGGCCTCCGAGGCGGCGCTGGCCAAGTTCTGCGACTATCTCGTCGGCAAGGACCCGCGCCGCATCGAGTACCACTGGAACATGATGCACCGCTTCGCCCACTTCAACGGCGCGGCGGTGGGCGGCGCCATCTCGGCGGTCGACATCGCGCTGTGGGACCTCAAGGCCAAGGCGCTCGGCGTGCCGCTCTACGAGCTGCTGGGCGGCAAGGTGCGCGACCGCATGCGCGTCTACGCCCACGTCTACTCGACGACGCGCGAGCAGGTGACGGCGCACGCCGTGGCCAAGCACCGCGAGGGCTTCACCGCCATCGGCCACTTCAACCCCTTCCTCGACGAGCCGGAGGCGCAGCCCCTGTTCATGACCCACGCCGGCCTGGTCGCCGAGGGCGTCGAGACGGTGCGGGCGGTGCGCCAGGCGGTGGGGACCGAGGTCGACCTGCTGCTCGAGCTGCACCGGCGCCTCACCCCGGCCGAGGCCATCGCCTTCGCCGACAAAGCGGTGGAGTACGACCCCTACTGGATCGAGGACCCGATCCGGCCGGAGAACATCGACGGCATGGCCGAGGTCGCCCGCAAGGTGCGCATCCCCGTCGCCACCGGCGAGCGCTACTTCAACGTCTACCAGTTCAAGATGGCGATCGAGCGCCGCGCCCTCTCGTTCGCCCGGGTGTCCCTGGGGGTGTGCGGCGGCATCACCGCCGCCATGAAGATCGCCGCCATCGCCGAGGCCAACGACGTCCA
The DNA here is from genome assembly GCF_051225715.1 of Azospirillum sp. ST 5-10. Classification (NCBI taxonomy): domain Bacteria; kingdom Pseudomonadati; phylum Pseudomonadota; class Alphaproteobacteria; order Rhodospirillales; family Azospirillaceae; genus Azospirillum; species Azospirillum sp. ST 5-10. The sequence continues at coordinate 148,296 of NZ_JBPJSP010000014.1, forward strand.
GGTGGCCCCGCACAACCCGATCTCGCCGATCGGCCTCGCCGCCTGCGCGGCGCTGGGCTTCGCCAAGGCCAACGTGGCGATCGTCGAATACCCGACGGGGCACGAGAACTACGTCATGGAGTCGACGCCGACCGTGCTCGGCGCCAACATCGTCGACGGCTCGTTCACCGTGGAGAAGGGCTTCCTCGCCCCCTCCGACCGCCCCGGCCTCGGCCTGGACCTGGTGGAGAACGCCGAAGAGGTCCGCCCGCCGATCTCCCGCAGGGTGTCCATGCGCCACCACCGGGACGGCGGCGTCGTCGACCAGTGACGACCGGCGCGCCGGCGCCGGGCGCCGCGAAAACGCTCGCCCGGACCGCCCTCACCCTGCTGCTGGCCGCCCTCGGCGGCGGCCTGTTCCAGCTCGCCGGCCTGCCGGCGGCGCTGCTGATGGGGGCGATGGTGGCGGTCTCGGCGGGGGCGCTGGCCGGGGCGCCGCTGCACCTGCCCGGCCCCCTGAGCGCCGCCGCCTTCATCCTGCTGGGGCTCACCATGGGCACGGGGGTGACGCCGGACACGCTGCGCCAGATGGCGACCTGGCCGCTCAGCATGGTGCTGCTGGCCGCCTCCATGGTCGGCTGCATCGCCCTGTGCTCGCGCTGGCTGGAGCGGGTGCACGGCTGGGACCGCGCCACCGCGCGCTACGCCGCCATCCCCGGCGCCCTCGGCCAGGTGCTGGTGCTGGCGGCGGAGAGCCGCGCCGACCTCTTGCGGGTGGCGCTGGCGCAGAGCCTGCGGCTGTTCACCCTGGTCGCCGTCATGCCGTGGGTGCTGGAGCTGCTGGCCCCGGCCCCCGCCGCACCCGCGCCGGCGGCCGCAGCGGGGGCGGCGGCCGGCGGCGACCTCGCCGAGCTGCTGCTGGTCGGCGCCGCCAGCACGGCGACGGCGCTGGCGTTCCAGCGGCTGCGGGCGCCCGGCGGCGTGATGATGGGGGCGATGCTGGCGAGTGCCGTGCTCTACGGCAGCGGCGTCGCCGACCACCGCCTGCCGGGCTGGCTGCTGACCGCCAGCTTCGTCGTCACCGGCGCCGTCATCGGCGTGCGCTTCCGCGGCGTCTCGCCGCGCGCCCTGCTGGGCGCCCTGCGCCCGTCGCTGGAGAGCGTCGGCCTGGCGCTGCTGTTCACCGGGGCGGTGTCCGCCCTCGGCAGCGCGCTGCTCGGCCTGCCCTTCGGGCAGCTCTGGCTGGCCTACGCGCCGGGCGGGGTGGAGGCGATGACCATCGTCGCCTTCGCGCTCGGCCTCGACGTCGCCTTCGTCGCCACCCACCACGTCGTCCGCTTCGCCGGCCTCGGCCTGCTGACGCCGTGGTGGCAGCCCGCCGCCAAGGCGGACGGGGAGCCCGGAACGTCGGGCTGAGAGGCCGTTTGAAAACGGGTGGCCGCGGCGGCGTGTCATGATTCAAACTTCCTGTGTGGATGGAAGCGACGCGCGACCGGATGGCCAAGATCGAGAAGAAGACGAAGCGGTATCCGACGAACCTGGCCGATGAGGAATGGGCGCTGATAGAACCGCTGATGCCGAAGAAGGCGCCGACGGGGCGCCCAAGGGGGGTGGACCTTCGGGAGGTCTTGAATGGGCTGCGCTGCCTGGCCCGGACGGGCTGTGGCTGGCGGCTGCTACCGAAAAGATTTCCCACCGTGGTAGACGGTGTATTGGTGGTTCCGGCACCTCCTTCGGCGTTTGCTGTTCCAGACGATCCACGACGTGGTGTTGATGATCGACCGCGAACTGGCCGGCCGTGAAGCCAGTCCGACCGCCGGGGTTGTGGACAGCCAGTCGGTGAACGCTCCCGCCGTCAAGGAGCGCGGCTACGATGCCGGCAAGAAGGTCAAAGGGCGCAAGCGGCACATCGTTGTGGACACCGATGGCCGCCTGCTGATGATGAATTTGACCACCGCGGACGTCTCCGACGCTGTCGGAGCTCAGAAGATCCTCGACGCGATGCACCAGCGCTGGCCGTGGATGCAGCACCTCTTCGCCAATAGCGCCTACGATCGTAAGAAGCTCCTGGACAAGGCCGCTTTCCTCGACGTCACCATTGAAGTGGTCTGGCGAACCGACACCGAACCGGGATTCAAGGTCGTGCCGCGGCTATGGGTCGTCGAGCGGACCTTCGGCTGGATGATCACTGGCGACGTCTGGTCCGCGACTACGAAGCGTGGATCGAGGTATCCGGCCTTATTTTTTGGACAATGTTTTGCGTTGGGTTATTATCGTCGCATCATCTAAATGGCACTTTCCAGATCGGTCCTAGAGAAATCTTTCCCTACGAACAACAAGCGACATCCGTGCTCTTTTGCTACTTTGTATGAGAAGCAACCTCCAAAATTCAGCGCCACTGGATGGACACCCTTGCCCCATTGCGCATAAGCTTGAGCAATTCGGCGCACTGCTGCTGGCGTCACATTGACAATCTCAAGCCCGAGCCCATGAATGATTTGAGCCATTTCTTCGCCAAAATTCCGGCGGGCAGCAACGATCAGCGCTTCGGCGACCGTGCCAGCCGAGATAAGGAGGTCTTCTTCTGCTTCCAATACCGCGATGCAGGCATCTGCTTCTGGATCGTTGAGCAGGATTGCCATCAGTGCCGATGTATCGACCGCTATCGTTCCGGTATGCCTGCATCATCATAAAGGAAGTCCTGACTTCGAGCCGCAGTAGGCCCGGCGGTTGCTTTTCTCGCAGCAGAAGCGCGCGCTGCGTGAAGTAGAGATCGGCGCGAACTTCTGTCAACGGTTGCTTTGATCGGCACTAAGCGAACGGCTGCATGACCATGCCGCGTCAGGATGACCTCGTCCCCAGCCTCAGCTCGCCTCACCAATTCGGTCAATTGGCCCTTAGAGCCTATTCCAGTAGGGATCCGGTTTCGCCTGCTCTGTTGAACGTCCAGTGCATTGCGGCCCGGAGGTTTCAATGGGCAAGTTGGTTCAAGACGACGGCTGGCGGCTGCCGGGTGAGTTGTGGGAACGCATGGAGCCGCTGCTTCCGGAGCGCCCGGCGCACCCGCTGGGCTGCCATAACCCGCGGGT
>NZ_JBPJSP010000015.1:0-148962 GCF_051225715.1 Azospirillum sp. ST 5-10
CCCTCCCCTGCGAAGCGGGGGAGGGAGGGGACCCGCGGCGGAGCCGTGGGGAGGGTGGGGGCAGGAGGTGTGTCAGCCATTCCGCTCGACGGTATCGTCGCCATCGCCTTGCAAGGGGATTTCGGGACGCCGCGGCCGGCCCTCGTCATCCAGTCCGACCGCTTCGACGCCCACGCCACCGTGACGGTGCTGCTGGTGTCCGGGACCCTCGTGGACGCACCGCTGTTCCGCCTGACCGTCGAGCCATCGCCGGAGAACGGATTGCGCACCCGGTCGCAGATCATGGTGGACAAAGCCATGACCGTGAAGCGCGAGCGGATCGGTCCGGTCATCGGGCGGCTGGAGGACGACGCCCTGGTCGCCGTCAACCGGTCGCTCCTGCTCTGGATCGGTCTGGCGTGACCGGATCGGGCGGTGACGGTTCCGTCACCCCACCCCCGAGGTCGGCAGCCGCTGCTCCACCGGCAGGTCCCGCACCTCGGCCAGCAGCGCCTCGCGGAAGACCGCCTCAGCGTGGTTGAACTTGGCCTGCGGGTCCGGATGAGGTGGACGTCGACCTGGACAGCGCCTCACCGCCCGCTCGTCCGGATTACGCCTTTTGCGCCACGGCTCCTCGCCACCGGCGGGTTGAGGCGGCCGGCAATTTGACAGAGAATTCTGAATTCTGAATTCAGACGACCGGCGACCATGAAGCCCTTGAATACGCAGCCCATCCTGATCGATCAGGTGTACGAGCGGCTGGTCGAGTCCATCACGGCCGGCGAGCTGCCGCCCGGCGTGCGCGTCCGCCAGGAGGATCTCGCGGCGAGGCTCGGCGTCTCGCGCCAGCCGGTCAGTCACGCGCTGCAGCTCCTGCGCCGCCAGGGACTGCTCGAGGAGGCCGGCAAGCGCGGGTGGATCGTCGCGCGAATCGATGTGGCGCGCATTCGGGACCTGTATCAGATCCGGACGGAACTTGACGGGCTCGCGGTGCGGCTCGCGGCGGACCGGGTGGCCCGGCGGGTGGCCGAGCCGGACCGCGTCCGCGCGCTTGAGGCCGCGATCGAGCGCGGCTCGGCCCTGAGCGCCGCCGCCTGTGCCGCCGCCTGCGCCGCCTACGTGCGGGCGGACGTGGACTTCCACACCGCGCTCTATCGCCTGTCGGGCAACGCCGCCATCGAGGAGACCGTCGCGGCGCAGTGGCTCCAGCTGCAGCGCGCCATGGCGGTCGTCCTCGCCGACGCCGGGGTCCGTCCGCGCATCTGGCAGGAGCACGCCGAGATCGCCCGGCTCGTCCTGGCCGGGGACGTGGGCGCGGCCGAGGCCGCGGCGCGCAAACACACGGACGAGGCGGCCAAGACGACGGCCAGCCGGCTCTCCACGGTTGCCGACGCCGCTTGACGCTTCCGGCCCGTCGCGCCGACGCCGTGCGGCTCCTCGTGACCCAAGGACAACCGACGAGACAACCGATAAAAACAGGAGGAAACGACCATGAAGCTCACGCCGGACCAGCTCAAGGAGTTCGAGGATCTCGGCTACCTCTTCGTCCCCGACTGCTTTTCCGCCGAAGAGGTGGACGTCCTGCGCAGCGAGGCCGAAGCCATCTACAAGACCGACCGCCAGGAGGTCTGGCGCGAAAAGAGCGGCTCGCCGCGGACGGCTTTCGCGGCGCACACCTACAACGAGGCGTTCCGCATCCTCGGAGCGCACCCGCGCCTCATCGAGCCCGTCGAGCAGTTCTTCGGCGAAAAGCTCTACATGCACCAGTACAAGGTCAACGCCAAGGCTGCGTTCGACGGCGAGGTGTGGCAGTGGCACCAGGACTACGGCACCTGGGCGCGCGACGACGGAATGCCAGAGCCGCGGGCGATGAACATCTCGGTCTTCATCGACGAGGTGATGCCGATCAACGGGCCGCTGATGCTGATCCCGCGCAGCCACAGGCACGGCACCCTGGCGGCCAGCCACGACACCCAGACCACCTCCTACCCGCTCTGGACTCTCGACCACGACACGATCGGGCGGCTCGTCGACGAGGGCGGGATCGTGGCGCCGACCGGCAAACCCGGGTCGATGCTGATGTTCCACGGCAACCTGGTGCACGGATCGGCGGGAAACATCACGCCCTACCCGCGCAAGATCGTCTATCTGACCCTGTGCGCCATCTCCAACCACATCCGCACGCCAACCCGGCCCGAGTGGATCGCCCACCGCGACTTCACACCGATCGAGGCGGTCGCGGACGACGCCCTGCTCCGCTACGCGCGCTCACGCACACCGGCGGCGGCGTAAAAAACACGATCGGGAGGGACGCAACGTGAACCTTTATCATCTGCTGCAACGGCGCGCGGACGCGGGCCGGCCGGTGCGGGTCGGCCTTGTCGGCGCCGGAAAATTCGGGTCGATGTTCCTGTCGCAGGTCCCGACGACGCCGGGCCTGGAGGTGACGGTCATCGCCGATCTGGATCCCGACCGCGCCCGCGCCGCCTGCCGACGGGTCGGCTGGGACGGCGCACGCATCGACCGCGCGCTGTTCGCCAGTTCCGGTGCCGCGGCATGCACGCATCCGGAGGTCGAGGTCGTCATCGAGGCGACCGGCGTGCCCGCGGCCGGCATCACCCACGCCCGGACGGCCATCGATGCCGGCAAGCACATCGTGATGGTGAACGTCGAGGCCGACGTCCTGGCCGGGCCGCTCCTCGCGGAGGAGGCGCGGAGCAAGGGCGTGGTGTATTCCATGGCCTACGGCGACCAGCCCGCGCTCACCGCGGAGCTGGTCGACTGGGCGCGCGCCTGCGGCTTTCAGGTGGTCGCCGCGGGCAAGGGCACCAAATACCTGCCGCTGTACCACGGCGTCACCCCGGCCGACGTGTGGGAGCACTATGGGCTGACCGCCGAGGAGGCCCGCAGCGGTGGAATGAACCCTCAGATGTTCAATTCCTTCCTGGATGGCACCAAATCCGCCATCGAGATGGCGGCCATCGCCAACGCGTGCGGCCTCCGGGTGCCGGCCGACGGGCTGTCGTTCCCGCCCTGCGGCGTCGACGATCTGCCGCACGTGCTGCGGCCGCGCACGGCGGGCGGCGTCCTGGCGGAGGAAGGGGTCGTCGAGGTCGTCTCGTCCCTCGAGCGCGACGGCCGGCCGGTCCATCGCGATCTGCGGTGGGGCGTCTATGTGGTGTTGAAGGCGCCGAACGACTACGCCAGGGAATGCTTCCGCCAGTACGGCCTCAAGACCGATGCCAGCGGTCTCTACGCCGCCATGTACAAGCCCTACCATCTGATCGGCCTCGAACTCGGGATCTCGGTCCTGTCCGCCGCCCTGCGGGGCGAGCCGACCGGGCAGACCCGGGCCTTCAAGGGGGATGTCGCCGCCGTCGCCAAGCGGGACCTGTCGCCGGGCGAGACGCTGGACGGCGAAGGCGGCTTCACCGTCTGGGGAAAGCTCATTCCCGCCGAACGCAGCCTGCGCGAAGGCTGCCTTCCCATAGGGCTCGCCCACGGGGTGAAGCTCCGCCACGCCGTCGCGAAGGGAGCCATCGTTCGCTGGACGGACGTGGAGACCATCGACGGCGATGCGTTCCGCTACCGGCGGACGATGGAGCAGCGGTTCGCCCCGTCCCTTGAGAACGCCGCGGCGGAGTGACCGGGCGGACGGCGGTTCCCGACGGTTCCGGGCGCCGATGTCACCGGACATCGGCGCCGACGCGCACCGCCCTGACGTATCGATCGTCAGGCGATGCGGTGATCGACGCCGATGGTATGCAAGTCGCCGGCACGCGCCCGCCCTTCACCCCGCCACCGTCGGCAGCCGCTCCGCCACCGGCAGGTCCCGCACCTCGGCCAGCAGCGCCTCGCGGAAGGCCGCCTCGGCGCGGTTGAACTTGGCCTGGGGGTTCCAGATGAGGTGGACGTCGACCGTCGCCACGCCCTCGTAGGGCGGCAGCTCCCACAGCGCGCCGTCGGCGACGTCGCGGGCGGCGATGTGTTCGGGCAGGGGGCCGAGGCCGAGGCCGCAGACGATCATCCGCCGCACCTCCTCCAGGTTGGCCGAGGCGCCGACGATGCGGCCGGCGAAGCCCTCCCGCGCGCGGAACACCGCCAGCGGCGACAAGGTGCCGTCGATCTGGTCGGTGGTGAAGGAGACGAAATCCTCCGTGCGCAGGTCGGCGACGTCGAGGCCGCGCACGCCGTAGAGGCGGTGGCCGCGGGCGCAGTAGAGGCGGTAGGTCTGGTGGATGAACACCTCGCTGCGCAGGCCGGGGATCGGCTCGCGCAGCAGGCACAGGCCGAGCGTGCCGATCTTCTGCTGCAGGGCGACGTGGACGTCGGTGGAGGGCATGACGTCGACCCGGAAGGTCACCTTGGGGTGGCGCTCGTGGAACGACGTCAGCACCCGGTCCAGCAGCACCGTCTGGATGCGGCTGGTCATCAGCACCCGGACGTGGCCGGAGATCTCCTCGCGGATCTCCCGGACCAGCACGCCGAAGCGGCTGATGGTGCCGTAGATGTCCACCACCTCGCGGTAGACCGCCTCGCCCGCCTCGGTGACGCGGAAGCGGCCGGGGCCGCGCTCGATCAGGGTGCGGCCGAGCTGCCCCTCCAGCCGCTTCAAGGCGAGGCTCACCGCCGGCTGGGTCAGGAACAGGCGGCCGGCGGCGGCGGTGATGCCGCCCTCCTGCACGATCACCATAAAGGTGCGCAATAGGTTCCAGTCGAGCTGGTTGCCGATCGCGTCGAGTTCGCGCGGCTGCGTCATGGTTCCCGCGGTCCTTCCCCGTCCGCCGCCCGGCCCGCCGGCCCGTCCGGCCGGCGCCCCCATAATTCCGGTTTATGGTGGAAATGAGAATTGGCAATTTGCACACGGGCCGTGGTGGGCCGCGTAATGGTGCGGCAACTCACCGCACGGGACGAATCCATGGCCTCCAAGCAGGACCGCGTGTCGCCCGAGGAATGGCAGACGCGCGTCGATCTGGCCGCCGCCTACCGGCTGTTCCACCTGCTGGGCATGACCGACCTCATCTACACCCACATGTCGGCCCGCGTGCCGGGGGAGGACGGGCGGTTCCTCATCAACCCCTACGGCCTGATGTTCCACGAGGTCACCGCCTCCAACTTGGTCAAGGTGGACCGCGAGGGCAACCTGGCCGAGCCGGGGGAGGGGGAGGCGAACCCCGCCGGCTTCACCATCCACTCCGCCCTCTACATGGCGCGCGCGGACGTCGGCTGCGCCGTCCACCTGCACACCCAGGCCGGCATGGCGGTCAGCGCCCAGGCCGACGGGCTGCTGCCGATCACCCAGCACGCCCTGCGCTGGTACGGCCGCATCGCCTACCACGACTACGAGGGGATCGCGCTGGACCACGCCGAGCGCGAGCGGCTGGCCCGCGACCTCGGCGGCCACCACTCCATGATCCTGCGCAACCACGGCCTGCTCACGGTGGGGCGCGACGTGCCCGAGGCGACGGTGCTCATGTACTACCTGGAGCAGAGCTGCCGCTCGCAGATCGCCGCGCTGTCCGGCGGCCGGTCGCTGGTCGTGCCGCCGCCGGAGGTGTGCGAGCACACGGCGCGCCAGTACGAGTCCGCCTACCCCCGCGCCGGCGTCCTGGAATGGACGCCGCTCCTGCGCTGGATCAGCGCCCAGGGCGGGGACGGCTACCAAGCGTGACCGCGCCCGAAAGAGGCGCCACAGCAACGAACAGGGAGCAGAAGACGATCATGCACCATCGACTGGCATTCCTGCGGCGCCTCTCCGTTTCGAGCACCGTCGCCGCCACGCTTCTCGCCTCCGTGGCGTCCGTCGCCGCGGTCACCCTGGCCGCCGGGCCGGCGACGGCGCAGGAGACGCCGCAGACGGGTGGCACCCTCAACGTCATCGTCCAGCCCGAACCGCCCATGCTGGTCTACGGCCTGAACCAGCAGGGGCCGACCCAGACGGTGGCCGGCAAGATCTACGAGGGGCTGCTGCGCTACGACCACGCGCTGAAGCCCATGCCGTCGCTGGCCGAGAGCTGGGAGGTCTCGCCCGACGGCCTGACCTACACCTTCACGCTGCGCAAGAACGTCACGTGGCACGACGGCACGCCCTTCACCGCCAAGGACGTGGTCTTCACCACCAAGACCTTCCTGCCGGAGACGCACCCGCGCGCCCGCGCCAACTTCAGCCACGTCGAGAGCGTCACCGCCCCCGACGACCACACCGTGGTCTACAAACTGAAGCAGCCGTTCCCCGCCTTCATCAACGCCTTCGAGGTGTCGTCGGCGCCGATGATGCCGGCCCACATCTACGAGGGCACGGACTACAAGCAGAACCCCAAGAACGCCACGCCGATCGGCACCGGCCCCTTCAAGTTCGACACGTGGGTCAAGGGCAGCCACATCCACCTGGTGAAGAACCCGGACTACTACCTGGAAGGCAAGCCCTACCTCGACGACATCTATTTCCGCGTCATCCCCGACGCCGCCAGCCGGGCGCTGGCGCTGGAGACCGGCGAGGTCGACATCAGCCAGTACAACGACGTCGAGCCGTTCGACGTGCCGCGGCTGAAGGCGCTGCCCCACCTCACCCTGACCACCAAGGGCTACGAGTTCGTCGCACCCCTGTCGTGGCTGGAGCTGAACGTGCGGGAGAAGCCGCTGAACGACAAGCGCTTCCGCCAGGCGCTGATGTACGGGCTCGACCGCCAGTTCATCCGCGACAAGATCTGGTTCGGCCTGGGGCGGGTCGCCACCGGCCCGGTGAACTCGGTCACCGCCTACTACGAGCCGGCGGTGCCGAAGTACCCCTATGATCCGGCGAAGGCCAAGGCGCTGCTCGACGAGATGGGGCTGGCCCCCAACGGCGACGGCGTGCGCGCCGAGATCGCCTTCACCCCCATGCCCTACGGCGAGACCTGGCAGCGCCTGGCCGAGTACATCAAGCAGTCCTGGGGCAAGATCGGCGTCAAGGTGAACCTGGTCAGCACCGACGTCGCCGGCTGGGTGCAGAAGGTCTCGAACTGGGATTACCAGGCCACCGCCGACTTCGTCTACCAGTACGGCGACCCGACGCTCGGCGTGGCGCGCACCTACGTGTCCTCCAACATCCGCAAGGGGGTCATGTTCTCCAACACCATGGGCTACGAGAACAAGCGGGTGGACGAGCTCTTCGCGCAGGCCGCCGTGGAGAACGACGCGGAGAAGCGCCGCGCCCTCTTCAGCGAGGTGCAGAAGATCCTGGTCGACGAGGTGCCGGTGATCTGGCTCTTGGAGATGGAGTTCCCGACCTTCGTCAACAAGCGCGTGCACAACGCGGTGACCACCTCCATCGGCACCTCCGACACCTTCGCCGAGGTGTGGGTCGACAAGAAGTCGTGATCGCTTAAGCGCGTGCGCTGGCGCGCCTCGCCCCCACCCTGACCCTCCCCCGCGTCGCAGGGGAGGGGGGCGAGGCGCACCTCCCTATCCGCCCGCAGCGAAGAGGCCCCAACCGCCATGGCCGGCATCGCATCCTTCCTGGGACGGCGGCTGATCAAGTCCGTCTTCATCCTGTTCGCCATCGTCGTCATCAACTTCCTGCTGGTGCGCGCCGCCCCCGGCGACCCGGCCATGGTGATGGCCGGCGAGGCCGGGGCGGCCGACGAGCAGTTCGTCCGGCAGCTGCGCGAGCAGTTCGGCCTGGACCGGCCGCTGCACGTCCAGCTCGGCCTCTATCTCGGCGGGGTGGCGACCGGCGACCTCGGCTACTCCTACCGCCAGCAGCGGCCGGTGTGGGACCTCATCGCCGACCGCCTGCCGCCGACCCTGGTGCTCACCGGGAGCGCCTTCGTGCTGGCGCTGGGGGCCGGCATCGCGCTGGGCACGCTCGCCGCCATGAACGCCGGGCGCTGGACCGACAGCGCCATCACCGTGCTGGCGCTGCTCAGCTACGCGACGCCGATCTACTGGGTCGGGCTGATGATGGTGCTGCTGTTCTCGGTGCAGCTCGGCTGGCTGCCCGCCTTCGGCTACGAGACGGTGGGCGGCGGCCACACCGGCTGGGCGCGCGTGCTCGACATCGGCGAGCACCTGATCCTGCCGGGCCTGACGCTCGGCCTCTTCTACATGGCGGTCTACGCCCGCCTCACCCGCGCCTCGATCCTGGAGGTGCGCGACATGGACTTCGTCAAGACCGCCCGCGCCAAGGGGCTGAGCGAGGCGCGCATCGTCGTCCGCCACGTCCTGCGCAACGCCATCCTGCCGGTCATCACCTTCGCCGGCATCCAGGCCGGCCACCTCATCGGCGGCTCGATCCTGGTGGAGACGGTGTTCGCCTGGCCGGGCATCGGCCGGCTCGCCTTCGACGCCGTGCTGCAGCGGGACTACCAGGTGCTGCTCGGCATCTTCTTCGTCACCTCGGTCCTGGTGATCGTCTTCAACATCCTCACCGACCTGCTCTACTCCGCGGTCGACCCGCGCATCGAGGTGACCTGAGATGAGCCGCGACTTCTGGAGCGCCTTCGCCCGCAACCGCGGCGCCGTGCTGGGCCTCGCCATCCTGGCGGTGGTGGTGGCCTGCGCCGTCTTCGCCGACGTGCTCTACCCGCAGAGCCCGTGGGAGATGACCACGGCCCCCTTCCAGCCGCCGCTGTCGGAGGGCGCGCTGCTCGGCTCCGACACGCTGGGGCGCGACATCGCCGCGGGGCTGGTCTACGGGGCGCGGGTGTCGCTGCTGATCGGCCTCACCTCCACCGCCGTGGCGCTGCTGATCGGCGTCACGCTGGGCGCCATCGCCGGCTTCCACGGCGGCCCGGTGGACGACGCCATCATGCGCTTCACCGAGCTGTTCCAGACCATTCCCAACTTCGTGCTGGCGGTGGTGCTGGTGGCGATCTTCACCCCCTCCATCACCAACATCATCGTCGCCATCGCCATCGTCAGCTGGCCGCCGCTGGCCCGTCTGGCGCGTGCTGAGTTCATGGCGCTGCGCGCGCGCGAGTTCGTCCAGGCGGCGATCACCACCGGGCAGGGCACCGCCACCATCATCCTGCGCCAGATCCTGCCCAACAGCCTGTCGCCGATCATCGTCTCCGCCTCGCTGATGGTGGCGACGGCGATCCTGCTGGAAAGCTCGCTCAGCTTCCTCGGCCTCGGCGACCCCAACGTCATGAGCTGGGGCTACATGATCGGCGCCGCCCGCACCGTCATCCGCCAGGCCTGGTGGATGAGCTTCATGCCCGGTGTGGCCATCCTGCTGACGGTGCTGGCGCTGAACCTGGTGGGCGAGGGGCTGAACGACGCCCTCAACCCCAGGCTGGCGCGCAAGGGGAGGGCGTGAGCATGGACTTCGGCCTGGACGGGGGCATGGACGGGGGCAAGGAGAGGGACGACGACCTCCTGCTCGACGTCCGCGGCCTGACCGTCGCCCTGCCGGCGGGGGCCGAGCGCGCCCACGCCGTCGAGGACGTCAGCCTGCAGATCCGCCGCAACGAGATCCTCTGCGTCGTCGGCGAGTCCGGCTCGGGCAAGTCGATGACGGCGCACGCCCTGATGGGCCTGCTGCCGAAACCCCACGTGCGGGTGACGGGCGGCCAGGCGCTCTACCGCGGGCGCGACGTGCTGACCATGAGCGAGGCGGAGCAGCGGGCCCTGCGCGGCGGCCGCATCGCCATGATCTTCCAGGAGCCGATGACGGCGCTCAACCCGCTGATGCGGGTCGGCGACCAGATCGAGGAGAGCCTGAAGGCCCATTCCACCCTCGACCGCGCGGCGCGGCGCGCCCGGGTGGTGGAGCTGCTGGCCGCCGTCGGCCTGCCCGAGCCCGAGCATCTGCGGCGCAGCTACCCCTTCCGCCTGTCGGGCGGGCAGCGCCAGCGGGTGATGATCGCCATGGCGCTGGCGCTGGAGCCCGACATCCTGATCGCCGACGAGCCGACGACCGCGCTCGACGTCACCACCCAGCGCCAGATCCTCGACCTCGTCGCCCAGATCCAGGCCGAGCGCGCCATGGGCGTCATGTTCATCACCCACGACTTCGGCGTGGTCGCCGACATCGCCACCACGGTGGCCGTCATGCAGCACGGGCGCTGCGTCGAGGTCGGCCCGGCCGAGCGGGTGCTGAACCGGCCGCAGCACCCCTACACCCGCACCCTCATCGCCGCCGTGCCCCACTACGTCGAGCACCGCGACGACTTTCTCAAGGAGGGCGAGGCGCTGCTGCGGGCGGAGAAGGTGCGCAAGGTCTTCCACCTCGGCGGCGGCTGGTTCCGCAAGGGGCGCACCGTGGTGGCCGGCGACGACGTCTCGCTGACCATCCATCCCGGCGAGACCGTCGGGGTGGTGGGCGAGAGCGGCTCGGGCAAGTCGACGCTCGGGCGCTGCATCGTCGGGCTGAGCAAGGCGGACGGCGGGCGCATCCTGTTCCGGGGACAGGACCTGCTGGCGCTGGACCGCAAACGGTTCCGGCCGATCCGCAAGGACATCCAGATGATCTTCCAGGACCCCTACGCATCGCTCAACCCGCGCCACAGGGTGGGCGACATCATCGCCCAGGGGCCGGTCGCCTTCGGCGAGCCCAGGGCGCAGGCGCTGGAGCGGGCGCGCGAGCTGCTGCGCCTCGTCGGCCTGCCGGAGAGCGCGGCGGAGCGCTTCCCCCACGAGTTCTCCGGCGGCCAGCGCCAGCGCATCTCCATCGCCCGGGCGCTGGCGCTGGAGCCCAAGCTGATCATCGCCGACGAGCCGGTGTCGGCGCTCGACGTCTCGGTGCAGAAGCAGGTGCTCGACCTGCTCGACGACATCCGCCACCGGCTGGGGCTCGCCATGCTGTTCATCACCCACGATCTGCGGGTGGCGGCCCAGGTCTGCGACACCATCGCCGTCATGCAGAAGGGCCGGGTGGTGGAGCTGAACACGGCGCGCGAGGTGTTCCGGAATCCGCAGCACCCCTACACCCGGGCGCTGTTCGACGCCATCCCCGGCAAGGGCTGGCAGGTGCCGGACGATCTGCGCGAGCGGCCCGGCGGCGGTGGGACCGCCGAGGACGGCATGGGGCGGGGGGCGGTGGCATGACGAACGCCCCGCCCAGGGTCGCCATCATCGGCGCCGGCGCCATCGGCTGCCTGCTCGCCGCGCGCCTCTCCAGCACGCCGGCCGCGGTGACCCTGATCGCCCGACCCCGCGCCGCCGAGGCCATCGCCCGCGACGGCATCACCATGGTGACGCCGACCGGCCGGGTCGCCCGCGTTCCCGTGCGGGTCACCGACGACGCCCTGTCGGCGGGGCCGCAGGACATGGTGTTCCTCTGCGTCAAGGCGCACGCCCTGGCCGGCGTGCTCGACCAGCTCTCCAGCCTGCTGGGGCCGCGCACCGCCGTGGTGCCGATGATCAATGGCGTCCCCTGGTGGTACCCGCTGGGCCAGCCGGAGCCGCTGGGCTCCCACCGCCTCGCCACGGTCGATCCCGACGGCACGCTGTGGCGCGCCGTGCCGACCGAGCACCTGGTGGGCGCCGTCGTCTGGGTGTCGGTGGAGGGCGAGGGACCCGGCCGCATCCGCCACGTCGACGCCCAGCGCTTCGTCTTCGGCGACCCGCTGGGCCGCCGCACCGCGGCGGTGGAGGGGGTGGTGGAGCTGTTCGGCCTGGCCGGCTTCCAGGCCCGCGGCAGCCTCGACATCCGCGCCGACCTCTGGACCAAGCTGTGGGGCAACCTCGCCTTCAACCCGACCAGCGCGCTGACCGGCGCCGGCCTGGCGGCGCTGTGCCGCCACCCCGGCACCCGCGCCGTGGCGCGGGCGATGATGGAGGAGGCGCAGGCCGTGGCCGAGCGGCTGGGCGTGCGCTTCACCACGACGGTCGAGGCCCGCATCGCCTCGGCCGAGGCGGTCGGCGACTACCGCACCAGCATGCTGCAGGACATGGACGCCGGGCGGCGGCTGGAGCTCGACGCCATCGTCCGCGCGGTGGCGGAGCTGGGGGCGCTGATCGGCGTGCCGACGCCGACGGTCGACACGGTGGCCGCCCTGGTCGACCTCAAGGCGGAGCTGCGCGGCACCGCCACCGGGGCGGCGGCATGACGGAGGGAACGGACATGGCATCCGAAGAGGCGGTGAACGGAGCCCGCCTGTGGTCCAGGCTGATGGACATGGCGGCCGTCGGCGCCACCGCGAAGGGCGGCAACCGGCGCCTGGCGCTGACCGATCTCGACCGCGACGGGCGTGCGCTCTTCCTGTCCTGGGCACAGGCCGCGGGCTGCACGGCGGTGACCGATTCCATCGGCAACCTGTTCGTCCGCCGGCCCGGGCGGCGCGACGACCGGCCGCCGGTGGTGATGGGCAGCCATCTCGACACCCAGCCGACCGGCGGGCGCTTCGACGGCGTGCTCGGCGTGCTGGCCGGGCTGGAGGTGGTGGAGAGCCTGAACGACCGCGGCCTCGCCACCGAGCACCCCATCGAGGTGGCGGTGTGGATGAACGAGGAGGGCGCGCGCTTCTCGCCGCCCATGATGGGCTCGGGCGTGTGGGCCGGCGTGTTCGGCGAGGAGGAGATCCTCGCCAAGCCGGCCCAGGACGGGGCGCGGCTGGGCGACGAGCTGGCGCGCCTGGGCTGGCGGGGCGCCGCCCCCGCCGATCACCGCCGCCACCCCTTCGCCGCCTATTTCGAGCTGCACATCGAACAGGGCCCGGTCCTGGAGCACGAGGGGATGGAGATCGGCGTCCTCACCGGCGCCCAGGGCCAGCGCTGGTACGAGGTGACGGTGACCGGCCGCGAGGCCCACGCCGGGCCGACGCCGATGCGCCTGCGCAAGGACGCGCTGGTGGGGGCGGCGCGCATCGTCGAGCTGGTCCACCGCATCGGCCTGGAGGGCGGCGAGGAGGCCTGCGCCACCGTCGGCATCCTCGACGTGCTGCCCCATTCGCGCAACGTCATCCCCGGCCGGGCCTTCCTCACCGTCGACCTGCGCCACCCCGACCCCGCCACGCTGGCCGGCTTCGACGCCCGTTTCCGCGAAGGGGCGGCCGCGGTGGGCCGCGACCTGGGGCTGGCGGTCGAGGTGGCCGACTTCTGGGCCTTCCCCTCGACCCCCTTCGACCCCGTGCTGGTGGGCCGGGTGCGCGACGCGGCGGTGCGCCGCGGCGTGCGCTGGCGCGACATCGTCTCGGGCGCCGGCCACGACGCCGTCTACGTCGCCGGCGTCTGCCCCACCGCCATGATCTTCATCCCCTGCGAGAACGGCATCAGCCACAACGAGGCGGAGAACGTCCGCCCCGAGCACGCGGCGCAGGGCTGCGCCATCCTCTACGACGCCGTCGCCGCCACCGCCGGCGTCGCGGCGTGACCCCGGAGGTCCCATGCTCTGTTTCCATCACCCCGACACCGAGCGGCACCGGCCGCCCCAATACCTGGTCCGCGGCCAGGTACGCCCGGTGCCCGAGAAGCCGGAGCGGGTGACCGCCCTGCTGGACGCGCTGGCCCGCCGCGGCGACCGGCTGGAGGTGGCGCCCGCCGCCGGCCCGGCCCCCCTGGCGGCCGTCCATTCCCCGGAGTACCTGGCCTTCCTGGAGACCGCCCACGCCCGCTGGACGGCCCTGCCGGACTCCTCCTCGGCGGTGATTCCCAACGTCCACCGCGGGCCCGACATGCGCTCCTACCCCGCGAGCGTGGTCGGCCAGGCCGGCTACCACATGAGCGACACCGCCTGCCCGATCGCCGAGGGCACCTGGGCGGCCACCGTCGCGGCCGCCGACTGCGCCGTCGCCGCCACGCGGGCCGTCGTCTCCGGCGAGGCTGGGGCGGCCTACGCTTTGTGCCGGCCGCCCGGGCACCACGCCGCCCGCGACATGGCCGGCGGCTTCTGCTACCTGAACCACGCCGCCATCGCCGCGCAGGAGGCGGCCCGGCTGCTGGCGGTCCAGGGGCGCCCGCCGCGGGTCGCGGTGTACGACGTCGACGTCCATCACGGCAACGGCACCCAGGCCATCTTCTGGGAGCGCGACGACGTCTTCTTCGCCTCGGTGCACGCCGACCCCGACGCCTTCTATCCCTTCATGGCCGGCCACGCCCACGAGCGCGGCGCCGGCCGCGGCGAGGGCTACACCCTGAACCTGCCGCTGCCGCTGGGCACCGACGAGGCGGCGTTCCTGACGGCGGTGGACCGGGGTGCCGAGGCGGTGGCGCGCTTCGCGCCGTCGCTGCTGGTCCTGTCCTTGGGCTTCGACACCTTCAAGGACGACCCGCTGGCCGCCTTCGGCGTGACCACCGACGGCTTCGAACGGCTCGGCCGCCGCATCGCGGCGCTGGGCCTGCCGACGGTGCTGGTGCAGGAGGGCGGCTACGCCGTCGACCACCTGACGGTCAACCTCACGCGCTTCCTCGACGGGTTCGAGGCGGCGCACACCCTCGCCACCGTCTGACGGAGTCCGCCATGACCGAACGCCCCCAGGCCACCGCGCAGCGGCACGTGGAGAACGGCCGCACCGCCGTCACCGAATGGCGCCTCGTCCCCGGTGCCGAGACCGGGGCGCACGTCCACGGGCACGACTACGTCATCGTCCCGGTCACCCCCGGGCGCATGCGCCTGGAACTGCCCGACGGCAGTGTCGCGCATGCCGAGCTGGCGCCGGGGCGCAGCTATTTCCGCGCTGCAGGCGTGTCCCACAACGTCATCAACGACGGCGACGCCGATCTGGTGTTCGTCGAGATCGAGTTCCTGGAGCCGGCGCCCGCGCCATGACCGGCGAGGCCGCGGCG
Source organism: Azospirillum sp. ST 5-10 (assembly GCF_051225715.1). NCBI lineage: Bacteria > Pseudomonadati > Pseudomonadota > Alphaproteobacteria > Rhodospirillales > Azospirillaceae > Azospirillum > Azospirillum sp. ST 5-10. The sequence continues at coordinate 14,686 of NZ_JBPJSP010000015.1, forward strand.
CCCTCCGCGGCGGTGCCGCGCGACACCCTGGTCAAGCTGGCGCTGGTGCTGGCCATCGGCCTGTCCTGGGGCGGCAACTGGCCGGCCGTGAAGACGGTGCTGGCCGACGTGCCGCCGCTCACCCTGCGCGCACTCGGCTTCACCACCGGGGCGGCGGTGCTGCTGGGCTTCGCCGCGGCCAAGGGGATGCGGCTGCGGGTGCCGGCCCGGGAGGTGCCGTGGCTGGCCGCCACGGGGGTGCTCAACATCCTGGTCTTCAACCTCTGCACCGTCTTCGCCCAGCTCCTGATGCCGACCTCGCGCGCCGCCATCATCGCCTTCACCATGCCGCTGTGGGCGACCCTGCTGGCGGTGCCGCTGCTCGGCGAGCGGCCGGGCCGCCGGCAGGCCGCCGGCCTGGCGCTCGGCTTCGCCGGTCTGCTGGTGCTGCTGGGACCCGAGGCGGTGCGCGGGCAGGGGGACGGCTGGGCCGGGCCGCTCCTGGTGCTCACGGCGGCGGTGTCCTGGGCGCTCGGCACCGTGCTCCTGAAGCGGCGCGGCGCCTGGATCACGCCGGTCATGGTGGTGACGGGCTGGCAGTACGCGCTGATCGCCCTGCCGACGGTGGTCCTGGCGGCGCTGCTGGAGCGCCCGCCGGCGCCGTCCTCCTGGCACGGGGCGACCTGGATCGCCCTCGCCTTCCACCTCGCCTTCGCCGTCTGCCTCGCCCAGATGCTGTACCTGGTGGTGGTGCGGCGCCTGACCGTGGGGCAGGCCGCCACCACCACCCTGATCATCCCGGTGATCGGGGTGGGCGGCTCCATCCTCGTCCTCGGCGACCCGCTGACGGTGCGGGTGGTGCTGGCCCTGGCCCTCGTGGTGTCCGCGGTGGCGTCGGTGATGATGCCGGCCCCGGCCGCCGCCCCGGCCACCGCCCCGATCGGAAGGAAACACCGATGACGCGACGCGACACCGACCTCGGCACGATGACCGCCGGGCAGCTCCTCGACCTCTACCGCCGCGGCGCCGCCTCGCCGGTCGAGGCGACCGCGGCCGCGCTGGCGCGCATCGCCCGCTTCAACCCGGCGGTCAACGCCTACTGCCACGTTGACGAGGAGGGCGCGCTGGCGGCCGCACGGGACTCGGAGGCGCGCTGGCGGGCCGGCACGCCGTGCGGCCCGCTCGACGGCGTGCCGGCCTCGGTCAAGGACCTGACGCCGGTGCGCGGCATGCCGGTGCGCCGCGGCTCGCGCACCGCCGACGACGCCCCGGCCGCGGCGGACGCGCCGTTCGCCGCCCACATGCGCGCCGCCGGCGCGGTGCTGCTGGGCAAGACGACGACGCCGGAGTTCGGCTGGAAGGGGGTGACCGACAGCCCGCTCACCGGCATCACCCGCAACCCCTGGGACCCGGCCCTCACCCCCGGCGGCTCCAGCGGCGGCGCCGGGGCGGCGGCTGCGCTCAACATGGGGGTGCTGCACCAGGGCTCCGACGCCGGCGGCTCGATCCGCATCCCCTGCGCCTTCACCGGCACCGCCGGGATCAAGCCGACCTTCGGCTACGTCCCGCAATGGCCGGCCAGCGCCATGGGCACCCTGTCCCACCTCGGCCCGATGGCGCGCACGGTCGGCGACGTCGCCCGCCTGCTGGCGGCGGTCGGCCGGCCCGACGACCGCGACTGGCTGGCCGGTGCGCCCTTCGAGCGGGATTGGGAGGGCGAGGCGGAGCGCGGCGTCCGGGGCCTGCGCGTCGCCTACAGCCGCACGCTGGGCTACGCCGCGGTGCGCCCCGACGTGGCGCGGGCGGTCGACGCGGCGGTCGCGCGGCTGGGCGATCTCGGCGCGGTGGTGGAGGAGGCGGACCCCGGCTTCGCCGATCCGCTGCCCGCCTTCGACGTCCTCTGGCAGTCCGGCGCCGCCAAGATCCTCGCCAATTTGCCGGCCGAGCGGCGCGCGCTCGTCGACCCCGGGCTGCGGGCGGTCGCCGAGGCGGGGGCGCGGCACACGGCGGTCGACTACCTCCGCGCGGTCGACGAGCGCGGCGCGCTGGCCGAGCGGATGGCCGCGTTCCACCGCCGCTGGGACGTCCTGGTGACCCCGACCATGCCGATCACCGCCTTCGCCGCCGGGCAGGAGGTGCCGCCGGGATCGGGCCTCGCCCACTGGACGCAATGGACGCCCTTCACCTACCCCTTCAACATGACCCAGCAGCCGGCGGCGTCGGTCCCCTGCGGCGCCGGCGACGACGGCATGCCGGTGGGCCTCCACATCGTCGCCGCTCGCTTCGCCGACGCCACCGTCCTGCGGGTCGCCCGTGCCGTCGAGGCGGCGCTGCCGCCGGCCTTCCCCGAGACGGTGGCGGGGGCGGGGTAAGCGGACTTGCCAAACTGCCGGGTCGGAACCAGAGTAGGTAGATCGCACTACCAACCCACGGTGTCGCGATGCCAGACGGACATATCAGCGCCACTGAGGCAAACCGGAACTTCTCGAAGGTCCTGCGTGACGTCGAGGGCGGTGCCCGCGTGACGATTACGAAGGACGGCCGGCCGGTCGCCGTGTTGCTCCCCGCGGCAGCTTCGGACTCCGGGCGGCGCGAAGGTGCGCGCCGGCGTATGATGGCGTTGCTGGAGGAGGGATTGCCCCTCGGATTTACCGGGGGCGTCGACCGTGACGCCTTGCATGAGCGATGAGTCTCGCCGGTCTCGACACCAACGTCCTGCTGTATGCGGCGGACAACCGGGGCGATGCCGACAAGCACCGCACGGCCGTCGCGTTGCTCGATCGGCTCAGCGCGGCTGGACGGGGTCTGGTGGTCTTGCAGGCGTTGACGGAGTTCTACGCCGTCGCCACGCGGACAAAGGGTATTCCACCCGATCAGGCGAGCCGCTACGTCGAGGTCTGGAGCGATGCCTTTCCCGTGCGAGAGGCGGTTCTTGCCGACGTGGCGGATGCGATGCGGGTGCATCGCGCGCATGGCATTCCCTTCTGGGACGGCATGATGTGGGCTGTGGCGCGCCGCGCCGGCGCCCGCTACCTGCTGAGCGAGGACCTTCAGGACGGCCGCGACCTGGAGGGGGTGCGGTTCGTCAATCCGTTTCGGCCGGAAAACCGGCTGCTGCTCGACGACGCATTGAATCCCTGACCGCTGTCCGGTCCGACGTAGAGGCGATGCGAGGTCCTCCATGAGCAAGCTCACCCTGCATTCCGGCGAGCACGTCGCCAAGGCCGCCCAACGCTTCGTCGACGCCTGGGAGCGTGTGGAACGAGGCGAGGCCGTCGAGCCGGAAACACATGTCACCGTCGAACGTTGGGCCGGACTGGCCGCCGTGTCGACGCCAAAGCGGGTCGAACCTGATTGAGCGGACAGCCGACGGGGTGCGCGCCGACTATGACGAGATCAGGACCGCCATCGCGCTGTAACGTTGGTCCATAAGGAGCAAACCATGGACGGACACCCCACCGCCGCGGCTTTGGCCGACGACGGCCTGCGGCAGGCGATCCTCGACGCGGTCGACGGGCAGCACGACGGCACGGTGGAGCTTCTGGCGGCGCTGGTGCGCGAGCCCTCGACGCTCGGCCGGGAGCAGGGGGCGCAGGCGCTGATGGCGGCGGCCTGCGGCGACCTCGGCATGGCGGTGGACCGCTTCGCCATCGACGAGGAGGCCATCCGCACCCTGCCGGGCTATTCGCCCTCGCTCGTCTCCTACGACGGCCGGGAGAACGTGGTGGGCGTCCACCGGCCGGCCGATGCCGCCGGGCGGTCGCTCATCCTCAACGGCCACATCGACGTGGTGCCGGAAGGGCCGCACGATCTGTGGACCCGGCCGCCCTACGAGCCCTGGATCGCCGACGGCCGGCTCTACGGCCGCGGCGCCGGCGACATGAAGGCGGGCCTCGCCGCCTGCGTCGGCGCGCTCGCCGCCCTGCGCGCGCTGGGGTTCGCACCGGCGGCGCCGGTGTTCCTGCAGTCCGTGGTGGAGGAGGAGTGCACCGGCAACGGCGCGCTCGCCTGCCTCCACCGCGGCTACCGGGCCGACGCCGCCATCATCCCCGAACCCTTCGACCACACCCTGCTGACGGCCCAGCTCGGCGTGCTGTGGGCGCGCCTGACGGTCACCGGCACGCCGGCGCACGTGCTGGACACCGCCGCCGGCTGCAACGCCATCGACGCCGCCGTCGCCGTGATGGAGCGGCTGCGCCGCCTCGAGGCGGAGTGGAACGGGGCGGACCACCGCCACCCCGCCTACGCCGGGCACCGCCATCCCGTGAACTTCAACCTGGGGCGCATCGAGGGCGGGGAGTGGACCTCCTCGGTGCCGACCCGCTGCACCATCGACGTGCGCGTCGGCTTCTATCCCGGCATGAGCGTCGCCGCCGTGCAGGAGGCGGTCCTCGACGCCGTCGGCGACGCCGGGGACGCGTTCGGCGGGGCGCAGGTGGGGGTGGAATGGCGCGGCTTCCAGGCCGAGGGCTGCGTCGTCGACCGCGGCCACCCGATGATGGGCATGCTGGCCGACTGCCACCGCGCGGTGCGCGGCACCGAGGTGGTGGAGCTGGCCGCCACCTGCACCACCGACGCCCGCTTCTTCAACCTCTACGGCGACACCCCGGCCACCTGCTACGGGCCGGAGGCCGAGCGCATCCACGGCATCGACGAGTCGGTGTCGCTCGACAGCGTGCGCGACGTGACCCGCGTGCTCGCCCTCTTCGTCGCCGGCTGGTGCGGGCTGGAGCGGCGTCCGCCGGGACGGTGAGCGGACCCGCCGGCCCCCCACCCCGACCCTCCCCCGCTTTGCCGGGGCGGGAGCTTGGTTTGCCCTCCCCGGCGATGCCGCGGGGAGGGTGGGGGCGAGGTCGGCGTTTCGCTCAGGCCAGGCGCCGCAGCAGCGCCAGCAGCGTCGCCTGCTCGGCCGGGGCGAGGGGCGCCAGGGTCTCGCGGGTGATCGCCCGGGCGTTGTCGAGGCAGCCGCGGACCACCCGCTCGCCCTCCGCCGTCAGCGCCAGCAGCAGCCGGCGGCCGTGGCTCGGGTCCGGCGAGCGGTCGACGTAGTTGCGCTCCAGGAGGCGCCGGATCACGCCCTGCATGGTGGCGGCGTCCATCGCCGCCAGACGGCCGAGATAGTTCTGCGAGAGCGGCCCGACCTCGAGGATCTTCACCATCGCCGCGAACTGGGTCGGCGTGAGCCCCGCCGCGCCGATCCGCTCCTGGAAGATCGCCGCGTGCCGCTGGTGGACGCGCCGCAGGATGTGCCCGATCTGCTCCTCCAGCACGTACCCGTCCACACCGGCGGCGGTCGACTCGGGTTCGGCGGGCGCTTCCGCGGCCCTCTTTCTTGCGTTCGTCATTGTGTTCTTTCCAAACCCAATTCTGATCTGCCATGATTTTGGGCCGTTACGGACCACGACATAGGCATTGCTTGTCTATTTTATAGGCTGTTCATCGACCGGTCCAGGCTTATCCTTGATCTGCGTTTGCCCCGGATGATCCCGCTTGACAGCCCTCCGCCGGATGGCTCACGATGTATGTGCACGTACATAAGCTCGCATACAATGAGCGTGCAGACAACGAGCATGTCCGGCAACCCGTGTGTGGGAGAGGGTGATGGGGGCATTCCACAGACCGTCGACCCTTGACGAGGCGCTGACCCTGCTGCGGGGGCGGCCGCTGACCCTGCTGGCCGGCGGCACCGACGTCTATCCCGCCCGCGTCGCCCATCCTCCGGACGAGGACATGCTCGACCTCACCGGCATCCGCGCGCTGTCCGGAATCGCCGAGGAAGCCGGCGGCCACCGTCTGGGCGCGCTGGCCACCTGGAGCGACCTGGCGGAGGCCGACCTGCCGCCCTGGTTCGACGGCTACCGCCTGGCGGCGCGCCAGGTCGGCGGCGTCCAGGTGCAGAACGCCGGGACGCTCGCCGGCAACCTGTGCAACGCTTCGCCGGCCGCCGACGGGACGCCCAACCTGCTGGTGCTCGACGCCGAGGTCGAGCTGGCCAGTGCTGCCGGCGTGCGGCGGCTGCCGGTCGCCGACTTCGTCACCGGCAACCGCTGCACCCTGCGCCGGCCGGACGAGGTGGTGACGGCGCTGCGCGTGCCGGCCTTCGCGCCCGGCACCGCCGCCACCTTCCTCAAGCTGGGCGCCCGGCGCTACCTCGTGATCTCCATCGTCATGGTGGCGGCGCTGCTGGAGCCGGCCGAGGACGGCACCGTCGGCCGGCTGCACGTGGCGGTCGGCGCCTGCAGCGCCGTGCCGCAGCGCCTGTCGGCGCTCGAACGCGACCTCGCCGGCCGGCCCGTCGACGCCCGCCTCGCCGACCGGGTGCGGCCGGAGCATCTGGCGGCCCTCGCCCCCATCGACGACGTCCGCGCCTCGGCCGAGTACCGCCGCGACGCGGCGCTCATCCTGGTGCGGCGCGCCATCGCCCAGCTCGTGGCCCAGCTCGTGGAGGACCGATGACCAGCGCCGCCTTCACCGTGTCCGCCGCCGAGGGCGAGCGGACCATCGCCTTCCAGCTCAACGGGCGCCCGGTGGAGATCCGCGCCCCGGCGATCCGCCGCCTGTCCGACGCGCTGCGCCTCGACCTCGGGCTGACCGGCACCAAGGTCGGCTGCAACGCCGGCGACTGCGGCGCCTGCACGGTGATCCTCGACGGCCGGCAGGTCTGCGCCTGCCTGACGCCGGTGGGGCAGGTGGCCGGCCGCCGCGTCGAGACGGTGGAGGGGCTGGCGCGCGAGGAGGCGGCGCGGCGCCTGCAGCGCGCCTTCCTGCGCTTCGGCGCCGCCCAGTGCGGCGTCTGCACGCCGGGCATGCTGATGGCCGCCACCGACCTGCTGACCCGGGTCGCCGTTCCCGACCGCTGCCAGGTGGAGGACGCGCTGGGCGGCGTGCTCTGCCGCTGCACCGGCTACCGCGCCATCGTCGAGGCGGTGCTGCACGCCGCCGAGCGCGAGACCGCCCCCGGGGCCGACCCTGCGCCGCCGGCCGTCGGCGACGCCGTCGGCGCCCGCCTGGCCAAGGTGGACGGCATGGCCAAGCTGACCGGGGCCGAGCGCTACGGCGCCGACGAGGCGCCGGCCGACGCGCTCTGGCTGCGCGCCGTCCGTTCGCCCCACCCGCGCGCCCGCTTCACCGTCGGCGACCTGGAGCCGGTGCGCCGGCGCTGGCCGGGGCTGGTGGCGGTGCTGAGCGCCGCCGACATCCCCTTCAACCGCTACGGCGTGATGCCGCACATCAAGGACCAGCCGGCGCTGGCCGAGGGGCACGTCCGCTACCGCGGCGAGGCGGTGCTGGCGCTGGTCGGCGACCGCGCCACCATCGAGACCCTGCGCGACGACGAGCTGCCCATCGCCTGGGAGCCGCTGGAGCCCGTCGCCTTTGCGGCGGCGCGGGCCGGCGGGGCGGCGGCGGTGCACGCGGAGAAGCCCGACAACGTGCTGGTGCGCGGCCGGGTCGCCCGCGGCGACCTCGACGCCGCCTTCGCCGGGGCGGCCGCCCAGGCCGAGGTGGCGGTGACGACCAGCTTCGTCGAGCACGCCTACATCGAGCCCGAGGCCGGCTACGCCCGGCGGGTCGGCGACCGCATCGAGGTCGTCGCCTGCACCCAGAGCCCCTACATGGACCTGGAGGACGTGGCGGCCATCCTGAAGCTGCCGCAGGACGCCGTGCGGATCGTGCCGACGGCGGTCGGCGGCGGCTTCGGCGGCAAGCTCGACCTGTCCCTGCAGCCGCTGGTGGCCGTCGCCGCCTGGACGCTCGGCCGGCCGGTGCGCTGCGTCTACACCCGGCCGGAATCCATGGCGTCGACCACCAAGCGGCACCCCGCGCGGATCACCGCGCGCGCCTCGGCCGACGCCGAGGGGCGGCTGCTGGGGTTCGCGCTGGACGGCGACTTCAACACCGGCGCCTACGCGTCCTGGGGGCCGACCGTCGCCAACCGGGTGCCGGTCCACGCCACCGGCCCCTACCACGTCCGGGGCGCGGTGCGCGCCGAGACCCGGGCGATCCTCACCAACGACCCGCCGGCCGGCGCCTTCCGCGGCTTCGGCGTGCCGCAGGCGGCGATCGCCCACGAGGCGCTGATGGACATGCTGGCCGAGCGGCTCGGCCTCGACCCGCTGGAGATCCGCCTGCGCAACGCGCTGCACGCCGGCCAGCCGACCGCCACCGGCCAGGTGCTGGAGGCGAGCGCCGGCCTCGGCGCCTGCCTGGAGGCGCTGCGCCCGCACTGGCGCGAGGCGCGCGCCGCCGCTGCGGCGGCGAACGCCGAGCCCGGCCCGCTGCGCCGCGGCGTCGGCGTCGCCTGCATGTGGTACGGCATCGGCAACACCTCGCTCTCCAACCCGTCGAGCATGCGGGTCGGGCTGAAGCCGGACGGCCGCCTCACCCTCTACAACGGCGCCGTCGACATCGGCCAGGGCTCCAACACCATCATGGTGCAGATCTGCGCCGACGCGCTCGGCGCCCCGGTCGACCGCTTCGACCTCGTCATGGGCGACACCGACCGCACCGAGGACGCCGGCAAGACCTCCGCCTCGCGCCAGACCTTCGTGTCGGGCAAGGCGGCGGAGCTGGCCGGCCGCGACCTGCGCCGCGCCATCCTGCAGCGGCTCAACGCCGGCGAGGACGCGCGGCTGGAGTTCGCCGACGGTGCGGTGCGGGCGGTCGACGCGGCCGGCGTGCACGCCCTGCCGCTCGCCGGGCTGCCGCGCGACGCGGCGGGCGACGTGCTGGCGGGAACCGGCACCTTCGATCCGCCGACCACGCCGCTCGACGCGGACGGGCAGGGCGTCCCCTACGCCACCTACGGCTTCGCCGCGCAGATCGCCGAGGTCGAGGTGGACGTCGAGCTCGGCACCGTGGCGGTCCGCCGCATCGTCGCCGCCCACGACGTCGGCCGCGCGGTCAACCCGCAGCAGGTCGAGGGGCAGATCCAGGGCGGCATCGCCCAGGGCATCGGCCTGGCGCTGATGGAGGAGTACGTGCCCGGCCGCACCGAGAACCTGCACGACTACCTCATCCCCACCGTCGGCGACGTGCCGGACATCGCCTGCATCCTGATCGAGGACGCCGAGCCGCTCGGCCCCTACGGCGCCAAGGGGGTCGGCGAGCCGGCCCTGGTGCCGACGCCGGCCGCCATCCTCAACGCCATCCACCACGCCACGGGGGCCCGCGTCACCCACGTCCCGGCGACGCCGGACCGCGTGCGCGCCGCCCTCAAGGCCCAGGGAGTCGCCCCATGAGCGCGGACGTCGTCACGGCCAAGCCCGCCGACGCCGGCGGCGTCGTCACCTGCGACGCCTGCCCGGTGCTGTGCCGCATCCGGCCGGGCCGGACCGGCGCCTGCGACCGCTACGCCAACGCCGACGGCGTGCTGAGCCGCGTCGACCCGCTGCTGCTGGCCTCCCGCACGCTCGACCAGAACGGCTCGATGGTGCCGTTCCTGGCCAACGACTGGACCGGCAACCCGGTCGAACCGTCGGCGCTGTTCGTCACCGGGGTGGGCTCCGGCACCACCTATCCCGACTACAAGCCGGCCCCCTTCATCGTCTCCAGCACGGTGGAGGGCGTCGACCTCGTCACCGTGGTGACCGAGGGGATCTTCAGCTACTGCGGCGTCAAGGTGAAGATCGACACCGACCGCTACGTCGGCCCCGAGCAGGCGGCGGTGCGCTGCCGCGGCGAGCAGGTCGGCCACGTCACCACCGCCGAGTACGGCTCGCAGATGCTGGCGCTGGGCGGCGTGCGGCACCTCACCGGCGGCTCCAAGAAGGAGGGCGTGGTCGCCTGCGAGACCCTGCTGACCCTGTGCAACGGCGGTGCCGTGGAGCTGACGGTCGACGGCGGCTCGACCCTGACCGTGCAGGCGGGCCAGCCGCCCATCGTCGACGGCCAGCAGGAGCAGCGCATGCGGGTGGGCTGCGGCAGCGCCACCATCGGCATGTTCGCCCAGCAGTGGCACGGCCACGTCGACGAGGTGATCGTCGTCGACGACCACATCACCGGCGTGCTGACCGAGCACCAGGCCGGCAAGTTCCTGGCCATGCCGCCGTCCGGCATCCGCGTGCGCGGGCGCCGCTCGACGCCCGGCCGCTACTTCCAGGTGGCCGAGCCGGGCTCGGGCTGGGGCGGTACCAACGTGGTCGATCCCCTGACCATCATCGAGAGCATCGACCCCGCGGTGGCCCGGCCGGGCCTGCGCCTGCTGATGGTGTCGACCACCGGCGAGGACGCGCTGTGGGTCGAGCTGGACGAGGCGCTGGTGCCGCGCCCGGCGGCGATGCCCGATCCCATCCGCACGGTGGTGGAGCGCATCGGCGAGAACTGCGAGCCGGCGCTGTGCACCGTGCTGTTCATGGCCGGGGCCGGCGGCAGCCTGCGCGCCGGCGTCACCGAGAATCCGGTGCGGCTCACCCGCTCGGTGCGCGACATGCTGACCCGCGTCACCTCGGGCGGGGCGCCGGTCTATGTCTGGCCCGGCGGCGGCATCACCTTCATGGTCGACGTCACCCGCATGCCGGCCAATTCCTTCGGCCACGTGCCGACCCCGGCCATCGTGGCCCCCATCGAGTTCACCTTGCGGCTCGACGACTACGCCCGGCTCGGCGGCCACATGGACCGGGTGCGCCGCATCGACGAGGTCTCGGCGGTCGACCGCAAGCGCCTGGTCGGCTGGCACGCCGCCAACCCCTGGCCCCTGCAGGAGCCGGGGCGATGACGGGTGCCGCCGCCCGCCTCCTGCCCGACGGCCGGCTGCACCTGCAGCACGGCCCCATCGACCTGATCATCGGCGCCGAGGGCGAGCGCGACGCGGTGACGGCCGCCTTCCGGGCGGCGGCCCGGCGCTTCCCCGACGTGCTGCCGGCGCTGTGCGCCGAACTGGTCCATCTGCGCACCCCGCTCGGCGCGGGGACGGTCCCGGTCGAGGGTGCGGTGGCCCGGCGCATGGTGGCCGCCTGCTGGCCGCACCGGAGCGTCTTCGTGACGCCCATGGCGGCGGTGGCCGGCGCCGTGGCCGACGCGATCCTCGCCGAGATGACCGCCGCGGCGGATCTCGCCACGGCCTACGTCAACAACGGCGGCGACGTCGCCGTCCACCTCGCGCCCGGCCGGCAACTGCGGGTCGGGCTGGTGGCCGACATCGGCCGACCCTTGCCCCCAACCTCGCCCTCTCCCGTCCCGGGAGAGGGAGGGGACCCGCGGCGAAGCCGTGGGGAGGGTGAGGGGCGCACCTCTGGAAGGACCCTCACCCTTCCCACGCTGCGCGTGGGCCCCTTCCCTCTCCCGGGGCGGGAGAGGGGCGTGAGGCTCGCGTCATCCGTCCTGGACGGCACCATCACGCTCGACCATGATCGGCCGGTGCGCGGGCTGGCGACCAGCGGCTGGCGCGGGCGCAGCCAGAGCCTCGGCGTCGCCGATGCGGTGACCGTGCTGGCGGCCGACGCGGCGGCGGCCGACGCCGCGGCCACCCTGGTCGCCAACGCCGTGGACGTCGATCATCCCGCCGTGCGGCGGCGGCCGGCGTCGGAGGTCAAGGACGACAGCGACCTCGGCGAGCGCCTGGTGACGGTGGCGGTGGGGCCGCTGCCCGACGCGGCGGTGCGCCACGCGCTGGCGGGCGGCGTGCGCGAGGCGGAACGGATGCGCGCCGCCGGCCTCATCCACGGGGCGGTGCTGGCGCTGGCCGGCCGCTACGCCGTGGTCGGGCCGGTCGGCGCGATCGGCGGACAGGAGCCGGGGAGCGCCCGGACGGCACAGGGGAGGGCGGTGGCATGATCGAGATCCGGCGGATCCAGGTGACGGTGGAGGAGGTGTTCCACGAGGGCGGGCCGGCGGCGGCGGTGCCGCAGCGCCGCGGCGCCGTGTGCGCGGTGCTGACCAACCCCTTCGCCGGGCGCTACGTCGCGGACATCGCGCCGATGATGGACGCCCTCAAGCCGGTCGGCCTCGACATGGCGCGCCGGCTGCTGAGCGCGCTGGGCGGCGATGCCCCGGCGATCGAGGGCTACGGCAAGGGCGCCATCGTCGGCGCCGCCGGCGAGCTGGAGCACGGCGCCCTGTGGCACGTGCCCGGCGGCTACGCCATGCGCGAGGTGCTGGGCGGCACCAAGGCCATCGTCCCCTCGACCAAGAAGGTGGGCGGGCCGGGCACCCGGCTCGACGTGCCGGTGACCCACGTCAACGCCTCCTACGTGCGCAGCCACTTCGACGCCATGGAGGTGGGCGTGCCCGGCTCGCCCAAGGCGGACGAGCTGGTCTATGTTCTGGTGATGACGACGGGGCCGCGCGTGCACGCCCGCGTCGGCGGCCTTGCGGCGTCGGACATCAAGGGGGAGGACGGACTGCGATGAGTGCCACCATCCGCAAGATCGTGACCGTGACGGACGAGACCCGCCGCGAGATGGGCCGTCCCGTCGACCCGCCGACCCGGCGCGCCGCGGCGCTGGCGGTCGTCGAGAATCCGTTCGCCGGCCGCTACGCCGAGGACCTGTCCGAGCTGGTGGCGCTGAGCGAGGAGCTGGGCGCGCTGCTGACCCGGCGCTGCCTGGAGGCGCTCGGCATCGACGGCGCCCGGGCCGAGAGCTACGGCAAGGCGGCGATCGTCGGCGAGGCGGGCGAGCTGGAGCACGCCGCCGCCCTCTTGCACCCCAAGCTCGGCACGCCGATCCGCGCCACCATCGGCAAGGGGGCGGCGCTGCTGCCTTCGGCCAAGAAGATGGGCGGCCCCGGCACGCCGATCGACGTGCCGCTCGGCCACAAGGACGCCGCGTACGTGCGCAGCCACTTCGACGCGATGGAGGTGCGCGTGCCCGACGCGCCGCGCGCCAACGAGATCGTGCTCGCCGTGGCGGTGACCGACAGCGGCCGGCCGCTGCCCCGGGTCGGCGGCCTCACCAAGGACCAGATCAAGGGGGAGGACGGGCTGCGCTGAGTGCGGCTGTTTCCTGCAACATCCACAAACGGACAGAGGGGGCTGGGATGAGGACGTTGGCGAGTGCATTGGCGGCCGTGGCGCTGCTGGGGACGGTCTCGGCGGCGCAGGCGGCCGACCCGATCCGCATCGGCGAGATCAACAGCTACACCGGCCTGCCGGCCTTCACCGTGCCGTACCGCAACGGCTGGGAACTGGCGGTCGAGGAGGTCAACGCCAAGGGCGGCCTGCTCGGCGGCCGCAAGCTGGAGGTGATCGCCCGCGACGACGCCGGCAAGCCGGAGGACGCGGTGCGCATCGCCAGCGACCTCGTGGAGAACGAGAAGGTGGCGCTGCTGGCCGGCACCTTCTTCTCCCACATCGGCCTGGCGGTGGCCGACTTCGCGGCCCGCAACAAGGTGCTGTTCGTGGCCGCCGAGCCGCTGACCGACGCCATCGTCTGGGAGAAGGGCAACCGCTACACCTTCCGCCTGCGCCCCGGCACCTACCAGCAGGCGGCCATGCTGGTGGAGGAGGCGGCCAAGCTGCCGGCCAAGCGCTGGGCCACCGTGGCGCCCAACTACGAGTACGGCCAGTCGGCGGTCGCCGCGTTCAAGGCGCTCCTCAAGGCCAAGCGCCCGGACGTCGAGTTCGTGACCGAGCAGTGGCCGGCCCAGGGCAAGCTGGAGGCCGGGCCGACGGTGCAGGCGCTGGCCGGCGCCGAGCCGGAGGCGATCTTCAACGTCACCTTCGGCGCCGACCTCGCCAAGTTCGTGCGCGAGGGCACCACCCGCGGCCTGTTCGACGACCGCGCCGTCGTCAGCCTGCTGACCGGCGAGCCGGAATACCTCGACCCGCTCAAGGGCGAGGCGCCGGAGGGCTGGATCGTCACCGGCTATCCCTGGGACCAGGTGGACACGCCGGAGAACACCGCCTTCGTCGAGGCCTACCGCAAGCGCTTCAACGACAGCCCGCGCCTCGGCTCGGTGGTCGGCTACACCACCTTCAAGGCGGTCGCCGCCGCCATCGAGAAGGCCGGCTCCGCCGACACCGAGAAGCTGGTCGACGCCATGTCCGGCATCACCGTGGCCAGCCCCTTCGGCCCGGTGACCTTCCGCGCCCTCGACCACCAGTCGACCATGGGCGGCTACGTCGGCAAGATCGCCGTCGCGGACGGCAAGGGCAAGATGGTGGACTGGCGCTACGCCGACGGCGCCGCCTACCTGCCGCCCGACGACTACGTCACCGCCCGCCGGCCCAAGGAGTGAGGCGGCGCTTGCCCCCACCCTCCCCGTGCTGACGCACGGGTCCCCTCCCTCCCCCGCTTCGCAGGGGAGGGCTTCATCCTCCCTCCCCTGCGAAGCGGGGGAGGGTCGGGGTGGGGGCACACTTCAGGAGAGCTCCCGGGTATGGATTTCTACCTCATCCAGTCGCTGAGCGGCCTGGCGCAGGCGTCGTCCTTGTTCCTCGTGGCGTCGGGGCTGTCGATCATCTTCGGCGTCACGCGCATCGTGAACTTCGCGCACGGCACCTTCTACATGCTGGGCGCCTACCTCGCCTACACCGTGGCCGACGGGGTCGGCGGGGCGCTCGGCTTCTGGGGCGGGATCGTCGCGGCGGCGCTGGCGGTGGGGGTGCTCGGCGTCGTCATGGAGGTGGCGCTGCTGCGGCGCCTCTACCGCTCGCCCGAGCTGTTCCAGCTCCTCGCCACCTTCGGCGTCGTGCTGGTCGCCCAGGACGTGGTGCTGGCGCTGTGGGGGCCGGAGGACCTGCTGGGGCCGCGCGCCCCCGGGCTGTCGGGCCGCGTGCGCATCCTCGGCCACGCCGTGCCGCAGTACGACCTCTTCCTGATCGCCCTCGGGCCCCTGGTGCTGGGCCTCCTGTGGCTGCTGTTCCACCGCACGCGCTGGGGCATCCTGGTGCGCGCCGCCACCCAGGACCGCGAGATGACCGGCGCGCTCGGCGTCAACGAGGCGTGGCTGTTCACCAGCGTGCTGTTCCTCGGCTCGCTGCTGGCGGGCCTCGGCGGGGCGCTGCAGGTGCCGCGCGAGGCGGTCAACCTGCACATGGACGTCTCCATGGTGGTCGAGGCCTTCGTCATCGTCGTCATCGGCGGCATGGGAAGCGTCGCCGGCGCCTTCCTCGCCGCCCTGCTGATCGGCGAGCTGCAGGCCTTCGGCATCCTGATCTTCCCGGAGATCACCTTGGTCCTGGTCTTCCTGGTGATGGCGCTGGTGCTGACGGTGCGCCCCTACGGCCTGCTCGGCCGGCCGGTGCCGGAGGCGCGCGGCGGGTCCCACGTGCCCGACCAGCCGCTGCGCCCGACGCCGCGCCCGGTGCGGCTGCTGGGCGCCGCCGTGCTGGCGGTGCTGGTGGCGCTGCCGGCGCTCGCCGGCGACTACGCGCTGGTCGTCCTCAACGAGGTGCTGGTGCTGATCCTCTTCGCCGCCAGCCTGCACTTCATCATGGGGCAGGGCGGCATGGTGTCGTTCGGGCACGCCGTCTATTTCGGCCTCGGCGCCTACGCCGCGGCGCTCACCGTCAGCCATCTCGGCACCGGCATGGTGGTGGGGCTGCTCGCGGCGCCCGCCCTGGCGGCGCTGGGGGCGCTGGTCTACGGCTGGTTCTGCGTCCGGCTGTCCGGGGTCTATCTCGCCATGCTGACCCTGGCCTTCGCCCAGATCACCTGGTCCATCGCCTTCCAGTGGCAGGCGGTCACCGGCGGGGACAACGGCATCCTCGGCGTCTGGCCGGCGCCCTGGGCGTCCGGCATCCAGGTCTACTACTACCTCACGCTCGCGGTGTGCGTGGGCGCGGTGCTGCTGCTGCGCCGGGTGATCTTCGCGCCGTTCGGCTACGGCCTGCGGGCCAGCCGCGATTCCGTGCTGCGGGCGCACGCCATCGGCATCGACACGCGGCGCCACCAGTGGCTCGCCTTCATCGTCGCCGGCGCCTTCGCCGGCATCGCCGGCGGGTTCTACGCCTTCTCCAAGGGCAGCGTCTTCCCCACCTACCTCAGCATCTCCGCCTCGGTGGACGGCCTGGTCATGGTGCTGCTGGGCGGCGTGCAGACGCTCGCCGGCCCGATCGTCGGCGCCGCCCTGTTCCACGGCCTGGAGACGGAGATCGTGCGCCACACCGACTACTGGCGCATCGCCCTCGGCGGCATCATCATCGTCCTGGTCCTCGCCTTCCCGCGCGGCGTCGTCGGCGCGCTGGCGGCGCGCTTCGGCCGCGACGATCCCGGCCGGGCCGGCGATCCGGCGCTCGGGGGTGCGCGATGAGCGGGCTCGAGGTCAGGGGCCTCGCCAAGTCGTTCGGCGGCGTGCACGCCGTGCGCAACGTGGAGTTCGCGCTGGCGGGCGGCGAGCTGCTGGCGCTCATCGGCCCCAACGGGGCCGGCAAGACGACCACCTTCAACATGCTGAACGGGCAGCTCCTGCCCGACGAGGGCAGCGTCCGGCTGAACGGCGTCGAGCTCGTCGGCAAGCCGCCGCGCGAGATCTGGCGCCTCGGCGTCGGCCGCACCTTCCAGATCACCGCCACCTTCCTGTCGATGACGGTGGTGGAGAACGTGCAGATGGTGCTGCTGTCGCACCACCGCCGGCTGCTCGGCTTCTGGCGGCCGGCGGCCCGGCAGTTCCGCGACGAGGCCATGGATCTGCTGCAGCGGGTCGGCATGGCCGAGCAGGCGGAGCGTCCCTCCAGCGTGCTGGCCTACGGCGACCTCAAGCGGCTGGAGCTGGCGATGGCGCTGGCCAGCCGGCCGACGCTCCTGCTGATGGACGAGCCGACCGCCGGCATGGCGCCGCGCGAGCGGGTGGCGCTGATGGCGCTGACCGCCGAGCTGGTGCGCGAGCGCGGCATCGCCGTGCTGTTCACCGAGCACGACATGGACGTGGTGTTCACCCATGCCCACCGCATCGTCGTCATGAACCGCGGCGCCATCATCGCCAGCGGCAGCCCCGACGCGGTGCGCAACGACCCGGTGGTGCAGGACATCTATCTCGGCAGCGGCGCCATGTTCGCCGACGGCGAGGAGGCCGCCTGATGACCGAACTCCTGTCCGTGCGCGGCCTGCACAGCCATTACGGCCGCGCCCACATCCTCGCCGGCGTCGACCTCGCGGTGCGCCGCGGCGAGGTGGTGGCCCTGATGGGCCGCAACGGGGCCGGCAAGTCCACCACCTTCCGCTCCATCATGGGGCTGGTCGAGGACCGGCGCGGCGCCATCGCCTTCGACGGGCACGACATCGCCGCCCGCCGCCCCTACGAGATCGCCCGCCTCGGCCTCGGCTACGTGCCCGAGGACCGGCGCATCTTCACCGACCTGACCGTGCGCGAGAACCTGGAGGTGGGCCGCCGGGCGCCGCGCGCCGGCGCCCCGGCCTGGACGCCGGAGCGCCTCTACGCGCTGTTCCCCAACCTGGCCGAGGCGCGCGACCGCGCCGGCGGGCGGATGAGCGGCGGCGAGCAGCAGATGCTGACGATCGCCCGCACCCTGATGGGCAACCCCAGCATGATCCTCTTGGACGAGCCGTCGGAGGGCATCGCGCCGCGCATCGTCGAGATGATGGCGCGCACGATCCTGGAGCTGAAGAAGGAGGGACTGACGGTGATGCTGAGCGAGCAGAACCTGCATTTCGCCGCCCTCGTCTCCGACCGCGTCTACGTCATCGAGAAGGGCTGCATCCGCTACGAGGGCACCATGGACGCGCTGAAGGCGGACGAGGAGGTCCGGCGCGCGTACCTGACCATGTGAGGGGAACCCTCTCCCCTCCGGGGCGAGGGAGCTTGAGAGCACGACAAGGAGACGGCGATGGCGGTGGAACAGGGCGGCGGGGCCGCCAAGGGAAAGACGGTCGTCCGCAACGTCGGGCTGATGCTGTCGGGCGACCTCGACCGCCCGGTGCTCGACGCCGACGCGGTGGTGGCGGTGGACGGCAGGATCGCCGCGGTCGGCCGCCTGGCCGAGCTCGACACCGAAGGTGCGGACACGGTGATCGACGCCAAGGGGACCTGCCTGGCGCCCGGCCTGATCGACAGCCACGTCCACCCGGTGTTCGGCGACTGGACGCCGCGGCAGAGCCAGCTCAACTGGATCGACAGCTTCCTGCACGGCGGCGTCACCACCATGGTGTCGGCGGGCGAGGTGCACCTGCCGGGCCGGCCCAAGGACGTGGTCGGGCTGAAGGCGCTGGCGATCACCGCCCAGCGCAGCTTCTCCGCCTTCCGCCCCGGCGGCGTCAAGGTGCTGGCCGGCGCGCCGGTGCTGGAGAAGGGCATGGAGGAGCACGACTTCCAGGAGCTGGCGGCGGCCGGCGTCACCCTGCTGGGCGAGGTCGGCCTGGGCAGCGTCAAGGCCGGCGACGAAGCCCGGCAGATGGTGGCCTGGGCGCGCAAGCACGGCATCCAGAGCACCATCCACACCGGCGGGCCGTCGATCCCCGGCTCCGGCCTGATCGACAAGGACGTGGTGCTGGAGGCCGACGCCGACGTCATCGGCCACATCAACGGCGGCCACACCGCGCTGCCCGAGGGCCACGTCTGCGAGCTCTGCGAGCGCTCCTCGCGGGCGATCGAGCTGGTGCACAACGGCAACGAGCGGGTCGCCATCGCCGCGCTGAAGGCGGCGCGCGACCTGAAGCAACTCCACCGGGTGATCCTCGGCACCGACAGCCCGGCCGGCTCCGGCGTGCAGCCGCTGGGCATCCTGCGCATGGTGGCCCTGCTGTCCGGCCTCGGCGGCCTGCCGGCGGAGCTGGCGATCTGCCTCGCCACCGGCAACACGGCGCGCCAGCGCAACCTGGCGGGCGGCCTGATCGAGCCCGGCCGCGCCGCCGATTTCGTCTTCCTCGACCGGCCGCAGCACTCGGCCGGCCGCACCGTCACCGAGGCGATCGAGCTGGGCGACATCCCCGGCGTCGGCATGGTCGTCATCGACGGCCTGGTCCGCTGCGGCCGCAGCCGCAACACCCCGCCCGCCGACCGGCTGCCCGAGGTGGTCGGCTGAGGCGCGGCAGCCGCCGGAGTCGACGGGTTTGGCGCGGACCCGCGGCCAGGGCGGGTCCGCGTCACGCGCTTCCACCATGACCCGCCCACATACGCGCCATGCGTGCGAGACGGACCGCGCAACAGATGATCCCGTGGGACGTCCGGTGTCGTTCTAATCACGGCTTTGAAAGTCCGTTCCGAACCCTTGGTCGAAACGATCGAATAAATCTCTGCGATTGCGACGCAAAATACGCTCTGCCGCACGAATGCCGACGTGCGGCCATCGTCCGGTCAATTTGACATATTCGATCCTGAGTCGCACCGTCTTGTAGATCTTTCGAGAGCGCGTGCGGAG
The DNA here is from genome assembly GCF_051225715.1 of Azospirillum sp. ST 5-10. Classification (NCBI taxonomy): domain Bacteria; kingdom Pseudomonadati; phylum Pseudomonadota; class Alphaproteobacteria; order Rhodospirillales; family Azospirillaceae; genus Azospirillum; species Azospirillum sp. ST 5-10. The sequence goes on from NZ_JBPJSP010000015.1 coordinate 33,920, forward strand.
GGTTCGCGGCATGAAAGTTCCGTCTTTATCGCTGGCGGCCAGGAGTGCTGCTGCTGCAATAATCAGTATTGGGATCATGGCGGTCGCCATCTTGCTGGTGACGTACCTGATGCTGACCATGTATGCGGAAGGCTTGGCGCAGGCTCGGCAGGATGCCAACATGCGCGTTGCCCGCGACGTGCTGAGCCGCTACGGCGAGGAATTCAGAGCCGACGGAGAGGCGCTCTATCTCGGCAACCAGTCGTTGAACGGCTTCGCCGAGCCCGTCGACCGCGTCAAGCAACTGGTGGGCGGAGCCGCGACCCTGTTTCTCGGCGACAGGCGCATCACCACCAACATTCACAACGCCGACGGAACGCGCGCCATCGGCACCCGGCTGGGCGACGGGACGATCCGTGAGATGGTGCTGCAGCGCGGACAGCCCTATCGGGGCGAGACCGACATCCTCGGCGAAACCTACCTCACGGCCTACGATCCCATCCGCGACGCAACGGGCAAGGTGATCGGAATGCTCTTCGTCGGCGTGCCGAAGGCGGAGTTCTTCGCCACGGTCGGTGAGACGCTCACGGCGATCGGCGGCATCAGTGCCGGCGTCGCCGGACTGGTGGCCGTGGGTTTCTTCGCGCTGTCGCGACGGATGTTCCGGCCGCTGCTCGGCATCCGGGCGGCCATGGACGATCTGGCGCACGGGCGGTTGGATGTGGCGATCCCGGTGCTGGACCGCGCCGACGAGGTCGGCGCCATGGCGAAGGCGGTCGAGGTGTTCAAGGCGAACGCTGTCGAGCGCCGACGCCTGGAGGGGGAGCAGAAGGCGGCCACCGCGCGCGCCGAGGCGGAAAAGCGGTCGATGCTCGACGAGCTGGCGCGGAGCTTCGAGGTCAGCGTGGCGGAGGTGGTCGAGCATGTCGGCCGCGAGGCGGCGCGCGTCCAGTCCACGGCGCGGTCCATGGCGGCGCTCGCCGAGGAAACGGGTCGGCAGTCCACCGCCGTGGCCGCGGCATCCGAACAGACGGCCAGCAACGTCCAGACGGTGGCGGCGGCGACCGAAGAGCTGTCCGGTGCCATCGGCGAGATCGGCCGGCAGGTCGTGCAGTCGTCGCAGGTGGCGGCCCGGGCGGTGGAGCAGGCGCGGACCACCGATGACCGCGTGGCCGGACTGGCCGACGTCGCCGACCGGATCGGCGCCGTGCTCGACCTGATCCGGACCATCGCCGGACAGACCAACCTGCTGGCCCTGAACGCCACCATCGAGGCGGCGCGTGCCGGCGAAGCGGGCAAGGGTTTCGCGGTCGTCGCCTCCGAGGTCAAGGGGCTCGCCAACCAGACGGCGGCCGCCACCGAGGAGATCGCCGCACAGATCGCGGCCGTGCAGTCGGCGACCCGGGAGGCGGTCGGCGACATCAAGGCGATCCTGACGGTGATCGGCGAGATCGATGCCATCGGCACGACGATCGCCAGTGCCGTCGAGGAGCAGGGGTCGGCGACCCAGGAGATCGCCCGCAACGTCCAGCAGGCGGCCCAGGGCACGCAGGAGGTGTCGTCCAACATCGCCGGCGTCACCCGGGCGGCTGAGGAGACGGGAAGCTCGGCCGGGCGGGTGCTCGGCGTGGCGACGTCTCTGGCCGAGCAGGCGGAGGTCCTGCGGTCCGCGATGCGGCGTTTCCTCGACGGTATCCGCGCCGCGTGACGGCACCTTTGTTCCGCCCGCCGTGTTGATGCCCTGCGGTCGGACCAGGGGGAGGCGGCGAGCTTGGACCAGAGGATGTGGGGCGACGCGGCGGCCGGGCCGACGGCGATGCCCGCCACCGAAGGCGCGCTGGCGGTGGCCCTGATGGCGGCGGCGCGGCAGGCCGGACGGCGCGGGCTGATCCATGTCGCGCGCTCCGCCGACCGGGCCGAGCGGCTCGCCGGCATCCTCCGGGTGCTGGCGCCCGGGCTCGCCGTCCTGCACCTGCCGCCGTGGGACTGCCTGCCCTACGACCGGGCGCCGCCCTCCGCGGCGGCCATGGGCCGGCGGGTCGCCGTGTTCGCCCGCCTCGCCGCCGGGATGGACGAGCCCCACCTCATCCTCGCCTCGCCCGGCGCCCTGCTGCAGCGCGTGCCGCCGCGGACGGTCTGGGGAGCGGCCGTCTTCACCGTCTCGCGCGGCGCGCCGCTCGACCTCGACGCGCTGCGGCGCTTCCTCCTGCGCACCGGCCACCGCGTCGACGACCGGGTGGACGAGCCGGGGGAGGCGGCGATCCGCGGCGAGGTGGTCGACGTCTTCCCCGCCGGCGCCGACGGGCCCTGCCGGATCGACCACGCCGACGGGCGCGTCGCCGGCATCCGCCTCTACGACGCCGCCACCCAGCGCACGACGGGGGAGTGCCGCCGGCTCGACCTGCGGCCGGCGTCGGAGGCGGTCACCGCGGCGGACGCGCCGCGCGAGCCCGGCCTCGAACACCGTCTGCCGCGCCTCTACCCGCACCTGGAGACCCTGTTCGACCTGGCCCCCGAGGCCGCGGCGATCCTCGAACCGGAGGTGCCCGAGCGGGTGCGCACGGTGCTGTCCATCGTCGCCGACGCCCACGAGACCCGCACCCGCCTGGCCGCCGCCCGGCGCGGCGGGGACGAACGCCCGCCGGCGCCGGCGGAGCTGTACCTGACCGGGGACGCGTGGGACGGCGCCCTGGCCGGCCGGCCCGTGCGGCTCCTGGAGCGGCCGGCGGAGGGCGCCGACGGGGCGGTGCCGCGGCCCGCCGGCGCCGGATCGCCCGGCCGGCGCCTCGCGGCGCTCGCCGCAGCCTGCCGCGACGCCGGGCGGAGGCTGGTCCTGGCCGCGCCCGCCGGCGCGCCGCTGCGCCGCCTCGCCCGCTTCGCCGAGCGCCACCTCGGCGCCGCCCCGGTTCCCGCCGCCTCCTGGGCGGAGGTGGACGGGCACGAGGCCGGCACCGTCCTGCTGCTCGAGGCCGTCCTGCCGCAGGGTTTCCGCACCGACGGCGCGCTGGTGCTGACGGCGGCGGAGGTGCTCGGCCCGCACGCCGGGGCGGCGGCCGGCGCGGCGGCCGTACCGCCGTTCGACGGCGGGGGCGACCTGACGGTCGGCGATGGCGGCGACCTGACGGTCGGGGAGGCGGTCGTCCATCTCGACCACGGGCTCGCCCTGCTGCGCGGCGCCGAGCCGATTGACACCCCGGACGGCCCGGCGGAGGCGGTGCGCCTGGAGTTCCGCGGCGGCGACACGCTGCTGGTGCCGACCGAGGACCTCGGCCGGGTGTGGCGCTATGGCGCCGGCGGCACCGTCGCGCTGGACGGCCTGAATTCCGGGTCGTGGGAGCGGCGGCGCGACGAGGTCGCGCGGGAGGTCGCCCGCACGGCGGGGGAGCTGGTCCGCCGGGTCGGCGAGCGGCTGGCCGCGCCGGCGCCGGCGCTCGTTCCGCCGGCGGCGGCCTACGAGCGGTTCGCCGCCCGCTTTCCCTACGCGGAAACGCCCGACCAGGCGGCGACCATCGCCGCCGTGCTGGACGACCTGGGCAAGGGTCGGCCCATGGACCGCATCGTCTGCGGCGACGTCGGCTACGGCAAGACCGAGGTCGCCCTGCGCGCCGCCGCCGCCGCCGCGCTGGCCGGCCGGCAGGTCGCCGTGGTGGCGCCGACGACGGTGCTGGCCCGCCAGCACCTGGAGACGTTCCGGGCGCGCTTCGCCGGCAGCGGGCTGGAGATCGGCCACCTGTCGCGACTGGCCGGGACGGCCGAGGCGCGCGAGACGAAGCGGGGCCTGAAGGACGGCCGCATCCGCATCGTCGTCGGCACCCACGCGCTGGCGGGGAAGGGGGTGGCGTTCCGCGACCTCGGCCTGCTGATCGTCGACGAGGAGCAGCGCTTCGGCGTGCGCGCCAAGGCGTCCCTGCGCGACCTCGGCGGCTCCCGCCACCGCCTGACCCTGACCGCCACCCCGATTCCGCGGACCCTGCAGGCGGCGATGGTGGGGCTGCGCGACCTCAGCGTCCTGGCGACGCCGCCGGCCCGCCGGCAGCCGGTCGCCACCTTCGCGGTGGAGTGGGATCCGGCGGTGGTGCGCGAGGCGCTGCTGCGGGAGCGGGCCCGCAACGGGCAGAGCTTCGTCGTCAGCCCCCGGGTGGAGGACCTGGGGCGCCTGGAAGGCGAGCTGCGCGCGCTGGTGCCGGAACTCGACCTGGCGATCGTTCACGGCCGGCTGCCGGCCGAGGCGGTGGACGACGCCATGCTCCGCTTCGCCGGCGGCGAGGGGGACGTGCTGCTCGCCACCAACATCGTCGAGAGCGGGCTCGACGTGCCCTGCGCCAACACCATGGTGGTCTGGCGGGCCGACCGCTTCGGGCTGGCCCAGCTCCACCAGCTGCGCGGCCGGGTCGGCCGGGGGCGCGTGCGCGGCGTCTGCTACCTGACGACGGCGCCCGGCACCGCCCTCGGCAGGGCCGCCGCGGAACGGCTGCGCACCCTGCAGGCCTTCGACCGGCTGGGCGCCGGCTTCGCCATCAGCGCCCGCGACATGGACCTGCGCGGCGCGGGCGACCTGCTGGGCGAGGACCAGGCGGGCCACGCCCGCCGGGTCGGCCTGGGCCTTCACCGCTTCATGGTGCGCCGGGCGGTGGCGCGGGCGAAGGGGGAGGAGGCGCCGCACGGCTGGACGCCCGAGGTCCGCGTCGGCGGCGTGCCGGGGGCGATCCCGGCCGACCTCGTGCCCGAGCCGGAGACGCGGCTGCGCCTCTACGCCCGCGCCTGCCGGCTCGAGTCGGAGGAGGCCGCCGCCGGCTTCGCCGACGAGATGGAGGACCGCTTCGGCCCGCCGCCGCCGGCGATGCGGGACTGGCTCGGCCTGACCGCCCTGCGCGTCGCCTGCCGCCGCCACGGCGTGGCGCGCCTGGAGGCGGGGCCCAAGGCGGTGGCCGCGACGTTCCACGACACGGCGGCCCGGGACGCCGCGCGCCGCGCCGCGGCCGGGGCGGCGGACCTGCACTGGCAGGACGAGCGCCTGCTGCTGGCCCGTCCCACGGACACCGCCGCGGCCCGGCTGGCGGCGGCGCGCGACCTGCTGGAGCGGCTGGCCGGCGGCGCGGCCGCGTGACGCCCGCCCCGAACGCCTGATCCCGCTCTAAGTTCAAACGTTTGGAGCAAGACGCCTTTGGCCGGATCGGGCAAAGGCGTCTTGCTCTAGGCGTTGCCGCCGGCCATGTGCCGGGCGGCGATGTAGCCGAAGGTGATCGCCGGTCCCAGGGTGATGCCGCCGCCGGGATAGTTCCCGCCCATGATGCTGGCGGCGTCGTTGCCGGCGGCGTAGAGGCCCGGGATCACCGCGCCGTCCGCGTCGAGGACGCGCGCGTTCTCGTCGCAGCGCAGCCCGGCGAAGGTGCCGAGGTCGCCGATCACCAGCTTGACCGCGTAGAAGGGAGGGGTCTCCACCGGCGCCACGCAGGGGTTCGGCCCGTGGTCCGGATCTCCCAGCGACCGGTTGTAGGCGGTGCCGCCCTTGTGGAACTCGGGGTCCTGGCCGTTGCGCGCGTGCGCGTTGAAGGCGGCCACCGTCGCCTCCAGCCCCGCCGGGTCGATGCCGACGGCGCGCGCGAGGTCGGCGAGGGTCTCGCCGCGGGCCAGATAGCCGGACCGCAGGTGCTGCCCGAACGGCACCGGCGCCGGCTTGGCGTAGCCGAGCCCGTACTTGCGGAAGGTCGGGTGGTCGGCGATGAAGAACGCGCAGACCTCCGCCCCCTCCTCGGTGCAGCGGCGGTGCATCGCCTGGCAGAAGTCGTGGTAGGAGTCCGCCTCGTTGACGAAGCGGCGCCCCGACCGGGTGACGGCGATGACTCCCGGCTTCGAGCGGTCGACGAAATGGGGGAAGGTGCCGCGGCTGCCGTCCGGCAGGACCGGGCGGGAGACCGGCACCCACGCCGCGGCGTGGGGCAGCGCGTCGTTCACGGCGCCGCCGACCGACTCGCCCAGGCGCAGCCCGTCGCCGGTGTTGCCCGGCGGCGCCGGCGAGGCGTGCTCGTGGCCGCTGGCGGCGTGGGGGAACAGGGCCTTGCGCCGCACCGGGTCCTGCGGGAAGCCGCCGGCCGCCAGGACGACGCCCTTGCGCGCGGTGACCGTCACCCGGCCCTGCGGCGTGTCGACGACGGCGCCGGTGACGCGCCCGTCGTCGTCGCGGATCAGCCGCCGCACCGGCGCGTCGGTCCAGATCGGCACCTTCCGGTCGAAGCAGGACTTGGCGAGGCGCCCGACCAGGGCGTTGCCGTTCATCAGCCGCATCGGCCGGCCGTGGAAGGCCATGTCGCGCAGGAACTTCACGAACAGCATGCCGACGTAGGCGGCCGACACCGGCGAGCGCGTGACGTTGAAGAAGTGCAGCAGCTCCTTGCCCGAGCCGATCATCATGCCGAGGAAGGTGATCTCCTTCAGGGGCGGGCGCAGGCGCCGGATCTCGTCGCCCAGTGCGCGCCCGTCGAAGGGGCGGGCGACGATGGAGCGCCCGCCCGGCATGCCGCCGGGGGCGTCCGGGTGATAGTCGGCGAAGGTCGGCCCCAGGTCGAACTGCAGCGCCGTCTCCGTCTCGAAGAACTCCACCGCGCGGGGGCCCGCCTCGAGGAAGGCGTCGACGCGCGCCGCGTCGAAATGGCCGCCGGTCTCGTGCCGCAGGTAGGTGCGCGCCTTCTCCGCGCTGTCCTCGACGCCGGCCCGCCGGGCCGGGCCGTTGCACGGGATCCACATCCAGCCGCCGGAGCGCGCGGTGGTGCCGCCGAAGACGTGCTCCTTCTCGACCACCAGGACGTCGAGGCCGCGGTGGGCGGCGCACACCGCGGTGGCGAGGCCGCCGGCGCCGGAGCCGACGACCAGGACGTCGCACACGCGCTCCGCCGTTCCGCCCCCGTCGCCCCGCACCGGAACCGCCGTCGTGTCGCCGTTGCCCGGGCCGCGGGCCGCCCCGTCGATGGCTGCCATGTGTCCTCCCTTCCGTGATGGTCCGCCCGCCGCAGCGTCGGGGGGTGTCCCCGTTCCGGCCATGCGCCGGCGCCGGTCGTGCGCAGCGTCGTTGACGCCGATCGTTCGTTCCCATATAGCGAACTCATTCGCCAATGGCAAATGTCTGACGAGCGACGCCGCACCGCCTGCCGGCCCCGGGGTGCCGGGCGCGCGACGCGGGTCTGTTCCGGGGCGGGCCGAATCCTGTACATCGGGCCGCGGCGGGCGGGATGCTGACGGGAGGGGACCATGGACACTCCGGAGCCATCGACGGGAACGACCGGGCGGGGCATCCAGTCGATCGAGATCGGCGGCCGGCTGCTGCGGGTGCTGGCGGAGGCGGCGCGGCCGATGATGCTGCGCGACCTCGCCGACGCGGCGGGGATGCCGCCGGGCCAGGCGCACGCCTATCTCGTCAGCTTCCGCAAGATCGAGCTGGTCGAGCAGGACGGCGTGAGCGGGCGCTACCGCCTCGGCCCGTTCGCCCTCCACCTCGGCCTGGCGCGGCTGCGCGGGTCCGATGTCTACGAGGCGGCGGCGGCGAGCGCCGTCGAGTTGGCCGAGCGGCTCAACCTCGCGGTCGCCGTCTGCGTCTGGGGCACCCATGGCGCCACCGTCGTGCGCATCCACGAGTCCTCGCGTCAGATCCACGTCAACGTCCGTCCGGGCACGGTGTTCGGGCTCACCACCACGGCGACGGGCAAGCTGTTCGCGGCGCTGCTGCCCGAGCGCCTGGTCCTGCCCCTGCTGGAGGCGGAACTGCGCGACCCCGCGCGCCGCGGCGGGGCGGACGCCGAGGACGTCACCCTCGACCGGCTGCGGGCCGAGCTCTCGCAGATCCGCCGCACCGGCATCTCCACCATCCGCGACCGGCCGGTCCCCGGGGTCAGCGCCCTGGCGGCGCCGGTGTTCGACCATTCCGGCCAGATGCAGGCGGCCATCATGATGATGGGCCCGACCGCCCTCGTCGACTGCAGCCCGGAGGGCGAGCAGGCCCGGGCGCTGCTGGGCACGACGCGCGGCATCTCCGAACGGTTCGGCCACCGTCCGCCGGACGCCGCATCCGCATCCGCATCCGCATCCGCGTCGGCCGGGGGCGCCGAGGCCGGCGTGTCCGCCCGGCGCGTCCGCCGGCGGGCCGCCCCGTCCTCCTAGAGCAAGATTCACGCTTTTGGCCGATCCGGCCAAAAGCGTGAATCTTGCTCTGAGCATTTGAATTTGGAGCGGGGCGGCGCCTGGCCTCACACCGCGAGGTAGCCGCCGTCGACCGGCAGCATGACGCCGGTGACGTAGCTGGAGAGCCGCGAGGCGAGGAAGAGCACCGGTCCGACCAGCTCCTCCGGCTGCCCGACGCGGCCGAGCGGCGTGTGGCCGAGGAAGCGCTCCAGGACCTCGGGGTTGTCGCGGGTCGTCTGCGTCATCGGCGTCTCGATCACCCCCGGCGCGATGCCGTTCACGCGGACGCCGTCGGCGGCGAGCTCGGCCGCCATCGCCCGGGTGAGCTGGAGCACGGCGCCCTTGCTGGCGGCGTAGGAGGAGACGTTGCGCCCGCCCACGAAGGACATGATCGAGCCGAGATTGACGATGCGGCCGCGCGTCGCCCGCAGCTGCGGCAGCAGCGCCGTCGTCATGGCCACGCAGCCGCCGACGTTGACCTCGAGCGTCAGCGCGACGTCGTCGCGGTAGCCCGGCGCGTCGACCGGCGTGCGGCGGATGATGCCGGCGTTGTTGACGAGCACGGAGGCCGGCCCCAGCCGCCCCTCGACCGTCCGGGCCGCCTCGCGGCAGGCCTCGGCGTCGGTGACGTCGAGCGTCAGCGCCAGCGCCGCACCGCCGGCCGCCTCGATCTCCCGCGCCACCGCGGCGGCGCCGTCGCCGTTGCGGTCGGCGACCGCGACGGCGGCCCCGGCCCCGGCCAAGCCGAGGGCGATGGCGCGCCCGTTCCCCTGCGCCGCACCGGTCACGACCGCGACGTCGCCCTTCAACAGCCCTTCCATGGCCGGCTCCCTGATTCGTTATCAGCTAATCATTTCGTTTATGTCGCATCCGGTGCGGCGGTCAAGGATCGCGGGGCCGTGCGGCGGGACACGGGTGCCTCGTCGATTCGATCATTGCGAATCGATTCGTTTGACGTTAGTCTGCGGCCCAAGCATTCCCCAGAGCGCACAGTGCGGAATCCGGCGGCAGGCCAGGGAGTGCCGCCGGCTTCCCGAACGGGCAGCGACAGAGACCAACGAAAACGAGAGGAAATGCCGTGAAGAAGCTCCTGCTTGGCGTCGCGACGGCGGCCGCGATGGCCGCATCCGCAACCACCGGTTTCGCCGCGACCTACGATCTGCAAAGCGTCTTCGGGCTCCAGGTCCCGTCCATCGGGCCGAGCCCGGGCAAGTGGGCCGAACGGGTCGCCCTGATGACCGGCAACAAGGTGGCGATCAAGGTCCACGGCGCCGGCGAGTTGGTCCCGCCCTTCGAGGTGTTCGGCGCCGTCAGCACCGGGGCGATCCCCATGGGCTTCGACTGGATCGGCTACTGGGCCGACAAGATCCCGGTCGCCAACCTCGTCGGGTCGATGCCGTTCGGGCCGGACCCCGAGCTGTTCCTCGGCTGGATGTTCCAGGGCGGTGGGCTGGAGATCATCCAGAAGGCCTACGATCCCTTCAACGTGAAGGTCATCCCGTGCCACCTCGTGGTGCCGGAGGCCGGCGGCTGGTTCAACCGCGAGATCAAGTCCGTCGAGGATCTCAAGGGCCTCAACATGCGCATCGCCGGCCTCGGCGCCAAGGCGATGGCGCGCCTGGGCGCCAACACCCAGCTCATCCCCGCCGGCGAGATCTACGTCTCGCTGGAGCGCGGCCGCATCGAGGCGGTCGAGTTCTCCGCACCGCAGCTCGACGCCGGCTTCGGCTTCCAGAAGATCGCCAAGCGCTACTACTTCCCGGGCTGGCACCAGCCGGCGAGCTGGGACTCCATCATCGTCAACATGGACGTCTGGAAGGAGCTGGGGGCCGACACCCAGAAGATCTTCGTCGAGGCCTGCCAAGCCAACATCACCTACAACATGTACGACCAGCTCGGCGCGCAGATCGACGCGCTGGAGAAGATCGAGGCGGCCGGCGTGACCGTCGAGCGCTTCCCGGAACCGGTGCTCGCGGCGCTGCGCAAGGCCTCCGACGAGGTGCTGGAGGAGGAGGCGGGCAAGGACCCGCTGTTCAAGGAGGCGCTGGCCTCGATGCGGGCGTACATGAAGCGCGTCGGCCGCTGGCAGGACCTGCAGGCGCTGCCGCGGGACTGAGCGGTCCGCCGCCGCGGCGGCTCCCGCCCCCCTCGCGTCGTCCCCGTCCCCGCCGGTCGGCGGGGACGGCTGTGCGACAGTCCGCAGACCGATCTCCGGGTATTCCCATGATTTCCGCCCTCCGTGCGATCGAGGACGCCTGCGCCTGGGTCGGCCGCATGGCCGGCTGGCTCGTCGTCCCCCTGATGCTGGCGGTGTGCGTGGCGGTGGCCGCCGTGCAGCTCCGCGTCAACGTCGTCGCCAGCTGGTCGACCCCGCTCCCCGTGCTCGGCACCGAGCTCTCGGTGAACGGGCTGCTCGACCTGCAATGGCACCTCTTCGCCGTCCTCGTGCTGCTCGGCGGCGTCTACGCCTACCGCAGCGACGCCCACGTCTCGGTGGACGTGTTCTCGCAGGCCCTGCCGGCCCGGCTCCGCACCCTGGTGACGGTGTTCGGCGACCTGGTCCTGCTCGTTCCCTTCGCCCTGCTGATGGTGTGGTTCTCCTGGAACTTCGTCGGCAGCGCCTACCGGTCGGGCGAGGGGTCGAGCTACGGCGGGCTGCTCGACCGCTGGATCATCAAGTCGGTGATGCCGCTGGGCTTCGGCCTGCTGGCGCTGGCCGGCACCGCGCGCGGGCTGCGCAAGGCGGTGGAGCTGGCCACCGGCCGCGAACCGGAGGGAGCGCACGGCCGTGAGTGAAGCTTGGCCCATCGGCATGGTGGCGGCGCTGCTCGTCGGCATCTTCAGCGGCTATCCCGTGGCCTTCGTGCTGGCGGGCGTCGGCGTGCTGTTCTGCGTCGCCGCCGGGGTGCCGCTGATCTTCCTGTCCACCGGCGTGCCGCGCATCTTCACCGGCATCCTGGCGAACTGGCTGCTGATCGCCGTCCCCCTCTTCGTGTTCATGGGGCTGATGCTGGAGCGGTCGGGGATCGCCCAGCGCCTGCTGCGCTCGCTGGCCCGGGCGCTCGGCCGGGCGCCCGGCGGCTACGCCTTCGCCGTCGCCATCATCGGCATCGTCATGGCCGCCTCGACCGGCATCATCGGCGCCAGCGTCGTGCTGATGGGCCTGCTCGCCCTGCCGGTGATGCTGGGGAACGGGTACGACCCGCGGGTGGCGACCGGGCTGATCGCCGCCACCGGGACGCTCGGCATCCTCATCCCGCCGAGCATCATGCTGGTCATCCTCGGCGACACCCTGCGCCTCTCCGTCGGCGACCTGTTCGCCGCCGCTCTGGTCCCGGGGCTGCTGCTCGGCGGCCTGTACGTGGTCTACCTCGTCGTGCTCGCCCTGAGCCGGCCGGAGCTGATGCCGCCGCTGCCGCCGCACGAGCGCATGACCTCGGCCCGCGACCTGCTGGTCCTGGCCCGCGACCTGATGGCGCCGCTGGCCCTGATCGCGGTGGTCCTCGGCTCGATCATCGGCGGCGTCGCCACGCCGACCGAGGCGGCGGCGCTCGGCGCGCTCGGCGCCCTCGTCCTGGCACTGCTGTCGCGCGAGCTGACCTGGCGCCGCTTCGCCGCGGTGGTGGCCGAGACGACCAAGACCACGGCGATGATCATGTTCGTCATGATCGGTGCCACGGTGTTCAGCGTCGTCTTCCGCCGCCTGGGCGGCGACACCCTGATCGCCGAGGCGCTGGGCGCCGGCACCGGCAGCGCCTACTGGGTGCTCGCCGTCATCATGGTGCTGGTCTTCGTGCTGGGCATGTTCCTGGACTGGATCGAGATCACCTTCATCGTCCTGCCGATCGTCGCCCCGGTCATCGCCTCGCTCGACTTCGGGCTGGCGGACCAGGAGACGCTCCTCTGGTTCGCGATCCTGTTCGCCGTCAACCTGCAGACCTCGTTCCTCACCCCGCCCTTCGGCTTCGCCCTCTTCTACATCCGCGGGATCGCCCCGCCCGGGGTGGACATCGCCACCATCTACCGCGGCATCGTGCCCTTCGTGCTCATCCAGATCGCCGCGCTGGTCCTGTCGATCCTGTTTCCCGGGCTGGTGCTGTGGCTGCCCCGCCTGCTGTCGGGCGGCTGACGACGGGCGGCGGCGCGGGCCCCCGGCCGGCGGACCCCGGCCCCGGCCCCGGCCCCGGTCGCGAGCGGTTCGCGGCCGGGGCCGTCCTGCTGCTCGTCCTGTCCGTCGGCTGGGGCGTGAACTGGCCGATCATGAAGGTGGCGCTGGTCAGCTTTCCGCCCTGGACCTTCCGCTTCGCGAGCTGCTTCGTCGCCGGCCTGTCGCTGCTGGCGGCGGCCGCCGCCGCCGGGGCGCCGGTCGTCCCCCGCGGGCGGGAATGGGGCGCGCTGGCGGCGGCGTCCCTCTTCTCCATCGCCCTGTTCCAGATGATCGTCGCCTACGCGCTGCCCCGGGCCGCCTCGGGGCACGTCGCGCTGATCGCCTTCACCATGCCCCTCTGGGTGACCGTGATCGGCGCCGCCGCCTTCGGCGAGCGGCCGCGGCCGCGCACGGTGGCGGCGCTGGCGCTCGGGCTGGCCGGGCTGGGGCTGCTGCTGGCCCGCGACGCCGCCGGCGTCGGCGCGGTGCCCCTGCCGCTGCTGCTGACGGTCGGCGGCGCCGTCTGCTGGGCGGTCGGCACGGTGATCCAGAAACGCGCCCGCTGGTCGGTCGGCACGCTGGCCGGCGCCGGCTGGCAGCTGCTCCTGGGCTCCCTTCCCATGGCCGCCGCCATGCTGGCGCAGGACGAGCCGTTCGCCGTCGCGGCGGGGCCCGCGGGGTGGCTGGCCGCCGCCTACACGACCCTGGTCGCGCTGGTGCTGTGCTACGCCGTGTGGATGCGGATCGTCAGCATCCTGCCGGCGCCGATGGCGGCGCTGTCGACCCTCCTCGTGCCGGTCGTCGGCGTCGTCAGCAGCGGGCTGATTCTCGGCGAGCCGCTGGGCTGGATCGAGCTCGCCGCCGCCGCCACCATCCTCGCCGGCCTCGCCCTGGTGCTGCCCGCCGGGCCGCGCCGCTGACACGGCCGGCCGCTTCCGGCCGCGCCCGCCCCGACCTGGCGAATTCAGGCATATCGGCGGCACGCCGACGTTCCCTCCCCCGGCCGGGCCGGGGGAGGGAGGGACCCGGCCATAGGCTGGGAGGGTGGGGGCAAGGTGTACCAGGAGAACCGGCGCCTCCACCCGACGACCGAGGGGACCCGGCGTTCTCGCGAAACCTAGCCCCCACCCGGCGCCTGTGGCGCCACCCTCCCCCGGCGGAGCCGAGGGAGGATCAGGCCGGATCGCCGTTCAGGATATGCGTGAACACGATGACCCGCCCCGGGGGAGGGAACCCGGCGGCTTTCCGACCAAACCACCATCATGGCCGAAATATGGTTGACCGCAGACGGCCGCGGGCGTGAGCGCCGCCGCGGCATACGGACCATTTCGCCCGGTCTGGCGGAGGTCAGTGACGACCGGTCGGCGCATTTTGCTTGTCGTCGCCGAACATGATGGTAGGATTTCCGAAATGGTTCTTGAAATGGTTATGCCGTACGCCACCCGCATGCCCCCTGGCGGCCGACGGCCGCCGGCAGGTTTCCGGGTCCGGTTCTTTCAGCGAACACCGCGCGGGGACACATGAGCGTCGCACTCCAGAACCCAACGCATTCCCGCCTCGCCGCCGCGCTGGCCGGGGCGGGCCGCCTCGCCGGCGGCCTGCTCGCCGTGCTGCGCGTCGTGCTGGGCCTCGTCCTGCTGCTGATGGTCGTCGTCAACGTCGCCAACGCGGCGGGCCGCTACGGATTCGGCATCTCCTTCACCGGCGCCGACGAGCTGGTCGTCTACGCCGTGGTCTGGCTGGTCATGACCGGGATGGTCGTGGTCACCGCCGAGGGGCGGCATCTCAGCCTCGACGCCGTGCAGGGCTGCCTGCACCGCCGCGGCCGGCTCAACCTGGCCTTGTTCCACAACCTGCTGGTGGCGGCGTGCTGCGGCTACGCCGCGGTGCAGAGCTTCGCCTTCGTGTCCCGCGTCGCGCGGGTCGGCCAGGTCAGCATGGGGCTGGGCATCCCCACCGTCATCCCCCATTCCGCCCTGCTGGTGGGGTTCTCGCTGACCGCGCTGACGGCCGCGTGCCTGGCGCTCGGCACCCTGGCGGCGCTGGTCCGGGAAGGGGACGGGGCATGATCTGGACGCTGGGGCTGCTGCCGCTGGTCCTGCTGGCGCTCGGCACGCCGATCTTCGCGGTGTTCCTGGCGGGTGCGGCCGCCAGCTTCCTGCTGGTGCTGCCGACGCCGCCGATCGCCCTCCACCAGGTGATGATGGGCGGGCTCGACAACTACGCCCTGCTCGCCATCCCGTTCTTCGTCTTCGCCGGCGAGCTCATGGGGACCAGCGGCATCGCCGACCGCATGGTGTCGTGGGTGCTGGCGATCACCGGGCGGATGCAGGGCAGCCTGGGCGTCGCCACGGTGGGCTCCTGCACCCTGGTCGGCGCGGTGTCGGGGTCCAGCGCCGCGGCGGTGGCGGCGGTCGGGCGGGTGCTCTACCCGCGCCTGGTGCGCAGCGGCTACGGCGAGAGCTACGCCGCCGGCCTGGCGGCGTCGAGCGGGGCGATCGACATCGTCATCCCGCCCAGCATCGCCATGATCCTCTACGGGGCGGCGGCCGAGCAGTCGATCCCCAAGCTGTTCGCCGCCGGCGTCCTGCCCGGCCTGTTGATGGCGGCGATGATGGCGATCTTCGTCGTCGTCGGCTCGCGCTTCCGCGACATCCCGCGGACCGAGGGGTTCGACGCCGGGGTGTTCGTGCGGGCCACCCGGGCGGCGCTGCCGGCGCTGTCCATGCCGGTCTTCGTGCTGGCCGGGATCTATCTCGGCTGGTTCTCGCCGACCGAGGCGGGCGGCGTCGCCTGCGTCTACGCCATCGTCGTCGCCCGCTACGTGCACCGCACCATGTCGTGGGGCGACGTGCTGGCGGCGGCCAGCCGCTCGGCGCTGCTGACGGCGCAGATCCTGATCATCGTCGCGGCGGCCGGCGTCTTCTCGTGGCTGCTCACCCTGCAGGGCGTGCCGCAGGCGATCACCGGCTGGCTCACCGGCCTCGGTCTGACGGCCTGGGAGTTCCTGCTGGCGGTCAACGTGGTCCTGCTGATCACCGGCTGCTTCCTCGACCCGACCTCGGCGATCCTCGTGCTGGCGCCGCTGCTGGTGCCGTCGGTCATCCAGCTCGGCATCGACCCGATCCACTTCGGCATCGTCATGTCGGTCAACCTGGCGATCGGCATGTTCACGCCGCCGTTCGGGCTCAACCTCTTCGTCGCCCAGTCGGTGTTCGACCTGCCGCTGGGGAAGATCTACCGCGGGGTCATGCCCTTCGTGGCGGTGCAGGTCGCCGCCCTCGTGATCATCACCTACTGGCCCGAGCTGTCGCTGTTCCTCGCCCGCGCGGCCACCCCCTGATCGGAGCTTTCGACATGAAGAAACCAGTCCTGTGCCTGCTGACGGCGGCGGCCCTGGCGATCCTCGCCGGCCCCGTGAAGCCGGCGTCGGCCCAGACCGTGATGAAGCTGGCGAGCGCCACCATCAACGACGTCCAGCACGAGTGGCAGAAGCTGTTCGCCGAGGAGCTCGCCAAGCGCGTCGGCGACAAGGTCAAGGTCGAGATCTACCCGGCCAGCCAGCTCGGCTCGATCCCCCGCATGACCGAGGGGGTGCTGCTCGGCACCATCGAGTCCTTCATCTCGCCGACCTCGTTCCTGACCAACACCGACCCGAAGTTCGAGATCTTCGACGTGCCCGGCCTCTTCAAATCGCCCGAGCACGTCCACGCGGTGATCCACGACCCGGCCTACCGCGACCATCTCGAGACCATGTTCCTCGACCGCGACCTCCGGGTGATCGGCGCCATCTACAACAGCTCCACCCTGGTGCTGACCAAGGGCGACGTCACCACCCTCGACGGCCTCAAGGGACAGAAGATCCGCACCTTCGCGACACCGCTGCAGATGGAGCCGCTGAAGGCGGTCGGCGCCCTGCCGGTGCCGCTCGCCCTGACCGAGGTGATCCCGCAGCTGCAGACCGGCGGCATCGACGGCGTGCTGGCGGGCATGCCGATCCTCACCGCGTTCAAGTACTACGACGTCGCCAAGCACGTGCTGGACCTCAACTTCGCCCACATCGTCTCGGTCGACGTGGTCAACGAGACGTGGTTCCAGTCCCAGCCCGTCGAGGTGCAGGAGGCGATCCGCGCCGCCGGCCGCGCCGCCGAGCAGCGGGCCTTCTCCTGGGGCGTGGCGAACCTGACCCGCTCCGCCGACACCTGGACCGCCAACGGCGGCACCATCGCCAAGCTGCCCGCCGCGGAGCAGGCGGCGATGATGGAGCAGTTCGCGCGGATCGGCCTGTCCATCATCAACGACAAGCCGGCGGTCAAGGCGGAGTACGACCAATTGAAGACGCTGGTCGACGCCAAGGCGGCGCCGTGAGGATCACCTCGCCCCGGCGGGGAGAGGTCGGCCCGCAGGGGCGGGTGAGAGGAGGGGCGGGGGACCGGGCGACCAAGTGCGGAGCCCCCGCACCCGGCCCTCTCCGCGGCGGGGCCAGCGGATTCACACGTTTTCCGATGCCGGGCGACCGCCACTCCCTCGGCCCCGCCGGGGGAGGGGGGCGTCCGAAGGACGCCGGGTGGGGGCTCGGTTTCGCAGCAGCGCCGAACCCTTGGCGGTGCAAAACTGGGGCGCCGGCTCGTCCTGCAAGACCAAGCCCCCACCCTCCCAGCCTTCGGCCGGGCCCCTCCCTCCCCCGCCGGGGGCGAGGGAGGGTTGTGCCGCACCAGATGTGTGAATGCGTTAGTCCTGGCGGGGAGAGGGTCTCCGTCCTTTGCCTACGACTGGCGTCGGCCCCCCCTCTCCCGGCGTCAGGCCGCGGTGACGCCCGGCATCAGGCGTTCGGTGATGCGCTTCTGGACCGCCAGCAGGTGGGCGCGCATCGCCTGCTCGGCGCCGTCGAGGTCGCGCGCGGCGATGGCGGCGGCGATGGCGCGGTGCTCGGCGTCGCGCTGCTGGATGCGCTTGGGGCAGACGGCGGCGTCCTTGGCGCCGATGCGCACGCGGGCGTCGGTGCCGACGCGCCGCAGCAGCCCGTAGAGCTCGACCCCCAGGTTGTTCCGCGCCCCGGCCGCCACCGCCATGTGGAAGGCGAGGTCGACGGCGCCGGTCTCGGCCCCGGCCCCGGTGGTCGCCGCCGCCTCGATCTGGGCGATCTCGAAGGGCGAGGCGCGCAGGGCGGCGAGCCGGGCCAGGCCGGGCTCGACCACCATCCGCATCTCGATCACCTCGATGGGATTGGTGCAGATGATCAGCGTCTCGCCGGCGTCCGGCGCGGCGGCGTTGCGCGGCCGGCCGACCACCGGCTGGCCGATGTGGCCCTCCTTGCGCAGCAGCTCGAGCGCCGAGCGCAGCCGGTGCCGCTTGACCCGCAGCCCCTCCGCCAGCACACGCTCGGGCGGCAGGGCGGCGCCGGCCGCCACGATCTCGCGCACCGCGGCGGCGATCAGGTCGACCCGCTCCGGGTCGGACACCGGTTCCAGCTTGGGGAGATCGGCACCGGATGGCCGCAGCTTCACGAGCCTGCCACTCTGCATCGATGTGTTCCTGTTTCTGGCGACGGCGTGGGCAAACCGCCTCGGAAAGCGTCAGACATGCCGTGGAGAATAGCGTCCACTGGAATGGTTGACAAGTTTGGTTGAAAGGTGGTCAGCTCGAATTGGTTATTGCAGCGCTGAAGCAGCGGCTGCCCGCCAGCACCTTCCGGGCACCACCTGCCGACCAAAGGCCAACAGGACCGGCCGAAAAACAGCACCCCGTCTGCGCGTTCTAAGATAAACTCTTGAACGGGATTCAGCAATGGGTTCAGTAAGATCGTACGACTACGTCATCGTCGGCGCCGGCTCGGCGGGCTGCACGCTCGCCAACCGGTTGTCGGAGGACCCGGACGTCCGCGTGCTGGTCCTGGAGGCCGGCGGTTGGGACCGCGACCCGTGGATCCACATCCCGCTGGGTTGGGGCCGCATCCTGCAGAAGCGCCTGCACGACTGGAACTATTTCTGCGAGCCGGAGGCCAACGTGGACGGCCGCAGCGTCGAGTGCGCGCGCGGCAAGGTGGTGGGCGGCTCGTCCTCGACCAACGCCATGGCCTACGTCCGCGGCAACCGGCGCGATTTCGACCGTTGGGCGGAAACCGGCCTCGATGGTTGGTCGTACGCCGACGTCCTGCCCTACTTCAAGCGCCAGGAGCGCTGGGAGGGCGGGGAGAGCGCCTACCGCGGCGGCGGCGGGCCGCTCGGCGTGCAGACCTGCAAGTACCAGGACCCGCTGGTCGACAGCTTCGCCGCCGCCGGCCGCTCCGCCGGCTTCGCCTGGAACGACGACTACAACGGCGCCCGCCAGGACGGCTTCGCGCGCCTGCAGATGACCATCCGCAACGGCCGCCGGCAGAGCTGCGCCACCGCCTACCTGCGCCCGGCGCTGCGGCGCGGCAACGTCACGGTCGAGGTCAGGGCGCTGGCCACCCGCGTGCTGTTTCAGGGCAGCCGTGCCGTCGGTGTCGAATACCGGCGGGACGGCCGGCTGGAGGAGGTGCGCGCGTCGCGCGAGGTGATCCTCGCCGGCGGCGTCATCAACTCGCCCCACCTGCTGATGCTGTCGGGGATCGGCGACCCCGACCAGCTCGCCGCCCACGCCATCGCCACCCGCGTGGCGCTGCCCGGGGTCGGCCGCAACCTGCAGGACCATGTCTCCGTCATCATCTCCTACCTGCGCAAGGAGCCCGGGCCGTTCCACCGCATGATGCGGGCCGACCGGATCGGGCCGGCGATCCTCCAGGCCTACCTGTTCGGCACGGGCTTCGCCGCCGACGTGCCGGGCGGCATCACCGCGTTCCTGAAGACCCGCTCCGGACTCGACGCGCCGGACCTCCAGCTCCTCTTCACCGCCGCCCCCTTCACCGGCCGGCCCTACCTGCCGCCCTTCAGCCAGCCCTTCGCCGACGGCTTCGTCGCCCGCATCGTCATGCTGCACCCGGAGAGCCGCGGCAGCGTCCGCCTCGCCTCGGCCGATCCCGCGGCGGCGCCGCGCATCCACCAGAACTTCCTGAACCGCGACGCCGACTGGGCGACCCTGCGCGAGGGCATGCGGATGACGCGCGCGATCATGGGGCAGCCCGCCGTCCAGCCCTTCGTCGCCAGGGAGGCGCTGCCCGGGCCGGCGCGGACCGCCGACGCCGACCTGGACGCCCACATCCGCGCCACCTCGATCACCGTCCACCACCCGCTCGGCACCTGCAAGATGGGGCCGGAGTCGGACGCCATGGCGGTGGTCGGGCCCGACCTGCGGGTGCGCGGCGTCGACGGGCTGCGGGTCGTCGACGCCTCGGTGATGCCGGACATGCCGTCCGGCAACATCAACGGGCCGGTGGTGATGATCGCCGAGCGGGCGTCCGACCTCATCCGCGGCCGCTCGCCGCTGCCGCCGGCGGCGCTGCCGCAGGCGGACGCCGCCGTTCCGGGGGAGGTGGCCGTTCCCCTGGCGTCCTGACCATTGGTCGGGACGTCGGCCGACCGGGCCGTGCGAAAACTTGGCGGGACCGACCAATTTTCGCTTTACGGGGCAACCGCTCCAGATTACGGTTGGAAAATTGGTTGAGACACCTCGCCGTTCATCCGAACAGGAGCCCAACGCGATGAGCAGCCTCGACACCCTGAGCAACCGGGAGGCGGCGCTCAAGGCGCTGTACGACGACCTCCACGCCCGCAACCTTTTCCCGTTCTGGGCGACCTCGAAGGTCGAGCACGACGAGATCCGGCAGCTCATGGCGACCCGCCGCGCCGTGCCCCACCTGTGGACCTACAAGGACGACATCGAGCCGATCCTCAAGCGCTCGGCCGAGCTGATCACGACGGACGATTCCGACCGCCGCTCGGTCATCCTGGTCAATCCCGGCCTGGCGCCGCAGCGCGCCACGGTCAGCACCATGTACACGGCCTACCGGCTGAACGACCCCAACGAGATCATGCCGCCGCACCGCCACACGCCGAGCGCCATCCGCTTCGGCCTGATCGGCAAGGGCAACTTCACCGGCGTCGAGGGCGAGGACATCGTCTTCGGCCCGGGCGACATGGTGCTGACGCCGATCGACACCTGGCACAACCACGGCACCGTCGGCGACGAGCCCGCCATCAACCTGTCGGTCCTCGACCTGCCGCTGGTGGAGACCCTGAACGCCGTCAGCTTCGAGCACGACTACACGGAGGCCGAGGGCGGCCAGGACGTGCTGAAGAAGAAGCAGTCGGCCCGCTTTCCCGACGACTACTCGCACCGCATCTACGGCCAGGGCGGCCTGCGCCCGCGCTTCGTCAACCACAGCCGCGGCGCCGGCTTCTCCTCGCCCATGTACGTCTACCGCTGGGAGGCGATGGAGGGCATCCTCGACCGCCACAAGGACTGGGACGGCGACCCGCACGAGGCGCTGATGGTCGAGTACGTCGATCCCACCACCGGCGGGCCGGTGTTCAAGACCATCACCTTCTTCGCGCAGATGCTGCGGCCCGGCGAGAAGACCCTGCCGCTGCGCCAGACCGCCAGCCTGCTGGCCGCCCCGTTCCGCGGCCGCGGCCACTCCATCGTCGACGGCAAGCGCTTCGACTGGAACGAATTCGACACCCTGGCGATCCCCGGCGGGTCGTGGTGCGAGCACGTCAACGGGTCCGACAGCGAGCCCGCCATCCTGTTCGTGGCGAGCGACGAGCCGGCCCAGAAGGCCTTCTCGCTCTACCGCAAATGGGGGCGCACCGCCGACGGCGACACCGTCCGGCTCGTCTGACGCCGCACAGCGAAAGCCCTGACCCCATGCCCCAGTCCCTCAACACCACCCACCTGTCCCACATCGACTGCCCCGGCGGCGGGCAGGTCTGGGTCGACGGCACCACCCTCTACATCGGGCACATGCGGCCGCCGAGCGGCACGACCATCGTCGACGTCGCCGATCCCCGCAACCCGAAGGTGATCGCCCGCATCACCGTTCCCGACGGCTGGCACTCCCACAAGGTGCGCGTCAGCGACGGCATCATGATCGTCAACCACGAGCGCTTCGGCCAGGACGCGCCGGAGTTCGGCGGCGGGCTCGGCATCTACGACGTCTCCCGCCCGGCCGAGCCGCGGCTGATCTCGAAGTGGCAGACCGCCGGCAAGGGCGTGCACCGCTACGACTTCGACGGGCGCTACGCCTACATCTCGCCGACCGCCGAGGGGTTCATCGGCAACATCGCGATGATCCTCGACCTGGCCGACCCCGTGTCGCCGCGCGAGGTCGGGCGCTGGTGGATCCCCGGCCAGTGGCAGGCGGGCGGCGAGGAGTACCCGTGGGACCCCGCCTGGCCGACGCCGCGCTGCCACCACCCGCTGCGGCTCGGCGACCGGCTGTACGTCAGCTACTGGCACCACGGGCTGTTCATCCTCGACGTCTCCGACCTGTCGTCGCCCAAGCCGGTCGCCGCCCTCAACACCAGCCGCGCCTTCCCGCACCCCACCCACACCTGCCTGCCGATCCCCCAGACCCTGAAGGGACGGCGCATCATGGTGGTGGCGGACGAGGACGTCGCCAAGCTGTACCCGGCGCCGCCGGCCTTCACCTGGATCTACGACATCACCGACGAGCGCACGCCGGTGCCGATCTCGACCTTCCAGGTCGCCGGCATCGACACCACCGGCGAGCCGCAGCCGCCGATGACCGGCTGCCATCAGCCGTCGGAGCGCTTCAGCGGCTCGATCATCCCCTTCGCCTGGTTCGCCCAGGGCCTCCGCCTGGTCGACATCGCCGACCCGTTCGCGCCGCAGGAGGTCGGGCACTTCGTTCCCGACGTGCCGGCGGGCTCGCAGCGCGCCTCGTCCAACGACGTCACCCTGGACGAGCGGGGGATCATCTACCTCATCGACCGCGTCCACGGCGTGGACATCATCGAAACCAGCGTCTTCGGCTGAAGGGGAGGACCATGAGCGACGCCTCCAGCACCGTCCGCCCGCCGGACGTCTACCCGATCGGCAGGAAGAACCCGAACCTGCCCTTCCATCCGGCGATCCGCGCCGGCGACTTCATCTTCGTCTCCGGCCAGGTGCCCAAGGACGCCGACGGCACCATGATGACCGGGACGATCGAGGAGGAGACCCGGTGGACGATCCAGGCGATCGAGCGGATCATCGCCGAGGACGGCGCCACGCTCGCCGACGTCGTCCGCATCACGACCTACCTCGAGGACGTGCGCGACTTCGGCCGCTACAACCGCGCCTTCGCCGAGTTCTTCCCCGACGGCATGATGGCGCGCACCACCGTCGAGGCCCGCGCCGTCATCAACACCAAGATCGAAATGGAAGCGATCGTCTACAAGCCGCTGCCGCGGTGACGCCCGCCGAACGAGAGGATGATGTGATGATCAAGCTGCTGGGACGCCAGACCTCCGGCAACGTCCAGAAGGTGCTCTTCCTGCTCGAGGAGCTGGGCATCCCCTACACCCGCGTCGACTACGGCCGCCAGTTCGGCAACACCCAGACGCCGGAATACCGCGCCCTCAACCCCAACGCCAAGGTGCCGACCCTGGTGGACGGCGACCTGGTGATCTGGGAATCCCACACGATCCTGCGCTACCTCGCCGCCGACACCGACCTCGGCGGCGCCGGGCGGGCCGACAAGACCCAGGTCGAGCGCTGGATGGACTGGCTGCTGGCCTCGCTCAACACCCCCTACGTCGCCGTCTTCAAGGATTCGAAGAAGGCGCCGGAGGAACGGGCGCCGGACTTCGCCGCACAGAGCGCCGACATGATCGCCCAGCTCGCGATCCTCGACGGACAGCTCGCGGGCGCCGACTTCGTGGCGCTCGGCCGCTTCACCCTGGCCGACTGCGCGCTGGCGCCGGTCGTCGCCCGTTGCCTCGACTTCCCGGTCGAGCGGCCGGCGTTCCCCAACGTCGAGCGCTGGCGCGCGGCGATGGCGGAGCGGCCCGCCTTCCAGGTCGCGGTGGGCAGCCGGCCGAGCACGATCGCCCAGGCGGCCTGAGCGGGGAGGCCGGCATGCTGAAGGTCGCCATCATCGGGCTCGGCACCATGGGGCCGGGCATGGCCGGCCGCCTCGCCCGCGGCGGGGTGGAGGTGCGGGCCTACGACGTCGCCGACGCGGCCCTCGACCGGGCGCGGGCGGCGATGCCGCAGGTCGACGCCGTGCTCGACCGGCTCGGCATCGCGCCGCCCGCCGGCGGGGCCGGGACGGTCGCCTTCCACGGCGATCTCGCCGAGGCCGTCGCCGGCGCCGACCTCGTCATCGAGAACGTGCCGGAGCGGGTCGAGGTCAAGGAGCAGGTGCTGCGCGCCCTGTGCCCCCTCGTCGCCGACGACTGCGTCATCGCCACCGACACCTCGGGCATCCCGATCGGCACGCTGCAGGCCTTCGTCACCCGCCCCGGCCGCTTCATCGGCATGCATTGGTCGAACCCGCCGCACATCATCCCGATGATCGAGGTCATCCCGGGGGCGGCGACCGAGGAGGCGACGGCGGCCTTCGTCACCGACACCATCCGCGCGCTCGGCCTGATCCCGGTGCGGGTGCGCAAGGACGTCCCCGGCTTCGTCGAGAACCGCGTGCTCTACGCGCTGCTCAGGGAATGCGTCGACCTCGTCGACCGCGGCGTCATCGACCCGGAGGACCTCGACACCTGCGTGTCCTGGGGCATCGGCTACAAGCTGTCGGTGATCGGGCCGATGGCGCTCCTCGACATGGCCGGGCTCGACATCTACCAGTCGGTCTCGTCCTACCTGAACGCCGACCTGTGCAACGCCGCGACCACCAGCGCCACGGTGCGGGAGCGCACGGCGGCCGGCCGGCTCGGCATCAAGAGCGGCGGCGGGATGTACGAGTACACGCCCGAGCGCATCCGCGAGCTGCAGGCGGAGCGGGCGCGCACCCTGGTGGCGGCGCGCCTCGTCCTGGAGGGCAAGTCGCGGTGACCGGGTCAGCGGCACCGCAGGCGGTGGTCGCCGGCGGCGTCGCAGGAGACGCGGACGTCGGCGGCCGCCTCGCCGTGCCGCCGCGCCAGGGTCAGCGGGCTGCGCGTCGCCCAGGCCTCGCCGGCGAAGCCGCACCAGGCGGCCTCCACCGGCAGCCGGTCGCCGGCGGCGTTGAGCAGGAAGACGGCGCCGCTCGCCGGGTCGGACCACAGCTCGGCGCGCAGGGCCTCGTCGGGCATCGCCCGGCCCAGCTCGGCCGAGAACCAGTGGGCGATCTGGGCGACGCAGGCGATCGGCCGGCCGGACCGGTTGCGCACGTCGACGGCGGTCCGGTGCAGCGCCTCGCCGCCGGCCTCGCCGGCAACGGCCGGGCCGGCCGACAGCGCCAGGAGGACCAGGGCGGCCGCCGCCTTCGCTCGTTTCGTCATCGCGCAAGCTCTCGAACGTTGCTTGAACTCGAACCAGAATAACGGAACGTCATCGCAATCGCTACAGTAAACAAAATACAAGGTCAGGTTCTGCTGGCGTAAATCACTCTTGAACAGGGAGTCGTGCCATGAACAATTACAAGACCAGCCTCGTCGCATCGTTGTGCGCCTTGACCATCTCTTCCTTCTCCATCGCGGCGACGGCGGCCGAGGTGGAGAGCATCGCGGTGCTGGTGCCGGAGCAGGGGACCGACTTCGGCTGGAACCAGCAGGGCGTGGACTCCGCCAAGGCGGCCGCCGAGAAGGCCGGCGTCGAGATCACCGTGGCCCAGGGCCTCGGCTACGGCGACGTCCGCCCGACCTTGCGCGAGCTGGCCGAGGAGGGGGTCGACCTGATGATCGCCCACGCCAGCGGCTACAACACCGCGGCACCCGAGATCGCCGAGGAGCTGAAGGTCCCCGTCGCCATCGTCGACCGCCCCGACCTCCTGAAGCCGGGCCTCGTCGCCGACTACACCCTGAGCGGCCACGAGGGGGCCTATCTCGCCGGCCGCCTCGCCGCCAAGGTCAGCCGCACCGGCACCGTCGGCATCGTCGTCTCCGGCGAGCCGCCGAGCTGGAACAGCCAGTCCGCCGGCTTCGCCCAGGGCGTCAAGGCGGAGAAGCCGGACACCAAGATCGTCTACGCCGTCATCGGCCCGGCCGCCTACAGCGACGCCGCCGGCGGCCAGCGGGTCACCGGCTCGGTGATCGCCGCCGGGGCCGACGTGATCTTCGGCCAGGGCAACGGCTCCAGCTTCGGTATGCTGCAGGCGGTCGAGACCACCAAGGCGGTGGACGGCGGCAAGGTCATGTTCATCGACGTCATCGGCGACAAGTCCTCCCTCGACAAGGGCCACCTGCTGACCTCGGTGCTGTGGGACATGACGCCGGTCTACGGCGCGATGATCGCCGACCTCAAGGCCGGCACCTTCGGCACCAAGCACTACAAGATCCAGCTCGCCGACGATTCCGTGCGCCTGCTGAAGACCAAGAACGTCCCGGCGGAGGCCTGGGACGCGGTCATGAAGATCCGCGACGACATCGTCTCGGGGAAGGTCAAGGTCGAGCCGGTGTTCGACGCCGCCGCCGTCCGCTCGCTGGTGACGGACGTCGCCGCGAAGTAACGCCGGGCGCGCGTGTAGCGGTGCGGTGCCCCCACCCTAACCCTCCCCTGCGCCGCGGGGGAGGGAGGGGACCCATGCGGGAGCATGGGGAGGGTGGGGGCGACGCCTATGCCCGTGGCCCGTCCGTGCGAAAGGTCTGCCCATGCCCGACGCGTCCTCTCCGGTGATCGAACTCCGGAACGTCACCAAGCGGTTTCCCGGCGTGCTCGCCAACGACCAGGTCGACCTCGGCGTCCACGCCGGCGAGGTCCATGTGCTGCTGGGCGAGAACGGCGCCGGCAAGTCGACGCTGATCGCCATGCTGTCCGGCCTGCTGCAGCCCGACGCCGGGGAGATCCGCCTGGACGGCGCGCCGGTCCGGATCGCCTCGCCCAAGCGCGCCCTCCAGCTCGGCATCGGCACGGTGTTCCAGCACTCGATGCTGGTGCCGACCCTGACCGTCGCCCAGAACCTCTCGCTCGGCGCGCCGTGGTGGGCGCTGCGGCGGGAGGAGGCGGTGATCCGGCGCTTCGAGGCGCTGTGCGCCGACTTCGGCGTGCGCATCGATCCGCACCGGGTGACCGGCGCCCTGTCGCTCGGCGAGCAGCAGCAGGTGGAGATCTTCCGTGCGCTGCTGCGCGGCAGCCGGGTTCTCGTGCTGGACGAGGCCACCTCCATGCTGACGCCGCAGGGCGTGGCCGAGCTGGGGGCGCTGATGCGCAACCTGGCGCGGCGCTCGATGGCGGTGATCCTGATCACCCACAAGCTGCGCGAGGCCTTCGACTTCGGCGACCGCATCTCGATCCTGCGGCTCGGCCGCAAGGTGGCCGAGCTCGGCCCCGACCAGCTCCGCGACGGCGACGAGCACGCCCTGCACCAGACGGTGGTGCGCAGCATGTTCGGCGGCGCCACCGGCACCACCCACGTCCGCCGCCCGGCGGCGGCCGACGGTGCGGTGCGGCCGCCGGTGCTGGAGGTGCGCGGCCTGTCGGTCCCCGGCGTCGGCGACGGCCGGGTCAGCGGCGCCAGCTTCGCCGTCCGCGCCGGCGAGATCCTCGGCATCGCCGGAATCGACGGCAACGGCCAGAAGCAGCTCGCCGAGGCGCTCGCCGGCCAGATCCGCGCGTCGGCCGGCGAGATCCTGCTCGACGGGCGGCCGATCGGCGCGCTGGAGGTCGGCGCGCGCCGCCGCCTCGGCCTGCGCTACGTCACCGACGACCGGCTGGGGGAGGGGACGGTCGGCACCTTTCCCATCGCCATCAACCTGCTGCTCAAGGAGGTCGGCCGCGACCCGTTCTGGCGGCGCGGCATCGAGCAGCCGGGACGCATCCGCGACCACGCCTGCCGCCTCGTCGAGGAGTTCGACGTCCGCACGCCCGACGCCGAGACGCCGATCGGCCGGCTGTCCGGCGGCAACATCCAGAAGGCGGTGCTGGCCCGCGAGCTGTTCGGCGGCGCGCGCGTCGTCGTCTACAACAAGCCGACCTACGGGCTCGACGTGCAGAACATCGCCTCGGCCCGCCGCCGCCTGAGCGAGGCGGCGGACGCCGGGGTCGCGACCGTCCTGATCTCCACCGACCTCGACGAGATCCTCGACCTGTCCGACCGCATCGCCGTGATGGCGGGCGGGCGCATCGTCGGCATCGTCGACAACGACGGCGACGCGCGGTCGGTCGTGGCGGAGCTGATGGTGGGCGACGAGCCGGACGGGATCACCAGGGACGGAGAAGCGGCATGATGGTGGAACCGGCCCAGTCCGTGGGATCGGGTGCGTTGGGGCCGGCCGCCGCGGCGGCCGGGCGGGCGGCGCTGAGGATCGGCCTGACGGCCGGGGCGCCGGTGGTGCTGGCGCTCGTCCTGTCCGGGGCGGTGCTGTGGCTGATGGGCTCCGACCCGCTCGACTATTACGGCTACGTCGTGCGCCGCGCCTTCCTCACCGAGTCCGGCTTCCAGGCGACGCTGACCCGCATGGCGCCGCTGCTGCTGCTGGCGGCCGGGCTGATCCTGGCCTTCCGGGCGGGCCTGTGGAACCTCGGGCTGGACGGCCAGTTCATGCTGGGCGCGGTGGCCGCGGCGGCGGTGGCACCGGCGCTGGCCGGGGCGTGGCCGGTGCCGGCGGTGCTGCTGGCGGCGGCGCTGGCCGCGGTGGCGGCCGCCGCCCTGTGGTCGCTGCTGCCGGCGCTGCTGAAGGCCTACCACGGCGTCAACGAGATCATCACGACCCTGATGATGTCGTTCCTCGGCCTGTCGGTCGCCAACGCGCTGGTCAAGATGGTCTTCCTCGACCCCGGCACGACCGTGCCGCAGACCCGCACCCTGGCCGTCGCCGACCGGCTGCCGCCCCTGCCGGGGACGACGGTCAGCAGCGGCCTCGTCATCGGCCTGATCGCCGTCGTCGCGGTCCATCTCGTGATGACGCGCACCAGCTTCGGCCTGCGCCTGCGGATCGTCGGCGCCAACCCGCGCGCCGCGGTCCATGTCGGGCTGCACGTGCCGCTGCTGACCCTCGCCGTCTTCGCCCTCTCGGCGGGGCTGGTGGGGCTGGCCGGGGCGGTGGAGATCCTCGGCGTGCACGGCAACGTCCGGGCCGACTGGAACCCGGCCTTCGGCCTCGCCGTCATCCCGCTGGTCTTCCTGGCCCGGCTCAACGGCCTCGCCAGCATCGTCTACGTGCTGTTCTTCTCCGCCCTGCAGATCGGCGCCGAGAGTGCCGCGCGCCGGCTCGGCGTGCCCCACTACTTCTCGCTGGTCCTGGTGGCGAACCTGCTGATCGTGCTGGCGCTGGTGGAACACCTGGCCCAGCGCTGGCGCCTCGACGCGCGGAGCTGACGGCCATGGACATGATCCTCTCGCAGCCGTTCCTCACCTCGCTGGTGGTCGGCCTCGTCATGTCGGGGGTGCCGCTGCTGCTGGCGGGCCTCGGCGAGCAGATCTCGGAGAAGGCCGGCGTGCTCAACATCGGCATCGAGGGCATGATGCTGATCGGCGCCTACGCCGGCTTCCTCGGCGCCTACCAGACCGGCTCGCTGTGGGTCGGCTTCCTCTGCGGCGTCGCCGGCGGCATGGCGACGGCGCTCGTGATGGGGCTGCTGTGCGTGCGCATCGGCCTCAGCCAGATCGTCATCGGCATCGGCCTGACGCTGGGCGCGGAGGGGCTGACGGCGCTGCTGCACCACGTGCAGTTCAGCCGCTCCTACCCGCGCCTGCCCGGCGTCGAGACGCTGCCCGTCCCGGGGCTGGCGTCGCTGCCCGTCGTCGGGCCGGGCCTGTTCGACCGGCACCCCGTCGTCTACCTCGCGGTGGCGCTGGCGGCGGTGATGGCGGTGCTCTACCGCCGCACCCACCTCGGCATCACCCTGCAGGCCGCCGGCGACAAGCCGGCCGCCCTCGACGGCGCCGGGGTCGACGTGATGCGCACCCGCTTCGCCGCGGTGCTGGCCACCGGCGCCTTCGCCGGCCTGGGCGGCGCCTTCATGGCGGAGGTCGGCGCCGGCCTCTTCATCCCGTTCATGACCGGCGGCGCCGGCTTCATCGGCATCGTGCTGGCGATGCTGGCGCGCGGCCGGCCGCTGTGGGTGCTGGCGGGGGCGGCGCTGTTCGGCGCCTGCCTCTCCATGACCACGGCGCTGCAGGTCGCGGGCGTGGAGATCCCGACCGACGTCATCCAGATGCTGCCGTTCGCCGCCGTGATGGCGGTGCTGGTGGTCTTCGGCCGGCGCGCCAGCCTGCCGGCGGCCCTCGGGCTGCCCTACGTCCGCGGCGCGCGCTGAGCCCGGTGTCAACGATCGTCACCAAAGGGGGGAAGGACATGGCTACGGAGCGCATCGCCGAACCGGTCTTCACGCTGAGCGCCGGTCCCGTCAACGCCTATCCCGCCGTGCTGCGCGCCCTGTCGCGCCCGGTGCTGTACGATTTCGACCCCGCCTTCCAGGCGTTCTACGAGGCGGTGGCGCGCAAGGCGGCGCGCGCCCTGCGCACCGCCGAGCCGCCGGTGATCCTGCACGGCGAGCCGGTGCTCGGGCTGGAGGCGGCGGCCGCCAGCCTGATCGGCCAGGGCGACGTGGTGCTGAACCTCGTGTCCGGCGTCTACGGCAAGGGTTTCGGCTATTGGGCGCGGCGCTACTGCGGCGAGCTCCTGGAGGTCGAGGTGCCCTACGACGAGGCGATCGACCCGGCGGCGGTGGAGGCGGCCTTCCGCGAGCGGCCGGACATCACGGTGGTCGCGGTCTGCCACCACGACACGCCGTCGGGAACGCTCAACCCGGTCGCCGAGATCGGCCGGATCGTCGCGGCGCACGGTGCCTACCTGATCGTCGACGCCGTGTCGTCCTTCGCCGGCATGGACGTCCATCCCGGGGACTGCCACGCCGATCTCTTCGTCACCGGGCCCAACAAGTGCCTGGGCTGCCCGCCGGGCCTGACCCTGCTCGCGGTCAGCGGCCGCGCCTGGGACAAGATGAAGGCGAACCCGCTGGCGCCGCGCGCCTCCATGCTCAGCATCCTCGACTGGGAGGAGGCGTGGCGCCACGACCGGCCGTTCCCCTTCACCCCGTCGGTCGCCGAGGTCAACGCGCTCGACGCCGCCCTCGACCTCTACCTGGAGGAGGGGCCGGAGGCGGTGTGGCGCCGCCACGCGCTGACCGCGCGGGCCTGCCGCGCCGGCGTGCAGGCCATGGGCCTGCGGCTGTGGCCGGCCCGCGAGGCGATCGCCTCGCCCACCACCACGGCGGTCCGGGTGCCCGAGGGGATCGACGCCGACCGGCTGCTGGCGGCCGCCCGCGACCATTTCGGCGTCAGCTTCTCGGCCGGGCGGGGCGAGACGCTCGGCCGGCTGATCCGGATCGGCCACATGGGCAGCACCGCCCAGCCGCTCTACGCCGTGGTCGGCCTGGCCGCGTTGGCCGGGGCGTTGCGCCGGCTCGGCGCGCGCGCCGACGCCGGTGCCGCGGCCGAGGCCGCGCTCGCCGCTCTGTCGGACTCCTGAAGGTCGCCCGTGGCGGCTCCAACCAGCGAACAAGGATGCAGGGAATGACTCGATTCACAGGAAAGGTCGCCATCGTCACCGGCGCCGCCCAGGGCATCGGCAAGGCCGTCGCGCAGCGTCTGGCGGCCGAGGGCGCGCGCGTCGTCGTCGCCGACCTGAACGGGGAGGGGGCCCGCGCCGTCGCCGCCGGGCTCGGCAACGACTCGCTGGGGGTGGTCTGCGACATCGCCGACCCCGACGCGGTGATGGCCCTGCACCAGATGGTCGAGGCCGAGTGCGGCGGCCTCGACATCCTCGTCAACAACGCCGCCATCGTGCCCTTCATCGCCTGGGACGACGTCGACCTCGCCCACTGGCGCCGGCTGATCGACGTCAACCTGACCGGCACCTTCCTGATGTGCCGCGCCGGGTCCGACCAGATGCGCCGGCTCGGCCGCAAGGGCCGGATCGTCAACATGGCCTCCAACACCATCTTCGCCGGGACGCCCAACATGGCGGCCTACGTCGCCGCGAAGGGCGGCGTCCTCGGCCTGACCCGGGCGCTGGCGACCGAGCTCGGCAAGCACGAGATCACGGTGAACGCGGTGACGCCGGGCCTGACCGCCTCGGAGGGCGTCATGGACAGCCCGCACAAGGACTCCTTCGCCTTCGTCGAGATGCTCCAGGCGCTGAAAGGCTACGGCCAGCCGGCCGACATCGCCGGCACGGTCGCCTTCCTCGCCTCCGACGACGCCCGCTGGATCACCGGGCAGACCATCAACGTCGACGCCGGCATGGTGCGGTGGTGAGCGCGCCGCCCCGCCTGCGCAAGACGCTGCTGCTGCGCGAGACGGTGCTGGCCGACGGCGACCGCCCGGCGGCCCGGCCGGTCGTCCGGGTGGCGGCGGTCGCCGTGCTGGAGAACCCGTTCGCCGGGCGCCCGGCCGACGACCTGACGCCGCTGGTCGACTTCGGCGCCGTCCTCGGGGCGCGGCTCGCCGGCGAGGCGGTGGCCCTGCTCGGCGCGCCGGTGGCGGCCTACGGCAAGG
This sequence comes from Azospirillum sp. ST 5-10, assembly GCF_051225715.1. Lineage (NCBI taxonomy): Bacteria > Pseudomonadati > Pseudomonadota > Alphaproteobacteria > Rhodospirillales > Azospirillaceae > Azospirillum > Azospirillum sp. ST 5-10. The sequence goes on from NZ_JBPJSP010000015.1 coordinate 65,734, forward strand.
CGGCGATCGTCGGCGCCGGCGGCGAGGTGGAGCACGCCGCCGCGCTGCTGCACCCGCGCCTCGGCCAGCCCTTCCGGGCGGCGGTCGGCGGCGGCGCCGCCATCATCCCCTCGACCACCAAGCTGGGCGGCATGGGCATGCCGATCGACGTGCCGCTCGGCCACAAGGACGAGGTCTGGTCGTTCGACCATCTCGACGCCATGACGGTGTTCGTCCACGACGCCCCGCGCCCGGGCGAGATCGTCGCCGTGCTGGCGGTCAGCGACGGCGGGCGGCCCGACCCGCGCGTCGGCAACCGCCGCCCCGAGCCGGCGGGGCCGGCGGCATGACGGGGGCGGGCGCCTTCGACGTGGTGGTGGTGGGCGCCGGGTCCGCCGGCTGCGTGCTGGCGGCGCGGCTGAGCGAGGACCCCGGCCTGCGCGTCTGCCTCGTCGAGGCGGGCGGGTGGGAGGACGACCCCGACATCGCCGACCCCGCGCGCTGGGGCCGCCTGCCGGGCCGCCGCTACGACTGGGCCTACGCGACGGTGCCGCAGGCGGGAACCGCCGGGCGCCGCCATCCCTGGCCGCGCGGGCGCCTGGTCGGCGGGTCGAGCTGCCTGCACGCGATGGCGCACATGCGCGGCCACCCCGACGACTTCGCGGCCTGGGCGGCGGCCGGCGGCCCGGCCTGGAGCCACGACGCGCTGCTGCCCTTCTTCAAGGCGTCGGAGCGCTTCGTCGGCCCGCCGTCGCCGGTGCACGGCAGCGACGGACCGCTCACGGTGTGGCTGCCCGACGCCGAGCTGCACCCGCTGGTCCGCGCCTTCCTGGAGGCCGGCGGCGAGGCGGGCCACGCGCCGAGCGGCGACCACGCCGTGCGCTTCGACGGCCCGGCGCCCAACAGCCTGACCATCCGCGACGGCCGCCGCGTCTCGCTGGCCGACGCCTATCTGCCGGCGGCCCTGGAACGGCCGAACCTCACGCTGATGACCGGCGTCACCGTCGACCGGCTGGTCTTCGCCGGTGCGCGCGCCGCCGGGGTTGAGGGGGCCACGCGGGACGGTCCGGTCGCCGTCTCGGGCGACCGCGTCGTCCTCGCCGCCGGCGCCATTGCCTCGCCGCTGCTCCTGATGCGCTCGGGCATCGGCCCGGCCGACCAGCTGCGCGGCCACGGGATCGCCGTGCGGCTCGACCAGCCGGCGGTCGGCGCCAACCTCCACGACCATCTGCTGGCCGGCAACGTCTACACCGCCCGCCGCGCCGTCGCGCCGACGCGCACCCAGCATTCCGAGAGCATGATGTACCTCGCCGCCCGGCCGGGCGGGCAGCCCGACCGGGTGGTCGGCTGCTGCGTCCTGCCGGTGGCGGGCGAGGGGTTCGCGGCCCCCCTCGAGGGCGCGGCCTTCACCCTGCTGTTCGGGGCGACCAAGCCGCGCAGCCGCGGCACCCTGCGGTTGGGCGGCCGCGACCCCGCGGCGGCGCCGGTGATCGATCCCGCCTACCTGCGCGAGGAGGCCGACCGGGCGGCGATGCGCGCGGCGCTGGCGGCGGCACGGCAGATCGCCGCCATGCCGGCGCTCCGTCCCTGGATCGCGCAGGAGGCGCTGCCGGGCGCCGGGCTGACGGCGGCGGCGGAGCTCGACGCCTTCATCGCCCGGGCCGCCTTCACCCACCACCACCCCGTCGGCACCTGCCGGATGGGGCCGCCGGGGGAGGGCGTGGTCGACGGCACCCTCGCCGTCCGCGGCGTCGAGAACCTCTGGGTCGCCGACGCCTCGGTCATTCCCGAGATCCCCTGCGGCCCGGTCAACGCGGCGGTGGTGGCGCTGGCCGAACGGGCCGCCGCCGGGCTGTCCGGCCGCGTCCCCTGGCCGGCGCCGGCAGCCGCCTGAACGGTCGCCAACAACTGGACAACGGAGGCATCATGTCCGAAACGAAGGTGTTCATCCTCGACGGCGGCTCGCTCGTCATCGACGGCTTCCACGTCTACTGGAACCGCGGGCCGGCCGGCGAGGTGCGGTTCCCCGTCTACAGCGTGCTGATCGACCACGCCGACGGGCTCTACCTCTTCGACAGCGGCTTCGACTACGACCACGTGATGGCGGTGCTGCCGTTCGAGAAGCCGCAGCAGACCCGCGAGCAGACCATGCTGGGGGCGCTGGAGAAGGCCGGCTACCGGGCGCAGGACGTCGACTACGTCATCAACTCGCACTACCATTTCGACCATTGCGGCGGCAACCGGCACCTGCGCGAGGCCTGCACGGTCTGCCACGCCAACGAGTTCGGCCAGTGCAAGTGCCCCCAGCCCTTCGAGGTGCTGGGCTATTCCGACATGAGCTTCCACCCCGACATGCAGCGCGAGAAGCTGAAGCGCGAGGGCAAGGAGGTGCCGAACCCGGAAAGCGACGTCTGGACGCCGAAGGTCGAGCTGCTGACCGGCGACCAGGAGATCGCCAAGGGCCTCCACCTCATCGAGACGCCGGGCCACACCGCCGGCCATTACAGCCTGCTGGTCGAGCTGGCGGGCCGCCGGCCGATGCTGTTCACCGCCGACGCCTGCTACACCCGCCGCGGCTTCGACGAGGAGCTGATCGCCAGCTTCCACCTCGATCCCGTCAAGGCGGTCCAGTCGATCCGCCGGCTGAAGTCGCTGGCGCTGACGTACGACGCCGAGGTCTTCGTCAGCCACGACCTCGAGCAGTTCGGCCGGTATCGGACGGCGCCCGCCTACTATTCGTGAGCGGCGCTGCGGGCGGGAGCCTGGCTGCGGCGGCCCCCCACCCAACCCTCCCCCACTGCGCGGGGGAGGGCGTTTCTCCTCCCCCCGCGCAGTGGGGGGAGGTCGGGAGGGGGGACCGGTGCAGCCGCGTCCCGCGCCCCCGTCGGCTACTTCATCGAGGGAAAGGCGAACTGCGCGCCTTCGCGCACGCCGCCGGCCGGCCAGCGCTGGGTGATCGTCTTGCGGCGGGTGTAGAAGCGCACGCCGTCCGGGCCGTAGGCGGCGAGGTCGCCGAACAGGGAGCGCTTCCAGCCGCCGAAGGAATGGTAGGCCACCGGCACCGGCAGCGGCACGTTGATGCCGACCATGCCGACCTTGATGCGGTCGCTGAAATAGCGCGCCGCCTCGCCGTCGCGGGTGAACAGGCAGGTGCCGTTGCCGTACTCGTGGGCGTCGACCAGGTCCATGCCCTCCTGCATCGAGCGGACGCGCACGACGCACAGCACCGGGCCGAAGATCTCCTCGCGGTAGATGCTCATGTCCGGCGTCACGCGGTCGAACAGGCAGCCGCCGAGGAAGAAGCCGCCCTCGTGGCCCGGCACCACCAGGCCGCGGCCGTCCACCACCAGCTCCGCCCCTTCGGCGACGCCGCGGTCGACGTAGCCCTTCACCTTCTCGAAATGCGCGCGCGACACCAGCGGGCCCATGTCGCAGCCGGCCCCGGTGCCGGCGCCGACCTTGAGCGCGCGGAGCTGTTCGGTCAGGGCGGCGACCAGCCGGTCGGCGGTGTCGTCGCCCACCGCGACGACCACCGAGATCGCCATGCAGCGCTCGCCGCACGAGCCGTAGGCCGCCCCCATGATGGCGCCGACGGCGTTGTCGAGGTCGGCGTCGGGCATGACGATGGCGTGGTTCTTGGCGCCGCCCAGCGCCTGCACCCGTTTGCCGTGGGCGCTGCCGGTGGCGTAGACGTATTCGGCGATCGGCGTCGAGCCGACGAAGCTGACGGCCTCGACCCGCCGGTCGGTCAGCAGGGTGTCGACCGCCTCCTTGTCGCCGTGCACCACGTTCAGCACGCCGGGCGGCAGCCCGGCCTCCAGGGCGAGCTGGGCGACCAGCAGGGCGGCGCTGGGGTCGCGCTCCGACGGCTTGAGCACGAAGGTGTTGCCGCAGGCGATGGCCACGGGGTGCATCCACAGGGGCACCATGGCCGGGAAGTTGAACGGGGTGATCCCGGCGACGACGCCCAGCGGCTGGAACTCCGACCAGCTGTCGATGGCGGGGCCGACGTTCTTGGAATGCTCGCCCTTCAGCAGGTCGGGGATGCCGCAGGCGTACTCCACGTTCTCGATGCCGCGGGTCAGCTCGCCGTGGGCGTCCTCCAGGGTCTTGCCGTGCTCGCGGGTGATCAGGGCGCAGATGCGCTCGGCGTTGTCCTCCAGCACCTGGCGGTAGCGGAACAGGATGCGGGCGCGCTTGGCCGGCGGGGTGGCGCGCCAGGCGGGGAAGGCGGCCTCGGCGGCGGCGATCGCCCGCTCCGCCGTCGCCCGGTCGGCGAGCGGCACCTGGCCGACGGTGGCGCCGGTGGCCGGGTCGACGATCGGCGCGGACCGGCCGCCGGCGGGGGCCTCGGCGGCGCCGCCGATGAGATGGGGAAGCAAGGTCATGGGATCGGCGTTCCGCAGTGGGGTAGTGGGGGAGTGGGGGAGTGGGGGAGGGGTCAGGCGGCGGCGCGGACGGCGTCGGCGACGACGTCCATCAGGCGGTCGAGGTCGGCGGGCTCGGCGATGAAGTGCGGGCCGAACTGCAGGGTGTCGCCGCCGTGGCGGACGTAGAAGCCGGCCTTCCAGCAGCGCATGGCGATCTCGTAGGGCCGGCGGCCCGGGGTGCTGCCGTCGGCGGCGATCTGCACCGCGCCGGCCAGCCCGTAGTTGCGGATGTCGGTGACGTGCGGCAGCCCCTTGAGGCCGTGCAGCACCGTCTCGAAATGGGGCGCCAGGGCGGCGGCGCGCTCCGCCAGCCGGTCCCGCTCGAACAGCTCCAGCGCGGCGAGGCCGGCGGCGCAGGCGACGGGGTGGGCGGAGTAGGTGTAGCCGTGCGGGAACTCGACCAGGTGCTCGGCGCCGCCCTGGTCCATGAAGGTGCGGTACACCTCGCGGCTGGCGACGACGGCGCCCATCGGCACGGCGCCGTTGGTCAGGCCCTTGGCGACGGTCATGATGTCGGGCACCACGCCGAAGGCGTCGGCGCCGAAGGCCGCCCCCATGCGGCCGAAGCCGGTGATGACCTCGTCGAAGATCAGCAGGATGCCGTGGCGGTCGCACAGGGCGCGCAGCCGCTGCAGATAGCCCTTGGGCGGCGGCAGCACGCCGGCGGAGCCGGCCAGCGGCTCGACGATGACGGCGGCGATGTTGGAGGCGTCGTGCAGCGCCACCAGCTCCTCCAGCGCGTCGGCGAGGTGCGCGCCCTCGTCGGGCAGGCCCTTGGTGAAGGCGTTCTGCGGCAGCAGGGTGTGGGGCAGGTGGTCGGCCTCGACCCCGGCGCCGAACAGCTTGCGGTTGCCGCCGATGCCGCCCAGGCTGGTGCCGCCGAAGTTGACGCCGTGATAGCCCTTGGCGCGGCCGATCAGCCGGGTCTTGGTCGGCGCGCCCTTCAGGCGCCAGTAGGCGCGCGCCATCTTCAGGGCGGTGTCGGCGGCCTCCGACCCGGAGTTGACGAAGAACACGTGGTCGAGCCCGGCCGGCGTCATCCCCGCCAGCTTGTGCGCCAGCTTGAACGAGGCGGGATGGCCGTACTGGAAGCCGGGGCTGTAGTCGAGCTGGGCGAGCTGCCGGGACACCGCCTCGGTGATCTCGCGCCGGCCGTGCCCGGCGCCGCAGCACCACAGGCCCGACAGGCTGTCGTAGACGCGCCGGCCCTCGGCGTCCACGTACCAGGCGCCCTCGCCGCCGACGATCAGGCGCGGGTTGGCCTTGAACTCGCGGTTGGCGGTGAACGGCATCCAGTGTGCGTCGAGCTCCTCGCGGCTCAGGCCGGCGGTGCGGTCGCGGCCGGTCGGGTGCGGGCTGTCCAGGGGCGGCATCGGGCGATCTCCATGGCTGCGGCGTCGCGGCGGAAAAGCAGTGTGCACCGGCCTTCGGTTTTGGTTAAATCCAAACCACGCAAACTTCACGCAAGCGATCGCTTACCTGAATGCCCACCCCCAACGGCAAGGCCGCCCGTCCCCTGGCGGCGGTGACCGACGCCGACGTCCGGCTGCTGCGCGTCTTCAAGACGGTGGTGGAGTGCGGCGGCTTCTCCGCCGCCGAGGTGGAACTCAACATCAGCCGCGCCGCCATCAGCCTGCACATGGCCGACCTGGAGCGGCGGCTGGGGCTGCGCCTGTGCCGGCGCGGCCGGGCCGGCTTCCGGCTGACCGAGGAGGGGCGGCTGGCCTACGAGGCGACGCTGCGGCTGTTCGCGGGACTCGACAGCTTCCGCAGCGAGATCAACGCGGCGCACGGCCGGCTGCGCGGCGAGCTGACCATCGGCATCACCGACAACCTGGTGACCCTGCCGCACATGCGCGTCACCGACGCGCTGCGGGGCCTGAAGGAGCAGGGGCCGGACGTGCGGGTGAACATCCGCATGATCCCGCCCAACGAGGTGGAGCGCGGCGTGCTCGACGGCCGCCTGCACGTCGGCGTGGTGCCGGCCGGCCGGCCGCTGCCGGGTGTCGACCGCTTTCCCCTGTACGAGGAGCACGCCCGCCTCTACTGCTGCCGCGGCCACCCGCTGTTCGATGCCGCTCTCGTCGGGGCGTCGCGCGCCGCCGTCGAGGCCGCCGACGCGGTCGCCCCGACCCAGGCCCAGCAGGCGCCCGACGCGGTCCGCCTGCAGCACACCCTGAACACCACGGCGACCGCCACCGACCGCGAGGGCGTGGCCTTCCTGATCCTGACCGGCTGCTACATCGGCTTCCTGCCGACCCACTACGCCCGGCAGTGGGTGGAGCGGGGGGCGATGCGCGCGCTGCTGCCGAACACCCACCGCTACAGCGTCCAGTTCCAGGCGGTGACCAAGAAGGGGAACCAGCCCAACCCGGTGCTGGAGCGCTTCCTCGACCTCCTCAAGCAGACCCGGCCGCTGGAGGAATAGGCCGCGGCGTGTCGCGCTCAGGGGCCGGCTCGTCCCGCCTCGGGGAACCGCGGCGGTCCGACACCCGTTCACCCTGGGTCCACCAGCCATGGGATGGCCGCCATGCGTTCCTTCGGTGTCGGGGCCGCCCTCTGCCTTGCCGCCGCGCTGTCCGGCTGTGGCGACCGCGCGACCCTGCCGGTGTCGGCGGGCATCGGCCCCGCCCCCGACCTGCCGCCGCCGCGCGAGACCCTGATCCCGACGGTCAACATCGCCCCGGCCGCGGGGTGGCCGCCCGGCGCCGCGCCGGTGGCCGCACCGGGGCTGGCGGTCACCGCCTTCGCCGCCGGTCTCGACCACCCGCGCTGGCTCCTGCCCCTGCCCAACGGCGACGTCCTGGTGGCGGAGACCAACGCCCCGCCCCGTCCCGAGGACCGCGGCGGCATCACCGGCTGGATCATGGGCCTGGTGATGCAGGAGGCGGGGGCCGGCGGGCTCAGCGCCGACCGCATCACCCTGCTGCGCGACGCCGACGGCGACGGGGTGGCCGAGTTCCGCACGGCCTTCCTCGAAGGACTCGACTCGCCCTTCGGCATGGCGCTCGTCGGCGAGGACCTCTACGTCGCCAACACCGACGCGGTGGTGCGCTTTCCCTACCGCGCGGGACAGACGCGCATCACCGCGCCCGGCGCGACGGTGGTGGCGCTGCCCGCCGGACCGATCAACCACCACTGGACCAAGAACGTGGTCGCCAGCCCCGACGGGCGGCGCCTCTACGTGACCGTCGGCTCCAACAGCAACGTCGCCGAGAACGGCATCGCCGCCGAGGAGGGGCGGGCGGCGATCTGGGAGGTCGACCGCGCCACCGGCGCCCACCGCGTCTTCGCGTCCGGCCTGCGCAATCCCAACGGCCTGGACTGGGAGCCGGCGAGCGGAGCGCTGTGGGCCGCGGTGAACGAGCGCGACGAAATCGGCAGCGATCTCGTGCCCGACTACATGACCGCCGTGCGCGACGGCGCCTTCTACGGCTGGCCCTACAGCTATTTCGGCCGGCATGTGGACGAGCGGGTCGAGCCGCAGCGCCCCGACCTCGTCGCCCGGGCCGTGGTGCCCGACTACGCGCTGGGCCCCCACACCGCCTCGCTCGGCCTGGCCTTCTCGCGCCCCGGCGCGCTGCCCGCGCGCTTCGCGGGCGGCGCCTTCGTCGGCCAGCACGGCTCCTGGAACCGCCGGCCGCACAGCGGCTACAAGGTCGTGTTCGTGCCGTTCGCCGGGGGACGGCCGAGCGGCGGCCCGGTCGACGTGCTGACCGGCTTCCTCGACGCGGACGGCCATGCGCTCGGCCGCCCGGTCGGCGTCGCCGTGGACCGCCGCGGCGCGCTGCTCGTCGCCGACGACGTCGGCGACCGCGTCTGGCGGGTGACGGCGGCGGGGCGGCCCTGACGGGCGGGCCCGAGGTCCGCGCCCGCGGCGCCCGCCGGAAAAGCGCTGCGCGCGGCCCGATCCCTAGAAAAGCGCCTTGCCGTCCGGCGCCCCGGTGAGCGGCGCGGCGCGGGCGTCGGGCTCGCGGCCGCACGCCTCCTTGAGCGTGGCCGCCTGCAAGGCGGAAATGGTGCCGAGCCGGCGCAGGTCGGACAGGTCGTTCGGCTCGACGTCGCTGAAAGCCAGACAGTCTTCGAAGGTCAGCATCGTGTGGTGTCCTTTCATGTCAGCGGTTCCCACGGGAGACGGGGCGCCTGGGATCTCGCGCCTCAGGAACATGTCGCCCCTCTCCCTGCGATTCCCCGGCCGCGGCGCCTCGCCGGGTCCGGGCACGTACGACGGGGACGGCGGCCCGCGACGGCCACAACACCGTCCTGCGCGCCGCGCATGCCGCCCGCGTCCGTTTACGCAAGGACCGCGCCAAACGGAAAAACCCTTATTCCGCAACGGGTTGATTTTCCGGGACCGGACGGGGCCGGGGGGTGGTGTCCGCATCCGGCACAGGGGCTCGGGCGTACAGTGCGCCATCCCAAGAATTCTGGGCCATCGACGTGTGCCGAATATTGACGGATACTGACCGGGCTTTTGACGGGCCGGATGCGGAAGGACGCGCTATGCCGACGGAAGTGAGCGAACAATTTGCTGCGGCGCGCGCTCTGCTGGGGATGATCGACGAGATGATCGACGGCGCGCTCCTCATCGACAGGGATGCGCGCATCGTCTGGCTCAACGACCGGCACGTGTGGTTCAGCGACAAGCAGAAGGCGCTGCTGGGCATCCACTCCATCGAGGATGCGGTCGGAATGCCGGTGGAACGCCTGATCCCCCACAGCCGAATGCGCGAGGTGGTGGAGACCGGACGCTCCCTGCCGCTGGACATCATGCAGTACGGGGAGCACACGCTGCTGATCAGCCGCCTGCCCCTGCGCGACGAGCGGGGCGAGGTGATCGGCGCCATCTCCTTCGCCCTGAAGAACGGCTTTCCCTATCTCCGGCCCATCGCCGACCGCTTCAACAAGCTGCAGTCGCGCCTCGCCCGCATGGAGCAGGAGCTGGCCGCCACCCGGACGTCGAAGTACACGGCGGAGAACCTCGTCGGCTTCAGTCCGGCGATGCTCCAGCTGAAGCGCCTGGTCCGCAAGGCCGGCCAGATCACCTCGCCGGTGCTGCTGCTGGGCGAGACCGGGACGGGCAAGGAGCTGGTGGCGCACGCCGTGCACGCGGCGTCGGACCGGGTCGACCGCCCCTTCGTCGGCTTCAACGTCGCGGCCATCCCGGAGAACCTGCTGGAGGCGGAGTGCTTCGGCGTGGCGCCGGGCGCGTACACCGGTGCGGGAAAGCACATGCGGCCGGGCAAGTTCCAGCTCGCGCACGGCGGCACGCTGTTCCTCGACGAGATCGGCGACATGCCGCTGGCCCTCCAGGCCAAGCTGCTGCGCGCGCTCCAGGAGCACGAGGTCGAGCCGCTCGGCTCCAACCAGGTGGTCAAGGTCGACGTCCGCATCATCGCGGCGACCAGCCGGCCGCTGGCCGACATGGTGAAGAGCGGCGCCTTCCGCTCCGACCTGTTCTACCGGCTCAACGTCTTCCCGCTCCACCTGCCGCCCCTGCGGGAGCGCAAGGAGGATCTGGAGATCCTCGCCTCCCTCTTCTCGGAGAGGACGGCGACCAGCCTCGACCAGCCGATGCGCAACCTCACCCCGTCGGCGCTGGACGTGCTGCATGGCTACGACTGGCCCGGCAACATCCGCGAACTGGCCAACGTGATCGAACAGGTGTACGTCCGCACCGACGGCGAGCACATCGCCGCCGAGGACTTCGTCGACATCCTTCCCCACGCCGACGCTCTGCCGCCGCCGGCGCCGCACGGCCGGCGTCCGCTCGCCGACGCCATCGACGACCTGGAGCGTTCCCTCATCCGGGCGGCGCTCGACGAGACGAAGGGCAACAAGCTCGAAGCCGCGCGGACCCTCGGGCTGTCGCGCACCAACCTCTACGCCAAGCTGCGCAAGCACGGCATTCCGCTCGACGCGGCGGAGCCGTCCTGACCCGGGAAGCGGGAGGAGCGGGGCGTACGCGTGTCACGCCGGTGAGCCGAAGCGCCGGACACGCCTTGCCCCACCCTCCCCGGTGACGCGGGAGGGTGGGGCAAGGCGTGTGTCAGAGCTTCGGCCTCCCGGTGTCAGCCGCGTTCGACGCACATGGCGACGCCCATGCCGCCGCCGATGCACAGCGTGACGAGGCCCCGCCGGGCGTCGCGCCGCCGCATCTCGAACAGCAGGGTGGTCAGCACCCGCGCCCCCGACGCGCCGATGGGGTGGCCCAGCGCGATGGCGCCGCCGTTCACGTTGACCTTCGCCGGGTCCCAGCCGAGGTCCTTGTTGACCGCCAGCGCCTGCGCCGCGAACGCCTCGTTGGCCTCCACCAGGTCGAGATCGTCGACCGTCCAGCCCGCCTTCTCCAGCGCCTTGCGGCTGGCCGGGATCGGCCCGGTGCCCATGATCGCCGGATCGACCCCGGCAGCGGCCCAGGAGGCGATGCGCGCCAGCGGCTCGACGCCGCGCCGCGCCGCGTTGCCCGCCGTCATCAGCACCAGCGCGGCGGCGCCGTCGTTGATCCCCGAGGCGTTGCCAGCCGTCACCGTGCCGTCCTTGGAAAAGGCCGGGCGCAGCTTGGCCAGCGCCGCGACGGTGGTGCCGAACTTGGGATGCTCGTCGGTGTCGACCACCACCTCGCCCTTGCGGCCCTTGACGGTCACCGCGGCGATCTCGTCGCGGAAGCGACCGGCGGTGATGGCGGCCTCGGCCTTCTGCTGCGAGGCGGCGGCGAAGGCGTCCTGCGCCTCGCGGGTCAAGCCGTAGGCCTTGGCCACGTTCTCCGCGGTGGTGCCCATGTGGTAGCCGTGGAAGGCCTCCCACAGCCCGTCCTTGATCATGGTGTCCACCAGCTCGGCCGGGCCCATCTTGGTGCCGGTGCGCAGGTGCATGACGTGGGGCGACAGGCTCATGCTCTCCTGGCCGCCGACCACCATGACCTCGGCGTCGCCCTCGCGGATCGCCTGGTGGCCGAGCGCCACCGCGCGCAGCCCCGACCCGCAGACCTGGTTGATGCCGAAGGCGCTCTTCTCCACCGGGATGCCGGCGTTGACCGCCGCCTGCCGCGCCGGGTTCTGGCCCTGGCCGGCGGTCAGCACCTGGCCGAGGATGACCTCCGTCACCTCGGCCGGGTCGGTCCCGGCGCGCGTCAGCGCCTCGCGGATGACCACCTCGCCGAGCGCGTGGGCCGGCAGGGTGCTCAAGGCGCCGTTGAACGCGCCGATCGGCGTGCGGGCGGCGCCCGCGATCACGATAGCGTCCATGTCGATGGCCTCCTCAGGCGGCGGGTGCGGTGTCGTGCAGGATGCTGGTGACGCGGCGGACCTCGCCCGTGCCGCCGTCGTGCAGGCCGCGCACGGTGTTGAACGCGCGGATCTCGGCGTGGCTGGCGTGGGCGAAGAATTCCGCGGCGTGATGGGCGATCGACTGTGCCAGGGTCGGCGCGTCGGACGCGACGGGGCCGGGAAAGGCCACCTCGATCCGCAGCGTCACGGGAACGTCGACCACCACGGGCGGGGTGGGGGCGCAAGGCATGGAATGGTCTCCTGACTCTCGGAAGGCTCGGCCGGGCGGACGCTCAGCCGACGGGCATGACCGGCACGTCGGCCGGGACGATGAGCTCCGCCTCGGTGGCGGCAACCACCTGGTCGACGGAGACGCCGGGGGCGGTCTCCTTGAGGACCAGCCCGTCGCCGGTCGGCTCGATCACCGCCAGCTCGGTGACCACCAGGTCGATCCGGCGCACCGCGGTGAGCGGCAGGGTGCAGCGCCTGAGGATCTTGGGCGCGCCCTTGGCGGTGTGGGTCATGGCGACGATCACCCGGCGCGCACCCGACACCAGGTCCATGGCGCCGCCCATGCCCGGCACCATCTTGCCCGGAACCATCCAGTTGGCGAGCTGGCCGGCCTGGTCCACCTGCAGGCCGCCCAGCACGGTGACGTCGAGGTGGCCGCCGCGGATCAGGCCGAACGACATGGCGCTGTCGAACGCCGCCGCGCCGGGCACGGCGCCGATCGGGCTGCCGCCGGCGTCGGTCAGGTCGTCGTCCTCCAGGCCCGGCTCCGGCAACGCCTGCATGCCGACGACGCCGTTCTCGGACTGGAACAGGACGTCGACGCCGGGCGGCAGGTGGCGCGCCACCAGGGTCGGCAGGCCGATGCCGAGGTTGACCAGGTTGCCGTCGCGCAGCTCCAGCGCCACGCGCTTGGCGATCAGGGTCTTCTCATCCATGACGACGCTCCTTGGCGATGAGGTGATCGACGACGACGCTGGGGGTGACCACGGCGTCGGGCGGGATGACGCCGACCGGCACGATGTCCTCGGCCTCGGCGATCACCGTCGTGGCGGCCATCGCCATCAGCGGGTTGAAGTTGCGCGCGGTCAGCGCGTATTCGAGGTTGCCGAGGTAGTCGGCGCGCTTGGCCGCCACCAGGGCCACGTCGGCCTTGAGCGGCGTCTCCAGCAGGAAGGTGCGGCCGTCGACCTCGACGGTGCGCTTGCCCTCCTCGACCACCGTGCCGACCCCGGTGGGGGTGAGCACGCCGCCCAGGCCGAAGCCGCCGGCGCGGATGCGCTCGGCCAGCGTGCCCTGGGGCACCAGCTCCACCTGGATGTCGCCCTGGATCATCTGCTTCTGGGTTTCCGGGTTGAGCCCGATGTGGCTGGCGACCACGCGCGCCACCAGGCGCTCGCAGACCAGCTTGCCGATGGCGACGTTGGGCCACGCGGTGTCGTTGGCGATCACCGTCAGCCCGCTCTTGCGCTGACGCACCAACTCGTCGATCAGCCGCAGGGGCGAGCCCACCCCCATGAAGCCGCCGATCATCAGCACGGCACCGCTGGGGATGCGTTCGACCGCCTCCTCCAGCAAAATCACCTTTTTCATGGCCGATCCTTTCTGCCGCGATTTTGAAAAAAGCCCGTTCTTCCGGTGAAAAGGGCGCCACGCCCGTGTCCTGCCGGGAGCACGGGCGTTCGCCGGTGGTGTTCCTCGGTGACCGGAGGGGTCGAAATCGAGCGCCGCCCGTTCAGAGGCGTTCGGCCCAGCCGACCGCGGCGCGGCCCTTGAGCCCGAGGATCTGCCGGGCCTCGTCCGGGCCGGCGATCTCGTGGTTCAGCTCCTTGGCGATGCGCGAGATCTTCTCCACCTGCTCGGCGCTGCTGCGGGCGAGACGGCCCGGGCCGATGTAGAGGTTGTCCTCCAGCCCGACCCGCACGTTGCCGCCCAAGGTCATGGCGAGGCAGAGCAGCGGCATCTGCATCTTGCCGGCGGCGCAGCACGACCACACGAAGTTGCCCTCGCCGATCGTCTTGCGCGCCGTCTCGACCAGGAACAGCAGGTTCTCCGGCGTCGCCGGCATGCCGCCCAGGATGCCCATGACGAACTGCATGTAGACCGGGGTCTTCAGCACGCCGGTGTCGATCAGATAGCGGATGTTGTTGATCATGCCGACATCGTAGACCTCGAGCTCCGGCTTGGTCCCGATGTCCTGCATGGTGTTGGAGAAGACGTTGAGGCTGTGGAAGGTGTTGGGGAAGACGAGATCCTCGGTCGACTTCAGGTAGGGGATCTCCCAGTCGAACATGGGCTGCTTGACCTTGGCGGCCAGCGGATGGATGGCGAAGTTCATCGATCCCGCGTTCAAGGACGCCAGCTCGGGGCGCAGCACGGTGACCGGCTTGAGGCGTTCCTCCGGCGTCATGCCCAGCCCGCCGCCGGTGGTGACGCAGATGGCGACGTCGCACTGCTTGTGGATGGCGCTGCAGATGTCCTCGAACACCTGGACGTCGCTGCTGGGACGGCTGTCCTTGGGGTCGCGGGCGTGGATGTGGACCACCGCGGCCCCGGCCTTGGCGGCGCCGACCGCCTGTTCGACCACCGCCTGCGGGGTGTGCGGGAAGTACGGCGACAGGCTGGGCACGTGGACGCCGCCGGTGATGGCCGCCGTGATGACGAGCTTGCTCATAGTCGTTGTCTCCTGGTGGGGTTTTCTTGCGAGACGGTGTTGTTGGAGATCAGACCCAGCCGGTCAGGTAATAGACGCCGATGATGGCGAAGGCGGCGAGGGTCTTGCAGATGACGATGCCGAAGATGTAGGGGTAGGCTTCTCTGTGATTGAGGCCGCACACGGCCATGATGGTGATGACCGCACCGTTGTGGGGCAGCGAGTCCATGCCGCCGCTGGCCATGGAGGCGACGCGGTGCAGCACTTCCAGCGGGATGCCGGCGGCGTTGGCGGTGGCGATGAAGCTGTCGGCCATCGCCGCGAGCGCGATGCCCATGCCGCCCGACGCCGAGCCGACGATGCCGGCGAGCGCGTTGATGGTGATGGCTTCGTTGAGCAGCGGGTTGGGGATCGAGGTCAGGGCGTCGCGGATGACGATGAACCCGGGCAGGGCCGCGATCACCGAGCCGTAGCCGTACTCGGTCGCCGTGTTCATGGTCGCCAGCATGGCGCCGCCGACCGCCATCTTGCTGCCCACCGAGAACTTCTCCTTCAGGGTCTTGAAGGACACGGCGACCAGGAACAGGCAGGCGATGCCGAGTGAGATCTCCACCGACCAGATGCCGATGACGCCGGCCAGCTTCACCGTGAACGGCTTGGTGATGGCGTTCATGGTCACGGCGATCTCGGCCGGGTACCAGACCGGCAGCATCTTGGTGAAGACCAGGTTGAGCACGCCGACCAGGACCAGCGGGCTGATCGCCAGCCACGGGTTGACGAGTTTCTCCTCGGACACCCGCTCGGGCTCCTCGCGCAGCTCGCAGGTGGCGGCATAGCCCTGGCCCTTCGCCATCAGGCGGCGGCGGGACCACTCCAGATAGATGAAGCCGCTGCTGAAGATGAAGAAGGCGCCGATCAGCCCGAGGATGGGGGCGGCGTAGATGGTGGTGTGGAAGAAGGTGGTGGGGATGATGTTCTGGATCGCCGGGGTGCCGGGCAGGGCGTCCATCGTGAAGGTGGCGCCGCCGAAGATGATGGTGGCCGGGATTAGGTTCTTCGGCACGTCGCACGAGCGGAACATCGCCGCGGCGAAGGGGTAGACCGCGAAGACGACGACGAACAGCGAGACGCCGCCGTAGGTCAGCAGGGCCGAGACGATGCAGATCGCCAGGATGGTGCGCTCGCGGCCGATCAGGCGGAGCACCGCCGTGACGATCGACTGGGCGAAGCCCGACATCTCGATGAGCTTGCCGAAGACGGCGCCCAGCAGGAAGATCGGGAAGTAGTTCTCGACGAAGACCACCATCTTGCTCATGAAGAGGCCGCTGTAGACGGGCAAGATGTTGGCGGGATCGGTGAGCAGCACCGCGCCCAGCGCGGCGATCGGCGCGAACAGGATGACGCTGAAGCCCCGGTAGGCCACGTACATCAGGAACGCGAGCGAGAGGATGCAGACCAAGAAGCTCATGTTTGACCTCCACCGGTGGTGGGACGGCGGATCGCGGGCGGCCGGGGCGGTGCCGGGCCGGCCGCGGACCCGTCGGTCGGCGCGGCGACGCGGGACGCCTCAATGGGCCGTGTAGCCGCCGTCCACGGCGAAGGTGGCGCCGGTGATGGAGCCCGCTTCCTCCGAGCACAGGAAGGCGATGGTGGCCGCCAGGTGCTCGGCCGGGATGAACTTGCGCGTCGGCATGTTCTGCAGGAACACGGTCTTCATGACCTCCTCCTGCGACAGGCCGGTGACCTGGGCCTGCTGGGCCAACTGCTTCTCGATGATGCCGGTCAGCACCGTGCCGGGGCAGACCGCGTTGCAGGTGATGCCGTGCTCGGCCACCTCGATGGCGACCGACTTGGTCAGGCCGATCAGGCCGTGCTTGGTGGCGACGTAGGCCGGCTTGTGCGGGGCGCCCACCATACCCAGCACCGAGGAGGTGTTGACGATGCGGCCCCATTTCCGCTCGATCATCGCCGGCACCGTCGCCTTGATGATGTGGAAGGCGGCCGACAGGTTCACCGCCAGCAGCAGGTCCCACTTCTCGTCGGGGAATTCCTGCACGCTCGCCACGTGCTGGGTGCCGGCGTTGTTGACGACGATGTCGAGCGGTCCCAGCGCGTCGACGGCCTGCGCCAGCATGGCGCGGATCTCCGCCGGGCGGCTGAGGTCGGCGCCGGAGTAGACGATCCTGGCGCCGCTCTCGGCCGCGATCTCGGCACACAGACGCTCGATCTCCCCGGCGTCGCCGAAGCCGTTGAGCATCACGTTGCACCCGCGGCGGGCGAGTTCACGGGCGGTCGCCAGGCCGATGCCGCTGGTGGAACCCGTAACAAGGGCGCTTCTGTTCTTCATTTTTTTGTCCTCGAATGTCGTGAGGGTCGGGTGCGCGCCACGGCATCGGAACGCCGCGCGGTCACGGCGTGCCGTGACTGCTGCTTTCCACTGGTCTGGACGGATCGCCGTCGACGCTGTCCCGCCGGGACGGGTCTAGGGCCACGCCAACACCGTTGTGCGAGCGGTGCGTTTCGCGCAGACATCTCACTGCAAGCACCAAGCCAAAACGGCTAATCCTTATTGGATAAGGGGTTGAAGCGCCGCCGTCGGACGGGCGGGGAGCGGCGTGTCTGCGATCCGGCACAGTGGCTCGGGCGTGCGGCCCGCAACCGCGGAATTCCATGCCGCCGCCGTGCGTCGGATTTTGACAGGGGCTGTTCGGGATCTTGACGGAGCGGGGGCGGACCGTGCCGGCCGGGCGGTGCCATCCCCGGACCGCCGGCCCGTGGCGGATTGCCGCGGCGCCGGCGGTCCGGGGATGGCGTCGGCCGGCGTGCCGGCCGGACCGCCAACGCGAATCGCTTCGCCGGCCGGGTTCGGTCCCGGCCGGCGAAGCGCCGCAAGGCTCCATTGTGCTCGAGGCGCGCCGGGGCGGGGGCGAAGCGGTGCCGCCCGCCCCCGGCGCTTCAGCCGACGGTGTTGTAGCCGCCGTCGATGTAGTGGAGTTCGCCGGTCACCGAGCGGGCCGCCTCGGTCATCAAGAAGCCCGAGAAGGCGCCGACCTCGTCGATCGTCGTCAGCTGGTGCGTCGGCGCGCGCGCGGTGACCTTGGCGATCAGCTCGTCGAAGTGGCCGATGCCGCTGGCGGCGCGGGTCATCAGCGGCCCCGGCGACAGCGTGTTGACCCGGATGCCCTTCGGCCCGAGCTCGGCGGCCAGGTATCGGGTGACGCTCTCCAGGGCGGCCTTCACCGGCCCCATGATGTTGTAGTTCTCCACCACCTTGTCGGCGCCGAGATAGCTGACGGTCTGGATGGACCCGCCCTCGGGCATCAGCGGTTCGGCCAGCTTCGTCATGCGGATGAAGGAATGGCACGAGACGTCCATGGCCAGCATGAAGCCGTCGCGCGAGCAGTCGGTGACGCGCCCGTGCAGATCGGCCATGGGGGCGAAGGCGATCGAGTGCAGCAGGCCGTCCAGGCGGCCCCAGGTGCGGCCGATCTCCTCGAAGACGGCCTCGAGTTCGCCGTCCCGGGTGACGTCGGCCTTCGCGATGATCGGCGCCCCGATCTGCTCGGCGAGCGGGCGGACGAACCGTTCCGCCTTGTCGTTCAGGTAGGTGACGGCGACGTCCGCGCCCAGCGCGCGGTACGCCTTGGCGCATCCCCATGCGATCGAATTCTCGTTGGCGATGCCGATGACGAGGATCTTCTTGCCGGCGAGGCTGAACAGCGCCGGGTTGGGGGACAGGGTGGAAAGGGACGTGTCGGGCATGTTCGTGTTCTCCCGCTCTCGGTCGAGAGCCTGTTCAGAGGAAGGATTGACGACCGGACATGGTCGCGGAGGAGGGCGGAGGGTGGGGTCAGCCCCGGCGTTCGGCGTGGGCGAGCATCAGCGCGACGGCGCACGAGGCGACGCGGGAGCGCTCGTTGTCGGACCGCGACGTCAGGATGATGGGGCAGCGGGCGCCGAGCACGATGCCGGCGCCGTCGGCACGGGCGAGCTTCGACAGTTCCTTGGCGATCATGTTGCCGGCCTCGAAGTTCGGCGCGACGAGGATGTCGGCGCAGCCGGCCACCTCGGACGCGATGCCCTTGATGCGCGCCGCGTCGGGGTCGACCGCGTTGTCGAAGGCGAGCGGCCCGTCGACGACGGCGCCGCTGATCTGGCCCCGGGCCGCCATGACGGTGAGCGCCGCGGCGTCGAGGGTGCTGGGGATCTTCGGGCTGACGGTCTCGACCGCCGAGAGCACGGCGACGCGCGGCCGCTCCAGGCCCAGGGCGTGCGCCAGATCGATGGCGTTCTGGGTGATGTCCACCTTGTCTTCGAGGGTCGGGAACATCATGACGACCGCGTCGGTCACCAGCAGCGGCGTCTCGCGCCCCTGCGGGTGCATGACGAAGACGTGGCTGATCTTGCGCCCGGTGCGCAGCCCGGTGTCGCGGCGGACGACCTCGGCGAGCAGGGTGTCCGAGTGGAGGCTGCCCTTCATCACGGCGTCGGCCTTGCCGTCCCGCGCCAACGCCACGGCGGCCGCGGCGGCCGAACGGTCGTTGCCGGCCTCGACGATGGCGAGGTCGGCGAGGTCGAGCCCGCACCGATCGGCGACGGCCTGGATCGTCGCCCGCGGGCCGACGAGAATGGGGACGATCAGGCCGCGCCGGCCGGCCTCGACGGCACCGCGCAGCGAGACCTCGTCGCAGGGATAGGCGACCGCCGTCCGGATGGGCGGCAGGTCGCGGCAGCGCTGGAGCAGCGCCTCGTGCCCGTCATGGTTGAGGAGCTGCAGCTCCGGCAGGGGCGGGCGCTGGCGCAGGATCTTGTCGACCGGCGCGATGACGAGGGCGGTGCCGGTGACGACGTCCTTGCCGCCCTGGTTCACGCAGCGGCAGTCCAGCGTCACGCGCTTCTTCTCGTCGTCCTTCGCCACCACCGTGACGGTGACGGTGATCCGGTCGCCGGGCTTGACCGGGCGGCAGAAGCGCAGGTCCTGGCTCAGATAGATCGTGCCCGGGCCCGGCAGCGTCGTCCCGAGGACGGCGGAAATGAACCCGGCGGACAGCATGCCGTGGGCGATGACCCCGTGGAACATGGACGCATCGGCGTACTCCTGGTCCAGATGTGCGGGATTCACGTCGCCGGAGACGGCGGCGAAGAGCACGATGTCGCGCCGGGTGACCGTGTGCTCCAGGCTCGCCGAACGGCCGAGATGCAGCTCGTCGTAGGTGACGTTCTCCATGATGCCGGGCGGCCCGAGCGTCGGCAGCGCCGTGTCGGGGAGAAGAGAGTCCATGATGGTCGTTCCTGATGCTGGCAACGTCGTGGTGGCGCGGCCCACCGGCACGGACGGATCGCCTGCGGCGCTGTCCTGCCGGAACGGCGGTCGGAAGACCGCGCCACCGCGGCTGTGCGTGCGGTGCGTTTCGCGCAGGGACCGCACTGCAAGCACCACGCCAAAGCGGATACCCCCTATGGAATAAGGGAATTGAAGGGGGCGGTGCCGGGCGGTCGGCGATCGGCGTGTCGGCGATCCGGCACAGTGGCGTCGGCGCCCGGCGCGCGGTCCAGGAACCGCGCGCCCTCGCGGTGCGCCGGATTTTGACGGCCACTGTTCAGGATCTTGACGGGGCGCCGGCGGCACGCGGCGCACGCCGCCGGCGTCAACGGGCGGACGGCTCCGCGGCCATCGTTCCCTGTGCGTCGTCCTCGGCGGCGCGCCGCCCCTCGAAGCTCTCGACGTAGAGTTCCCGCCCGCCCGTCACCTCGGCGTCGGCGGCGCCGCAGGCGGGACAGACGAAGCGGTAGCCCGCCACCTCCCACGGCCGGTCGCAGGCGCGGCAGCGGGCGGTGATGGGG
This sequence comes from Azospirillum sp. ST 5-10, assembly GCF_051225715.1. Lineage (NCBI taxonomy): Bacteria > Pseudomonadati > Pseudomonadota > Alphaproteobacteria > Rhodospirillales > Azospirillaceae > Azospirillum > Azospirillum sp. ST 5-10. The sequence goes on from NZ_JBPJSP010000015.1 coordinate 85,917, forward strand.
ATCTCGTCGATGACGAGGCGCGCCCCGTCCGCCGGCGTTCCTTCGGCGAAGATGTCGAAGCACCCCCGCAACTGGCGATGGTCCAGCCCGTGCAGCCGGCCGATCCTCAGGCGGACCGACAGGATGCGGTCCATCCCGTGCTCGTCGGCCTTCTGCATCAGGATGCGCATCACGCCCTCGACGATGGCCGTCTCGTGCACGGGTCGCCTCCCTTCGCCGGCGCCGCCCCGGGGGCGGCCCGGCCCCCAGTATAGACGGCCGCCGCCGCCATGGTGTCGGCAAGCCGACAGCGCGACGCGACCGTGCTGTCGGCTGGCGGACAGACTTTCCGGCCGGAGCGCCTAACCTCCCGACAGACTCGCACCGCGTTCGACGCGAAGGGAGGCTGCGATGCTGGCGATCACCGCCGTCGATCCCATGGCTCTGGCCTGGATGGGCGCGATCTTCCTGCTGTTCGGGGAGGCCGCCGCGCTGGCCAGCCTGCCCAACCTTCCCCGCGTCGTCATCGTCTCCACCGTCGCCGAGGTCGGCTACGTGCTGATCGGCCTGGGCCTGGGCGGGCCGGCCGGCGAGGCCGGTGCGGTGCTGCACGTCGGCAACCAGCTGGTGATGCGGGGGCTGGTGGTGGTCGCCGGCTGGTACCTGATCCGCCGCACCGGCTCCTCCAGCCTCGACGACCTCGCCGGCAGCGCGCGCCGCATGCCGCTGGCGACGACGCTGTTCGGCTTCGGCATGTTCTCGGTGATGGGGCTGTCGCCCTTCAAGGGCTCCTTCTCCAAGTTCCTGATCCTCTACGCCGCGATCGAGCAGGGCCAGTGGGCCCTGGCGGCGGTCGGCACCGTGGCGACCGTCGTCGCCGCTGTCTACTACATGCTGCTCATCCAGAAGGTGTGCTTCGAGCAGCCCGACCGCCGCGTGGCGCTGGAGCCCGGCCCGCGCGGCGCCATGCCCCTGGCGGTGGTCCTGGCGCTCGTCACCATCGTCGTCAGCCTGTGGCCGAAGCCGTTCCAGCACCTGGCCGAACAGATCGCCGGCGTGGCCGGAACGGCGGCGGTGCCGGAGTTCGAATCGCCCTGGGCGACGCTCGTGCTGGTGCCCTACGTCGGCGGCTTCCTGATCTACGCGCTGGGCCGCCTCGCGCCGCGCCTGCGCGATCCCGCGGCCATCCTGCTGGCCGTCGCGACGGTGGTCGTGGTCGCCGCCGACACCACCCTCGACCCCGCCTCGCGCCTGTTCGCCCTGCTGTTCGCCGCCGTCGCCGCCGTCATGATCGTCTATTCCCGGGGCTATATGGCCCGCATGGAATGGACGAACCGCTACTATTTCTTCGCCTTCCTGATGACCGGCTCGATGCTCGGCCTGGCGACGGCGCACGAGTTCGGCAACTTCTACGTCTTCTGGGAACTGATGACCTGGACCTCCTACTTCCTGGTCATCCACGAGCAGACGCCGAAGGCGCTGCGGGCCGGCTTCCTCTATTTCCTGATGTGCGCCGCCGGCGCCTACGTCATGCACTTCGGCATCCTCCTCGTGCACGCCGAGGTGGGCTCCTTCGAGTTCGCGGCGCTGGCCGGTGCGGTCGACTCCGTGCCGCCGCCGGTCGGGCTGCTGGCCGTCGCCTGCTTCTTCGTCGGCTTCGCGGTCAAGGCCGGGCTGGTGCCCTTCCAGGCCTGGCTGCCGGTCGCCCATCCGCAGGCGCCGTCCGCGGTGTCCGGCCCGCTGTCGGGCATCCTCACCAAGGCCGGCGTCTTCGGCATGGTGAAGGTCCTCTACGTGGTCTTCGGGGCGGCGGCGCTGGCGCGCTTCTCCGCCGCCGGGATCGACGCGGCGACGGCGCTGGTGGTGCTGGGCGGTGCTACCCTGCTGTTCGGCGAGATCCGCGCCGTGGTCGAGCCCGACCTGAAGCGCATGCTGGCCTACTCCACCCTGGCGCAGGTCGGCGAGATCGCGCTGGTGCTCGGCCTCGGCACGGCGCTGGCGACCGACGCGGCGCTGCTCCACGTCACCAACCACGCCGCCATGAAGACGCTGCTGTTCTACGCCGCCGGCGGCTTCGTCCTGCGCACCGGCCTGCGTCGCATCGACGACCTCGCCGGGCTGGGGCGCGTCATGCCGGTCACCGCCGGCGCCTTCGCGCTGGCCGCCGTCGCCATCATGGGCCTGCCGCCCTTCGCCGGCTTCGTCTCCAAGTTCCTGATGATCTACGCCGCGGCCGAGGCGGGCCACGTCGTGGCCGCCGCGGTGCTGCTGCTCGGCGGCTTCATCGCCGTCTTCTACTACACCCGCGTGCTGTCCGTGCTGTTCTACCAGCCCTACGCGGGGCGCGGCGGCGTGACCGAGTCGCCGGCCTCGATGCTGGCCGCCATGGGCGTGCTGGCGGCCGCCATCCTCCTCGGCGGTCTGGCCCCGGGCTGGCAGCTCGACCTGGTCGCCCCGGTCGGCGCCCTGGTGGCGGCGCGCGGCGGCCTCGCCCCGGCGGTCCTGCCCGAGCTCGGCGCGGCCTGGCCGCTGGCCGCCGCCCTGGTGATGGCGGGTGCGGTGGCGGTGCTGCTGGTCGGGCGCCGGTCGGTGGCGTGGTCGGGACGCCTCGCCGTCCTGGTCCTCGTCGCCGCGGTCGGCGCGGTGGCCGTCGAGGCCGGACGCTACGACGGGCTCTCGCTGGGCTTCGCCCTGCTGATCGCCGGTGTCGGCGCGCTCAACATGCTGCACGCCACCGCCTACCTCGCCGAGGGCCATGCGCAGCCCCGCTTCTACGCCGCCTTCCTGGTGATGATCGCCGGGCTGCTCGGCCTGACCGCCGCCGCCGACCTCTTCAGCTTCTTCTTCTTCTGGGAGCTGATGAGCGGCTGGGCGCTGTGGGCGGCGATCGTCCACGAGGAGACCGCGGCGGCCCGGCGCGAGGGCTTCAAGTACTTCCTCTTCAACACCGCCGGCGCCAGCCTGATGTTCCTCGGCATCGCCCTGCTGGCGGCGCGGACCGGGACGCTGGAGCTGAGGGCGGTCGGCGCGGCACTCGCCGTCCTGCCGGTCGAGGCGGTCGCCCCGGCGGTGGTCCTGGTGTTCCTCGGGCTGGTCATGAAGGCGGCGATGCTGCCGGTGCGCATCGACTGGCAGATGCACCCGGCCGAGGCGCCGACGCCGGTCTCCGGCTACATCTCGGCGGTGCTGCTGAAGAGCGGCCCGTGGGGTGTGCTGAAGCTCTTCGTCCTGTTCGGCGGCGCCGCCGTCTTCACCCGCCTCGGCGGCACGGTGGGCGGCCAGCCGCTGCTGCTGGCGGCGATCTCGGCGATCGCCGGGGCCACCATCCTCTACGCCGGGGCGATGGCGGTGGTGCAGAGCGGGATCAAGCGGCTGCTGATCTACTCCACGGTCTGCCAGCTCGGCTACGTGCTGATGGCGCTGTCGCTCGGCACCTCGCTGGGGGTGGCCGCCGGGCTGATGCACTTCGTCAACCACATGCTGCTGAAGGACACGCTGTTCCTGGTGGCCGGCGCGGTGATGGTGCAGAGCCACGCCACGCAGCTCGACGAGCTGGGCGGCCTCGGCCGGCGCATGCCCGTCACCTTCGCCATCTTCCTGTTCGCCGGCCTGTCGCTGTCCGGCCTGCCGCCGCTCAACGGCTTCGCGTCGAAATGGCTGATCTTCGAGGCGGCCTTCCGGTCCGGCCACTGGTTCCTCGGCGCGGCGGCGATGATCGCCAGCCTGTTCACCCTCGCCGCGGTGCTGAAGTTCGCCCACGCCGCCTTCCTCGGCGCCCCCACCGAACGGGCCCTGGCCGCCCGCGAGGCGCCGCCCGCCATGCTGGTGCCGATGGCCGTGCTGACCGCCGCCGGCGTCGCCGTCGGCCTGTTCCCCGGCCTGCTGCTGGTGCCGATCGCCGCCATCCAGGCCGAGCTGGGCCTGACGCCGGTCGCCGCCACCCTGACCGGGCCGCTGCCGGGGGCGGAGGGGTGGCATCCGGGCCTGCTGACGGTGGTCCTGCTGCTCCTCGGCCTGGCCCTGGTGCCGTGGCTGCGGCTCGGCCGCCGCAGCGGGATCGTCCGCAGCACGATGCACGAGTGCGGCGTCGGCGACCTGCCGGCGGAGCGGACGCGGGTCGTCGCCGCCGGCCTGTTCGAGTCCGCCGACGGCGCCATCCGCGGCTGGCTCGCCGGCCGGCGCTTCGGCGGCCACCGCCAGGCTTGAGGGAGGAACGGACATGTCCACGCCGCTCGCGGTCATCCTCGCCACGCTGCTGTTCCCGGGCGGTCTCTTCGCCCTCGCCCTCGGCCTCGCCCTCAAGGGCGTCGACCGGCGCTTCGCCGCCCGCCTGCAGGGCCGCGTCGGGCCGCCGCTGCTGCAGCCGCTCTACGATCTCGTGAAGCTCGGCTTCAAGCGGACCATGGAACCGGTCACGGCGTGCGGGCCCGTGTTCTTCGGGGCGCCGCTCGCCGGGCTCGTGTCGATGCTGGCCGCCGCCGCCCTGCTGCCGATCGCCGGCCTCTACACGCCCGACCCGGCGCTCGGCAACCTGCTGGTGGTCCTCTACCTGCTGATGGTGCCGGGCATCGCCCTGATGGTGGCCGGCTCGGCCTCGGGCTCGCCCTACGGCGCCATCGGCTTCTCGCGCGAGATGGTCATGATGCTCGCCTACGAGGGGCCGATCGTCCTGGTGGCCGTCGCCGTGGCGCTGCGCACGGGCGCCGAGAGCGGCATCGTCACCTTCTCGCTCGGCGAGATCGTCGCCCACCAGCGGGCGCACGGCGCCAACCTGTTCGACCCGGTGATGTGGCCGGCGGTCGCCGCCTTCGCGCTGTTCCTGCCGGCCAACCTCGGCATCGTCCCCTTCGACATCCCGGAGGCGGAGACCGAGGTGCTGGAAGGCCCGCTGCTCGAGTACTCGGGCCCGGTGCTCGGCCTCTTCAAGGCGATGTCGGCGGTCAAGGCGGTGGTGGTGCTGGGCCTCGGCATCGCGCTGTTCCTGCCGCTGCCCCTCGACGGCGCCGGGGCGCTGGCGGGCTGGCTCGTGGAGATGACCGTGCTGATGCTGGGCGGCGTCACCCTGGTGCGCGTCTCGGCCGGCCGCATGCGCATCGACCAGGCCTTCGCCTTCTTCTTCAAGTGGCCGCTGCTGCTCGCCGCGGCGAGCCTGGCGGCCGTGGTCGCGATGTGAGGGGAGGGACCCGAGATGTCCGTGCTCGCGACGCTCAAGACCATCGCGGCGAAGTCGCCGTGGATCTACCGGATCAACGCCGGCTCCTGCAACGGCTGCGACGTCGAGATGGCGACGACGGCGCTGATCCCGCGCTACGACGTCGAGCGGCTGGGCTGCCGCTACTGCGGCAGCCCGCGCCACGCCGACATCGTCCTCATCTCCGGACCGCTCACCCGCCACGTCCTCGACGCCGCCCGGCGGGTCTTCGACGAGGTTCCCGATCCCAAGGTGACGGTGGCGGTCGGGGTCTGCCCGATCTCCGGCGGGATCTTCCGCGAGAGCTACGCCGTGCTGGCGCCGATCGACCGCTACTTCCCCGTCGACGTCAACGTCCCGGGCTGCCCGCCGCGGCCCGACGCCATCATCGAGGGGATCGCCGAGGCCGTCGCCATCTGGCGCGACCGGCTGTGAGGAGCCGACGATGAACATCTTCAGCCTGTTTGTCCGCAATCTCCGGCACGGCCCCTACACCGAGCCGTTCCCCTTCGCTCCGGCGCCGACGCCGCCCCGCCTGCGCGGCCGCGTCGCCTTCGAGGTGGAGCAGTGCGAGGGCTGCCGCATGTGCGAGCGCATGTGCCCGGCCGGGGCGATCCGCTTCGCCCGCACGCCCGAGGGCATGACCTTCGACTGCTGGCACGACACCTGCGTCTTCTGCGGCAACTGCGCCTTCCACTGCCCGACCAAGGCGATCCACCAGACCGCCGACTGGCACCTCGCCCACCGGCAGGACGGCAAGTTCGCGCTCGTCGAGCACGGCCTCATCCCCAACCAGGTCTGCACGGGCTGCGGCGCGAAGGCGCTGGCCACCGCGCCGGTGGTGCGCCGTGCCAGCCCGCCGCTGACGGCGGAGGACATCGGGCAGCTTCGCACGCTCTGCCCGAAATGCCGCGCCGCCTTCCTGAAGAGCCGGAGGGCACGCTGATGACCACGCGACTTCCCGAGGACATCGAGGCCCGCCTGCGCGTCGCGGCGCCCGGGGGCATCGCCTTCACCGCCGACACCGACGGCAACGGCGTGACGGTCGCCTGGTGCGAGCTTGCCGACAAGGACGACCTGGTGCCGGTGGCGCTCGCCCTGCGGGCACTGGACGCGCGCCTGTCGATGATCGCCGGATCGCAGCCGCCGGCGCCGCCGGAGGCGGACGAGGAGGAGGAGGCGGAGGGGGAGCCGGACGGGGAGGGCGGGGCCGGGGCGGCCGGGGCCGTGGAGCCGCCGCGGACCTTCGGCGGCACGCCGATGGACGGCACCTCCTACGAGATGACCTACCATTTCGACCTCGCCGGCGACACCCTGACCGTCGTGGTCTTCGTCGCCGCGGGGGACTTCGTCGATTCCCTGACGCCGCTGTTCCGCACCGCCGACTGGGCGGAGCGCGAGATCATGGAGACCTACGCCCTGACCGTGCGCGGCCATCCCGATCCGCGCCGCCTGTTCATCGACCCCTCCATCGACCCGGCCGTGCTCGAACGCCTGGTGCCCTTCTCCGCGCTGGTCAACGCCACCAGCACCAAGGAGCTGTGGGCCAGGGTCATGGACACGGCGAAGGCAGGTGCCGCATGACCACCGCCGCCGCTCCCGCCACCTACACGATTCCCGTCGGGCCGCTGCACGTGGCGCTCGAGGAGCCGATGTACTTCCGCATCGACGTCGACGGCGAGACCGTCGCCCACGTCGACATCAACGCCGGCCACGTCCACCGCGGCGTCGAGTACCTCGCCACCAAGCGCTCGCTCTTCCAGAACGTCGTGCTGACGGAGCGCATCTGCTCGCTGTGCTCCAACAGCCATCCCGAGACCTTCGCCATGGCGGCCGAACGGATCGCCGGCATCGCGGTGCCGGAGCGCGCGGCCTACCTGCGGGTCGTCGCCGCGGAGGTCAAGCGCGTCGCCTCCAACCTGTTCAACGTGGCGGTGCTGGCGCACCTCGTCGGCTACGAGACGCTGTTCATGCACGTCATGCAGGTGCGCGAGATCGTCCAGGACATCAAGGAGACGGTGTTCGGCAACCGCATGGATCTCGGCGCCATCTGCATCGGCGGCGTGCGCTACGACCTCGACGCCGAGACCACCGGCTACCTCGCCGCGGCGCTGGACCGGCTGGCCCCCGAGGTCGCCGCCATCGAGGCGACCTACCACGACAACGGCTCGATCCTGCGGCGCACCCGCGGCATCGGCGTGCTGGGCGAGGCCGACGCCGTCGCCTGCGGCGTGGTCGGGCCGGTGGCGCGGGCCAGCGGCATCGCCTACGACGTCCGCAGCGTGGCGCCCTACCACGCCTACGACCGGCTGCCGCTGGACGTCCGCACGCGCGGCGACGGCGACGTGTGGTCGCGGGCGATGATCCGCCTGCACGAGGCGCGCCACGCCATCGAGCTGGTGCGCGCCTGCCTCAGGGACCTGCCGGACGGCCCGGTCAACGTCGGCGAGCAGCCCGACGTCCCGGCCGGGCGGGCGGTGACCCGCTGCGAGGCGCCGCGCGGCGAGCTGATCTACTACCTCAAGACCAACGACACCCCGCAACCGGAACGGCTGAAGTGGCGCGTCCCCAGCTTCATGAACTGGGACGCCCTGCGCTTCATGCTGCGCGACGCCAAGGTCGCGGACATCGCCATCATCGTCAACAGCATCGATCCCTGCGTCTCCTGCACGGAGCGCTGACGCTCCTGCGGGCACGCGGGAAATGGAGGAAGGCCATGGCCTATCGAATCGACGCGGAACTGTGCAGCGCCTGCGGCTCCTGCGAGGACGTCTGCCCCAACCAGGCGATCACCCACAAGGGCAAGCTGTTCAGCATCAACCCCAAGAAATGCAAGGAGTGCGAGGGCGACTACGACACCCCGCAGTGCGCCGACGTCTGCCCGAACGGCGCCTGCATGCCGGCGGCCGCGTAACGCCGCCCGGCCGCACGCAACACCGACGAGGCGCGGGAGGAACGGTCATGGACGTCTACGAGGAACTCATCCGCGAGCGCAGCGAGGGACGCTCCTGTGCGCTGGCGACCATCGTCAACGTGGTGGGGTCCACCCCCTCCTACTCCTGCGCCAAGATGCTGGTGCGCGAGGACGGCTCCATCGTCGGCACCGTCGGCGGCGGGGCCGCGGAGGGCTACGCCATCGCCGCGGCGCGGGACGTGCTGGCGTCGGGCCGGTCACAGATGCTGTCCCTCAACCTGCACGAGAACCCGCTGATGGACACCGGCATGGTGTGCGGCGGCCGCCTCGACATCTTCGTCGAGGCGATCCGTCCGGCCGCCGTCGCCTACATCTTCGGCGCCGGCCACATCGGCGTCGTCACCGCGCGGCTCGCCCGCATGATCGGCCTGGAGGTCGAGGTGATCGACGACCGCCCGGAGTTCGCCAACCGGGACCGCTGTCCCGACGCCCGGGAGGTGCACGCCGGCGAACTGGCGGCGATCACCGGCGGGCTGCGCCCCGACGCGCGGTCGCTGATCGTCATCGCCACCCGCAGCCACGCCTTCGACGCCGACGTGCTCGCCTGGGCCCTCGGCACGCCGGCCGGCTACATCGGCATGATCGGATCGAAGCGCAAGATCCTCACCGTCTTCAACAAGCTGCGCGCCGAGGGCGTGGCGGCGGAGCGCTTCGCCCGCGTCCACGCGCCGCTCGGCCTGCCCATCGGCGCCGACACGCCGGAGGAGATCGCGGTCGCCATCGCGGCCGAGATGATCGCCCACCTCCGCGACGCCGAAGCCGTCCGTCCGCTGATGCGCTCGATGGCCGACTGCGTCGGTGGCGGCGGTGGCGCCGGGGCGAAGCGGCCGCACGGGGCCGCGGCACCGGCGCCGGAGGACCGCCACGCGGCGTGACCGCCTTGTCCGGCGGTGGAAACCAGCCCGCGCGAGACGGGCACGTCGGTCTCGCCCTTCCCATCGGAGAGGAACCCATGAAGCGCATTCCTTTGAACGTCAACGGTGTCGAACGCTGGGTCGTGGCCGAAAAGGATGCGTCGCTGGCCGACGTCCTGCGCCAGCAGATGCTGCTCACCGGCTGCAAGGTGTGCTGCGAGGACGGCCAGTGCGGCGCCTGCACCGTCATCATCGACGGCAAGCCGGTCCGCGCCTGCATGACCCCGGTCGACAAGGTGGCGCCGCACGCCGCGATCACCACCATCGAGGGGCTCGGCACGCCCGGCAACCTGCACCCGCTGCAGGTCGCCTGGATGGCCCACGGCGGCGCCCAGTGCGGCGTCTGCACGCCGGGCTTCATCATGTCGGCCAAGACCCTGCTCGACCGCACCCTGTCGCCGACCCGGGAAGAGGTGCGCGCCTGGTTCAACCGCAACCGCAACCTGTGCCGCTGCACCGGCTACAAGCCGCTGGTCGACGCCGTCATGGACGCCGCCGCCGTGCTGCGCGGCGAGAAGACGGCCGAGGAGCTGGTTCCCGCCGCCAAGGAGGACGGCTCCATCCTCGGCACCCACTACATCCGGCCGTCGGCCCTCGCCAAGGTGACGGGCACCTGGGACTTCGGCGCCGACGTCGCGCTGCGCATGCCGGAAGGCACCCTGCGCCTCGCGCTGGTCCAGGCCAAGGTGTCGCACGCGCTCATCAAGGGCATCGACACCGCCGAGGCGGAAGCCATGCCGGGCGTGGAGAAGGTCATCACCTGGAAGGACGTCCGCGGGCGCAACGCCATCACCGGCCTGATCACCTTCCCCACCAACAAGGGCGACGGCTGGGACCGGCCGATCCTGTGCAAGGAGAAGGTCTTCCAGTACGGTGACGCCATCGCCATCGTCGCCGCCGACACCGAAGCGCACGCCCGCGCCGCCGCCGACGCGGTGAAAGTCGACCTGGAGGTCCTGCCCGCCTACATGTCGGGCTTCGCCGCCCTGGCGCCGGACGCCATGGAGATCCATCCCGGCGTGCCCAACGCCTATTACGAGCAGGGCGTCGCCAAGGGCGAGGACACCAGGCCCTTCTTCGAGACGGCGGCGGCCACCGTCGACGTCACCACCTACTGCAGCCGCCAGCCGCACCTGCACCTCGAGCCGGACTGCGGCGAGGCCTTCATCGACGACGACGGGGTCCTGACGATCCTGTCCAAGAGCATCGGCGTGCACCTGCACCACGCCATGATCTGCCCCGGCATCGGCGTGCCGCCGGAGAAGCTCCGCCTCATCCAGAACCCGACCGGCGGCACCTTCGGCTACAAGTTCTCGCCGACCATGGAGGCGCTGCTCGGCGTGGCGGCGCTGGCGACGGGCAAGCCGGTCTCGCTGGTCTACGACCAGTACCAGAACATCACCTACACCGGCAAACGCAGCCCGGCCAACATCAACATCCGCCTGGCCTGCGACGCCGCCGGCAAGCTGACGGCGATGGAGACGGACTGGTGGCTCGACCACGGCCCCTATTCCGAGTTCGGCGACCTGGTGACCCTGCGCCAGGCCCAGTTCACCGGGGCCGGCTATCATCTGGAGAACATCCGCGGCCATGGCCGGACGGTCGCGACCAACCACGCCTGGGGCTCCGCCTTCCGCGCCTACGGCTCGCCGCAATCCTTCCTGGCGTCCGAGACCGCCATCGACATGCTGGCCGAGAAGATGGGCGAGGACCCGTTCGAGTTCCGCTACAAGAACCTCTACAACGAGACCTCGACCACGCCGACCGGGCAGAAGCCGGACGTGCTGGTGCTCAAGCAGCTCTTCGACCTGCTGCGGCCGAAGTACGAGGAGGCGAAGAAACGTTGCCGTGATCTGTCGACCGACACGGTCAAGCGCGGCGTCGGCCTGTCGCTGGGCATCTACGGCTGCGGCCTTGACGGCCCCGACAGCTCCAACGCCCGGGTCGAGCTGACCGCCGCCGGCGTCACCGTCTACAACGCCTGGGAGGACCACGGCCAGGGTGCCGACCTCGGCACCCTGACCATGGCGCACGAGGTGCTGCGCCACGCCGGCGTCCGGCCCGAGCAGATCCGGCTGGTGATGAACGACACCTTCGGCCCGAACTCCGGCCCGGCCGGCGGCAGCCGCTCCAACGTCTTCACCGGCAACGCCACCCGGGTGGCGGCGGAGATGCTGCTCAACGCCATGAGGAAGCCCGACGGCACCTACCGGACCTACGACGAGATGGTCGCCGAGAACATCCCGCTGGTCTACGACGGCACGTGGGTGGCGGCGGCGTGCAGCGACTGCAGTCCCGACACCGCCCAAGGGGCGCCGTTCCCCGTCTACATGTACGAAGTGTTCATGCCCGAGGTCGAGGTCGACCTGGAGACCGGCAAGGCGCGCGTGGTGAAGTTCACCACCGCGGCCGACGTCGGCACCATCATCAACCGGACCACCGTGGACGGGCAGATCTACGGCGGCCTGGCCCAGGGCATCGGCCTCGCCCTCAGCGAGGACTTCGAGGACCTGGAGCTCCACAACACCCTGCGGGACTGCGGCATCCCCTATCCGAAGGACGTGCCCGACGACATCGAGATCCTCTATCTCGAAACGCCGCGGCCGCTCGGCCCCTTCGGTGCCGCCGGCGTCGGCGAGGCGCCGCTCACCGCGCCGCACCCGGCCATCCTGAACGCCATCCACAACGCCTGCGGCGTGCGCATCTTCCGCGTCCCGGCGTTGCCGGAGGTGATCAAGATGGCGCTCGACGCCAAGGCGGGCGCCGCCGCGGCGGCCGAGCCGGCGCGCGAGCACGAGCACCACTGAGCGTGGTCCTGCTCCGAGCGCCCGGGCGGCCGCCCCGCTCCCCGTCCGTCCTCGGGCGGCCGGGGAGGGGTGGCCGCCCGCCCCGCCATTCCGCACGGAGGGCAGCGACGTGGACAGCGAGCGTGTCAAGGCATGGGAGGCGCGGTGCACCGAGGAGCAGCCGCCGGCCTGCATGGCCGCCTGCCCCCTGCACGTCGACGCCCGCGCCATGCTGGAGGCGATGGCGGCCGGCAACTTCACCGCCGCCTTCGCGACCTATGCGCGGGTGGTGCCCTTTCCCGCGATCCTCGGGCACATCTGCGACCATCCCTGCGAGGCCGCCTGCCGCCGGTCCGAGGCCGGCGGGGCGGTCCGCATCGCCGCCCTGGAGCGGGCCTGCGTGGAGGAATCCTACGCCACCCTGCGGCGGACCGCCCAGCGCATCCGCAAGCCGAGGCGCGTCGCCGTCGTCGGCGCCGGGCTGGCCGGGCTGACCGCCGCCTTCGATCTCGCCATGAAGGGGCATGCCGTCACCGTCTTCGAGGGCGAGGCGCATCCCCTGGAACGGCTGCGGCACGACCACCCGCCGGAAACCCTGCCGCCGGCGGCGGTGACCGGCGACCTCGGCTTCCTCGCCGGACTCGGCGTCGAGATCCGCTGCCGGACGCGGATCACCGGCGACGACGGGCCGCGCGGCCTCGACACGCTGGTGGCCGGGCACGACGCCGTGCTGCTGGCCATCGGGCCGGGGCCGGCGCTCGCCTTCGCGCCGACCGTCCGCCTGACCGGAGAGGGGCGGGTCGACGCCGACCCCGCCACCCGCGCTACCAGCCATCCCAAGGTGTTCGCCGGCGGCGTCCACGGCGCGCCGGGGCAGGTCTATTCGCCCGTCGGCTCGATCCGCGACGGGCGCCGCGCCGCCGCCTCGATCGACCGCTTCCTGCAGGGCGCTTCGCTGACCGCCAACCGCACCGACGCCGAGCGGACCGGCGGGACCTGCCTCTACACCGACACGGGCAGGCGACCGCCGCTGCCGCCGGTCGACCCGGCGGATGCCGCCGCCGGCTACAGCCATGCCGAGGCGGTGGCCGAGGCGGCGCGCTGCTTCCCCTGCCACTGCCTGGAGTGCGTCAAGGCCTGTGCCTTCCTGGAGCACTACAAGACGTTCCCGCGCCGCGCCATCCGCGAGATCTACAACAACGACAGCATCGTCATGGGCAACCGCAAGGCCAACCGCATGATCGACAGCTGCACCTTGTGCGGCCTGTGCGCGGCGGTGTGCCCGACCGACCTCGCCATGGGCGACGTCTGCCTCCACGCCCGCCAGAGCATGGTGGAGAGCGGCCACATGCCGGCCTCGCACCACGAGTTTGCGCTGCGCGACATGGCCTTCAGCCGCTCCGAGGCCGTCGCCTTCGCGCGCCACCAGCCGGGACACGCCGGCAGCGCCTTCCTGTTCTTCCCCGGCTGCCAGCTCGCCGCCTCCTCGCCCTGGCACGTCGAGAGCGTCTACCGGCACCTCGCCGACCGGCTGCCCGGCGGGGTCGGGCTGATGGTCGACTGCTGCGGCGCCCCCGCCCACTGGGCCGGCCGCCGCGACCTGCACGCCGAGGCGGCCGCCGGCCTGCGCGCCGCCTGGGACGCGCTCGGCCGGCCGGCGGTGATCACCGCCTGCTCCTCCTGCCTGTCGATGTTCCGCGACACCCTGGCGGAGATCCCCGCCCGCTCCCTGTGGCCGGTGCTCGCCGAGATCGGCTGGCCGGCGGGAACGCACGAAGCACCGCCGCGCCGGCTCGCCGTCCACGATCCCTGCACGGCACGCCACGACAGCGAAGCGCAGCGCGCCGTGCGTGCCCTGGCCGCCGGCCTCGGCGCCGAGGTGCGCGAGCTGTCGGGGGCGGAGCGCACCACCTGCTGCGGCTTCGGCGGGCTCGTCGCCTTCGCCAACCCCGAGGTCGCCGACAGGATCGTCGACCGGCGCATCGCCGAGAGCGCCGACGACTACCTCACCTACTGCGCCATGTGCCGCGACACTTTCGCCCGGCGCGGCAAGCGGGCGCTGCATCTCCTCGACCTCGCCTTTCCGGGGGATCACGATGGGGATCCGGCGGCGCGGCCCGATCCGGGCTTCTCGCGCCGGCGCGACGGGCGGTCGCGGCTCAAGGGCCGCCTGCTGCACGAGCTGTGGGGTGAAGCCATGACCAGCGATGCCGAGCCGCCGCCGGCGGTCATCGTCTCCGACGCGGTCCGCGCCGACCTGGAACGCAAGCTGATCCTCGTCGAGGAGGTGGCCGCGGTGGTGGAGGAGGCGGAGCGCACCGGCCGCAGGCTGAAGGACCGCGCGTCCGGGCGGCTGATCGCCTCGCGCCGCATCGGCAACGTCACGGTCTGGGCCGAGTACGAGCTGACCGCGGCCGGCCCGGTCGTCCACCGCGCCTACGGCCATCGCATGGACGTGGAGGCGAAGACATGATGCCCGCCCCCGACACCTCCGACGGCGCCTCCGCCGCCGCCGACCTCGTCTGCCTGCGCTGCGACGTGCCGCTGCAGGTGGGGCCGGTCGCCGCCTCCTACCTCGGCCAGACCTTTCCGGTGGCACTGCCGCGCTGTCCGTCCTGCGGCTTCGTCTACGTCGACGAGGCGCTGGCCGGCGGGCGCATGCTGAAGGTCGAACAGGCGCTGGAGGACAAGTGATGGGCGCACCGCTCGCCACCCCGACCGGCCTCTACGGCAGCGGCCTCTACGGCAGCGGCCTGGTCACCGACGCGGCGGGGGAGCCGCTGCGCCCCGGCGGCCTCGCCCTGACCGGGGCGCTGCTCGACCGCGCCGGCTTCGCGCCGGGCGACCGGGTGGTCGACGTCGGCTGCGGCCAGGGGGCGAGCGTCGCGCTGATGGGCGGCCGCGGCCTGCGCGCCGTCGGCGTCGACGCGGCGGACGGGCCGCTGGCGGCGGCGCGGGCGCGCGGGGTGCCGGTGCTGCGCGCCCGCGGCGACGCCCTGCCGCTGGCCGACGGCAGCGTCGACGGCGTGCTGTCGGAATGCAGCCTGTCGGTGATGGCCGACCGCGGACGGGCGCTGGCGGAGTGGGCCCGGGTGCTGCGGGCGGGCGGGCGGCTCGCCCTCGGCGACGTCTATGGCCGCCGCCCGGACGGCGCCGCTGCGGCGGAGGGCTGCGCCGCGCTGGCCGGCCGGCGCGCCCTGGAGCGCGCCGTCGCCGCGGCGGGCCTGCGCGTCGCCGGCTTCGAGGACCGCTCCGAGGTGCTGGCGGGCTGGGTCGCCCGGTTCGTCTTCCGCTACGGCTCGCTGGACGCGCTGTGGGGCGGCGCCTGCGGCCTCACCGCCGAGGCCGCCCGGCGGGCGGCGCCCGGCTACTGCCTGCTCGTCGCGCGCAAGCCCGGCGACGCGGCGGCACGAGGAAAAGGAGACCACCGATGAACGAGGACACGTTCCGGATCGCCGAACTCCTGCTGCAGGGCTACAAGTGCAGCCACATCCTGGTGAAGCTGGCGCTCGAGGCGCAGGGCCGCGACGCGCCCGACGTGGTGCGGGCGATGTCGGGGCTGGCCCTCGGCATGGGGCGCGGCTTCAACTGCGGCGCCCTGAGCGGCGGGTGCTGCGTGCTCGGCCTGTGCGCCGGCCGCGGCGCCGACGACGAGACCGAGGACCCGCGCTTCAAGGTCATGCTCGACGAGTTCGCCGAGTGGTTCGAGACGATGGCGACCGAGACCTACGGCGGCATCGACTGCGCCGACATCATGGCCTTCGACCAGAGGCTCAAGCAGGAGCGCTGTCCGGCCCTGATCGCCGAGGTGTGGCGGCAGGTCCAGGAGACGATGGCGGACCACGGCGCCGCGGTGGCGGCGCCGCCCCGCGGACCGGCCGCGGCGGGCGGCGGCGCGGGCGCCGGCGCGGAGGCGGTGTGATGGACGGCCGCCCGCCTTGCGGTGCCGTGGCGGCGGTCGTCCTCGCCGCCGGCCGGTCGTCGCGGATGGGCGCCTTCAAGCCGCTGCTGCCCTTCGGCGGCCGGTCGGTGCTCGGTCACGTCGTCGACGGGCTGCGGCGGGGCGGCGTGGCGACCATCGTCGTCGTCTACGGCCACAACGCCGCCGCCATGGCGGCGGCCGTGGCGGATCTCGGCGTCGCCGGGGTCGAGAATCCGGCCTACGACCGCGGCATGCTGAGCAGCGTGCAGGCCGGCATCGCCGCCCTGCCGGAAGAGGCGGCGGGCTGCCTCGTCCTGCCGGTCGACATGCCGCTGGTGCGGCCGTCGACCGTCGCCCGCATCCTGCGGGCCGCGGCGGACACCGGCGCGCCGCTGCTGCACCCGGTCTTCGCGGGCCGCCGCGGCCACCCGCCCTTCGTCGCCCGCGCCCTCTTCGCCGACGTCCTGGCGGCGGCGGGTCCGGGCGGGCTGCGCGCCGTCCTCGAACGCCACGCGGGCGAGGCGCGCGAGGTTGAGGTGTTCGACGGCGGCTGCCTGCGCGACATGGACGAGCCCGACGAGCACCGCCGGCTGGTCGAGGCCCTGGCCCACCACGACTCGCCGGGCGACGAGGAGTGCGAGGCGATGCTGGCGGCGGCGGGGGCCGCCGAGCCGGTGCGGCGGCACGGCCGCGCCGTCGCCGCCCTGGCCGAGGCGCTGGCCCGCCGGCTCGGCGCCGCCGGCGTCGCGCTCGACGTCGACCGGCTGCGCGCCGCGGCGCTGCTGCACGACATCGCCAAGGGCAGTCCCCGTCACGCCGAGGCCGGCGCGGCCCTGGTCGCCGGGTTCGGCTTCCCCGAGGTCGCCGCCGTCATCGCCCGCCACATGGAGCTGCCCGCCGAGGTCCGGTGCCTCGACGAGGGCGCCGTGCTGTTCCTCGCCGACAAGCTGATCCAGGGCGAGCGGCGCGTGCCGCTGGAGGAGCGCTTCGCGCCGGCCCTGCGCCGGTTCGCCGGCGACGCCGAGGCCCTGGCCGGGGCGCGGCGGCGCCACGCCGCGGCCGCGGCGGTGCTGCGGGCGGTGGCGGACCGCCTCGGCGACCGCCTCGGTGACCGTGGCGATCCCGCCGCCGTTCTTCCCGCCGTGATGGAGAGCGTGCCATGACCCTCGCCGCGCCCCGCGTTTTCCTGGGCGAGACCGAAAGCGTCTGCCCGGAGTGTCTGGCGACGGTGTCGGCCTGGCGGTTCGCCGAGGACGACACGGTGTACCTGGAGAAGAGCTGCCGCGCGCACGGCACCGTCGCCGTGCCGGTGTGGCGGGGCCTGGAGAGCTACCGGCTGTGGGGCCGCGGCGCCCGTGCCCACGCCCGTCCGCCCGTCTGCGCGACGGCGGTGCGCCACGGCTGCCCGCACGATTGCGGCCTCTGCCCCGACCACCGCCAGCAGAGCTGCTGCGTGCTGCTGGAGGTCACCTCCCGCTGCGACCTCGCCTGTCCGGTGTGCTTCGCCTCCGCCGGGCGGCACGGCCGCGACGCCGACCTCGCCGAGATCGGCGGCTGGCTCGACACCCTCGCCGCGGCCGGCGGGCGTGTCCACATCCAGCTGTCGGGCGGCGAGCCGACGCTGCGCGACGATCTGCCCGCCATCGTGCGGCTGGTCCGCGCCCGGGGGTTCGACTTCGTCCAGCTCAACACCAACGGCGTGCGCATCGCCCGCGAGCCGGACTATCTCGCCGCCCTGGCCGGGGCCGGCCTCGACTGCGTGTTCCTGCAGTTCGACGGGGTGAGCGACGAGACGCACCGCCGCCTGCGCGGCGCCCGGCTGGCGGAGCTCAAGGCCCGCGCCGTCGCCAACTGCGGCGCCGCCGGGATCGGCGTGGTCCTGGTGCCGACCGTGGCGGCCGGCGTCAATCTCCACGAGATCGCCGCCGTCGTCGACTGTGCCAAGGCGGCGATGCCGACGGTGCGGGCGGTCCACTTCCAGCCGATCAGCCGGTTCGGCCGCCACCCCGCGGCGCTGGGGGCGCTGGAGCGGGTCACCCTGCCGGAGGTGATGGAGGCCCTGGTGGCGTACAGCGGCGGCTCCATCGCCCTCGGCGACTTCCAGCCGGGCTCGGCGGAGAACCCCTACTGCTCCTTCAGCGGCCGCTTCCTCGTCGACGACGACGGCACGCTGCGGGCGGAGCGCACGGCGCGGCCGTCCTGCTGCGGTGTCCCCGCCGCGGCGGAGGCGGCGAAACCGAGCGGCTGCTGCGGCTCGACGGCGCCCAGCCCGGACGTCGACCGGGCGCGGCGCTACGTCGCCGGGCAATGGGGCCGCGCCGCCGCCGGCGACGGACCGGCCGAAGGGCTGGAGGCGTTCGACACGCTCCTCGACCGGCGCCGGCGCACGCTGGGCCTGTCCGGCATGGCCTTCCAGGACGCCTGGACCTTCGACGTGGAGCGGGTGCGCCAGTGCCACATCCACGTGGTGGCGCCGGACCGCCGGGTCATCCCCTTCTGCGCCTACAATCTGACGGACCGCCAGGGCCGCGCCCTCTACCGCGCGACCGGCCGGTGAGGTGGCGATGACGAACGAAGCGTCCCCCATGGCCACGCTCGACGCCTGGACGGCGCGCCGGATGGCCGTGCCTGAGCCGCTGACGCGCCGCGCCGTCGAGGACCATCAGCTCGCCCGCCTGCGCGAGACGCTGGCGTTCGTGCGCACCGCCAGCCCCTTCTACCGGAGCCGCGCCGACTGGCCGGACGGGCCCCCCGCGACCCTGGCCGACCTCGCCCGCTTTCCCTTCACCACCCCCGGCGACCTCGCCGCCGCCGCGCCGCCGCTGCTGGCGGTGCCGCAGAGCGCCGTCGCCCGCATCGTCACCCTGGACACCTCGGGCACCAGCGGGCCGCCCAAGCGCGTGTTCTGCACCGAGGAGGACCTCGAGGACACCGTCGACTTCTTCCACCACGGCATGGCGCTGTTCGCGCGCCCCGGCGACCGGGCGGTGATCGCCTTTCCCGCCCGGCGCCCCGGCGGCGTCGGCGCCGGCCTGGCGGCCGCGGCGCGGCGCCTCGGCGTCGAGCCGGTCGCCGCCGAGCCGGACCGGCCGCTCGAGGAGCTGGTGGCGCTGCTGCGCGCCGAGCGGCCCGCCGTCGTGTTCGGCACGCCGGTGCGGCTGCTGGCGGCGGCCCGGCTGGCGGCGAGCGACGGCGGGCCGGCGGTGGCGCCGCGCGCCGTCCTGCTCAGCGCCGACCGCGTGCCCGCCAGCCTGCGCGACGCCCTGGCCGGCCTGTGGCGGTGCGCCGTCTTCGCCCATTGGGGCATGACCGAGACGGGGCTGGGTGGCGCGCTGGAATGCGCCGCCCACGCCGGGATGCATCTGCGCGAAGGCGACCTGTACGTCGAGGTCGTCGATCCCGACACCGGCACGCCGCTGCCGCCCGGCGCCGCCGGGGAGATCGTCGTCACCACCCTGCGGCGCCGGGCCCTGCCGCTGGTCCGCTACCGCACCGGCGACCGCGGCCGCCTGCTGCCGGGCCCCTGCCGCTGCGGCTCGGTCCTGCGCCGGCTCGACGGTGCGGTGGAGCGGCTCGCCGGCGCGGTGGCGCTGCCGGGCGGCGGGGCGCTGACCCTCGCCGCCCTCGACGAGGCGCTGTTCGGGCTCGACGCCGTCGCCGACTTCGGCGCCGCCCTGGAGGAGGGGGGACGGCCACGGCTTTCCCTCGTCGTCGCCACGCCGCCGGCCCGGCGTGGCCGGCACGTCTGCGCGGCGGTCCGCGACCGGCTCGCCGGGCTGCCGGCGCTGGCGGCACCGCTCGCCGACGGCAGCCTGGCGCTGGAGGTGGCGTTGGCCGCCGGCCCCGCCTGCCGGCACGACGGCAAGCGGCGTCTGGCGCGGCGTCCGGCCGGCGCCATCCCCTGGCCGCGCGCCGCCCTCTTCGACCTCGACGGCACGCTGGTCGATTCGGTGGGCGACGTCCATGCGGCGCTGAACGAGGCGCTGCACGCGGCGGGCGAGCCGGCGCTGCCGCTGCAGGCCGTCCGGCGGATTCTCGGCGGCGGGGCGCGGGCGCTGGTCGAGCGCGCCCTCGCGCTGCGGGGCGTCGCGCCCGACCCGCGACTCCGCGAGCTCGTCCTGGCCCGGTTCCTGGCGCTCTACCGTCCGCCGCCGCTGCGGTTCACGACGCTCTGCCCGGGCGCCGCCGAGGTGCTGCGCGTCCTCGCCGAACGGGGCGTGCGGCGGGCCGTCGTCACCAACAAGGGCGAGGCGGACGCCCGTGCCGTCCTCGCCCGCTTCGGGCTGGAGGCGGCGGTGGACACGGTGGTCGGCGGCGACGCCGGCCCGCCGAAGAAGCCGCACCCCGGGCTCCTTCTCCTGGCCTGCCGGCGCCTCGGCATCGAGCCCGCGCAGGCGGTGTTCGTCGGCGACGGCGAGCACGACATCGACGCCGCCACGGCCGCCGGCATGGCGGCCGTGGCCGTCCGCGGCGGCTGCTCGGCGCGTCGGGTCGACGACCTTGGCGCCGCCCGGGTCATCGATTCCCTGTGGGATCTGCCGGCCGCATTGCTCTCGATCAAGGCGGGGGACGTCCGTCCGGGTGCAGAATCGCCGATCTTCGCGGCCGCGGCTCCGGACCGACGGGCGCAAGCGGGGTGATCGTGGATCCGGGCGATCACGGAGGCCGTGCGGGGGCGACGCGGCGGGACGACGGACACGAAAGGCGTCTGCGGATGACGCGATCGGACGCGGAGCCGTGCGGGAGCGGCTCGGGGGACCGGAACGGGTGCGTGGAGCGGGGGACCGGCCGCTGCGCCGGTTGCGAGGGCGTGCCTGCGGCCGGGCGGCCGCCGGGCGGGTTCCGCGCCTCGGCGGCGGCCGTCGTGCGGATGCCGCGCGACCCCGACAACATGCTGGCGTTGCGGCGGGAGTTCCTGGCCACGGGCATCGTTCCCGCCGACGTGCCGCTGCCGATCATGCGCTCGTGGCAGCGCAGCGCCGCCCATGGCCTGCGTCTCGACGCGCCGCCGCGGGCGGAGGCGGTGTCGCGGCAGGCCCTGCGCGAGGTGCTTGAGCGCAACCAGTTCCTGGTCGAGGCGGCCTGCGGCGAGATCGAGTCGCTGTGCCGCGACCTGGAGCTGACCGGCGGCATCGCCGTCCTCACCGACGCCGAGGGCGTCGTCCTGATCCGCGCCGGCAGCCCGTCCTTCGCCGTCGCGGCGGACCGGGTGGCCCTGCGCCCGGGGGCCCACTGGGGGGAGGGCAGCGTCGGCACCAACGCCATCGGCACCGCGCTGGTGGAGGGCAGCGCGCTGTCGGTGGTCGGCGGCGAGCATTTCCTCACCTCGAACGGCGTCCTCAGCTGCTCCGCCGTGCCCATCCTCGACCCGTGCGGCGCGATCGTCGGCATCCTTGACGTGACGACCGAGGCGGACACGCCGCACGCCTACACCCTGCCGCTGATGCGCCGGGCGGTGGAGCAGATCGAGCGGCTCCTGTTCGAGCGGGCCTGCAGCCGGCAGGAGCAGATGCATCTCCACGCCAATCCCTACCTGCTGGGTGGCCCGCACGAGGGGCTGCTCGCCTTCGACGGCGACCGCCTCGTCGGCGCCAACCGCCAGGCGGTCGACCTGCTGGGGCTGTCCTGGTCGGCCGTCGGCGCGGCGCGCTTCGACCAGCTCTTCTCCGTGCAGCACGGCAGCGTGCGCCGCCACGCCGCGTCCGACGAGTGCGTGGTGCAGACGATGCGCGGCTCGACGCTGTTCGCCCGCATGCAGCCGCCGGCGGCGGCGCCGTCGCGCCGCCAGGAGGCGCCCCCGCCCGCCGCCGAGCCGGCGGTGCTGCGGCCGATCCACGAGATCCTCGACCGGCTGCTCGACGGCCGCTTGGCCGGCCAGGTCGCCGTCCGCAGGATGAAGGCCGGCCATCTGCTCTACGGCTCGCAGGAGGTCGAGGAGGGCGGCGAGTTGGTCCTCGTCGTGCGCGCCGGCCGCCTGCGCTGCTTCGCCTCCTTCGAAGGCAAGGAGCTGACCCTCTTCACCCTCGACGCCGGGGACGCGATCCTGCTCCACTCCGAGACCATGCTGGAGGTGAAGAGGGACTGCGAGGTGGTGGTGCTGCGCGAGGCGACCTTCCGGCGGCTGGTCCTGGAGGACCCCGGGCTCGGCCTCGCGGTGCTGCCGGCCGTCGAGCGCATGCTGCAGAAGTCGATCCGGATGATCGAGGACATGGCCTTCCACGGGGTCCGGCACCGTCTGGTGCGCGCCCTGTGCGAGGCCGCCGAGCGCGACGGGCGGCGCACCCGGCAGGGCGTGGTCATCGACGTCGCCCCGCACGGCGAGGATCTGGCGATGGAGGTGGGCGCCACCCGCCAGTCGGTGTCGACGGTGGTGGCCGAGCTGATCCGCGGCGGCGTGCTGCAGCGGCTCGGCAACAGCTCGATGGTCATCCCCGATCTCGACCGCCTGAAGGCGGAACTGGAACCGCCGCCCTGACGGCCGGCGGCTGACGGCCAGCTCCGCCGCCCGGCCGGAGACGCGCGGAAAGGACGCAAGACCCATGTGCGACCAATGCGGATGCGGGGCGGATCGACCGCCCGACGGCGAGACAAGCTCGGTCCTGGACAGTCTGCGCGCGGCGAACGACCGGATGGCCGCCCGCGTCCGCGCGCATCTCGACGCCCGCGGCGTGCTGGCGGTCAACCTGATGTCCTCGCCCGGCGCCGGCAAGACCAGCCTGCTCGAGGCGACCATCGGCGCGCTGCCGGCCGGCGTGCGCGTCGCCGTCGTCGAGGGCGATCTCGAGACGGAGAACGACGCGCGGCGCATCCGGCGCCACGGCGTGCCGGCGGTGCAGATCACCACCGGGGTGGCGTGCCATCTCGACGCGGCGATGGTGCACGACGCCCTCGCCGCGCTGCCGCTCGACGGGATCGACCTGCTGTTCATCGAGAACGTGGGCAACCTCGTGTGCCCGGCCGGCTTCGCCGTCGGTCAGCACCGCGACGTCGTGCTGCTGTCGGTGACCGAGGGCGACGACAAGCCCGAGAAGTACCCGTTCGTCTTCCGCGCCGCCGACCTGGTGCTGATCACCAAGACCGATCTCCTGCCCTACGTCGGCCAATTCGACGTCGCCCGCGCCCGCGCCGCGGTCGAGCGGGTGGGCGGTCCGGCGGCCGTGGCCGCGCTGTCCGCCATGAGCGGCCACGGCCTCGGCGCCTGGATCGCCTGGCTGCTGGCGCAGCGCGACCGGCACCGGGCGGCGGGCCGCCGGCATCTCCTCGGCCGCGCGGAGGAGCCGCCACGGACCGGAAGCCCGGCCACCCCGCCGGCGTGATGAACGCGGCGCAGGTGCGGGGGCGTCGGCACGGGCCTGATCGGCGCCATCCTCCTGGAACAGAGCGGTGAATGGGCCGTCCAGAGATCCCGATATACGACCTTGGAAACCATGGCTCCCTTGAGCGATGGTCCCTCCATCATGCTCCGCGCCGTGAACGCATGAATTCACCGGCCGGACATGCCGGAGAATTCGGACCAAATGCCCGAGCTACACCACTTCTCGGGAGACGACCGCGCCCTGGCGGTCGATGTGCGGCTGACCGCCGCACCGGATTACCGTCGGGGCGGACAAGGCCTACGACCCCAAGGATTTCGTGGCCGCGCTGCGGGCGCTGAACGCTGCCCCGCACGTGGCACGGAACGCCAGCAACCGCCGCTCCGCCATCGATGGGCGCACCACCCGCCACCGCGGCGTTGCCCGCGTCGGCCGGATGTGCACCCTTACCGCCGCCGCCCACACTTTGGTGCGCCTGCCCAGGCTGCTGGCCGCCTGACCAGCACCCGGAGTCCGCCCGCAAGACGGCTCCGGGGCCAAGAAGCCGCCGGAATCCACGCGGTTTCGCCGAGAACGGGCGCATTCCTACCAAATTTCGTGCCTTTCCAAGCCGAATGCCCCCGCACCGGCGGGTTTTTCCGCGCCCTGCTAGACCGTCGGGATCGTTCCGCCATCGATGACGTGTTCCGCGCCGTGGATGGCGGAGGCACGATCCGAGGCCAGGAAGGCGATGAGCTCCGCCACTTCCTCGGGTTGGGAAGGGCGTCCCAGGGGAATGCCCCCAAGCGCATCCAAGACGTTTTGGCGCGCCGCCTCAGGCGTTCCGCCGGTGCTCGCCGCGATGCGGGTCATCAGGGCGTCGGCGGCTTCCGTGTAGATCCAGCCCGGCGAGACGACGTTGACCCGCACGCCCTTCGGTCCGAGCTCCTTCGACAACGCCTTGCTGTAGGTCGTCAAGGCGGCCTTGGCCGCCGCATAGGCAGTCGTGGAGTCGTGCAGCGGCAGTTGCCGCTGGATGGAGGAGACGTGGATGACCACGCCGTTGCCGCGAGCCATCATCTGCGGCAGCAAGGCTCGATCGAGCCTCACCGCCGCAAACAGGTTCAGGTCAAGTTCGGCGCGCCAGTGATCGTCCGTCAGGGCGGCGAAGCCGCCGCCGGGCGAAGTCGAGCCTCCCAGAACGTGCACCAACACGTCCACGCCGCCGAAGTGCTGCATGGCCGCTTCGGCGAGTCTTTGGGTCCCCACGGGAGTGGTCAGGTCCGCTTCCACGAGGCGGACGCCGGTCAGATCGTCGACACCGCCGCGCGCCGCCGTCAGGACCTGGGCACCGCCCGCCACGAACCTCTGGACGGTCGCTCGGCCGGTGCCCTTGGTGCCGCCGGTAACGACGACTCGACGGCCCTGGAACTCGGTGGGATCGGGACGGGCGGACATCATGCGATCTCCAGGGCGACGATCGCCCCGTCCTTGAGTTGGAAGCGGAAGGTGAAGCGGATCGGGCTGCCGCTGAAATTCCCCGCGGTCCGGCCATCCACCACGATACGGCCGGCCTCTTCGCCCCAGGCGTCGGGGGTGAAGACCGCCCGGCTGTCGAGCGTCGCCGTCTGGATCCATGCCCTGAGCTCCTCGCGGCCCTCGTGTCGTCCGCCCTCGTGTCGTCCGCCGTCGTCGAGGACGACCGCGTCCGGCGCGAAGGCTGCGAGCATGCCCTCGGCGTCGAGCCGAGCATTCGCCTCGACATAGGCGGCAATCGCGGGCGGCAGATCGTGGTCCATGAGATCCCTCCGGGAATGCGTTGCGTCGGAGGGAGACTGCTATTAGTCTTTCCAGATGACAAGAACGGACGAAAAAGTAAGGTACTCACCCGAAGGTAAGCGTGCTTCCTACACGCCCCAATCGGGAGCCCAGAGCGTGCAGAATGTGCTCCGCGTCCTGGAAGGGCGGTGGAAGCTCGTGATCCTATTCCAGCTGTTCGGTGGCCAGGTGCGGCGCTTCTCCGATCTGGAGCGGGCCATTCCCGGCATTTCCCAGAAGATGCTGATTCAGCAACTGCGCCAACTCGAAAGCGACGGCGTCGTCGGGCGCATCGTTCACCACCAAGTCCCGCCAAAGGTGGAATATCACCTGACGGAATGGGGGCAGTCCCTGTGCCCGACGCTCGACGCCCTGCTGATCTGGGCCGAGGGCGCGCCCGCCGAAGTCCGGGCACGGCTCATCCAAGAATCGCCGAGCAGTGACGCGCAAGGATCGCAACCAAGCGTCACGTAGATGGAACGCGTCGCAAACCGGTTGCGGCTTGGGCCGTTGTCACCGGTCGCAGGAAGTCGCGAGCGGTGTTGAGCGCCAAGCGGACTCTGTATCCCGCACCGGTGCTGTCTGTTCACGGCCACAGTCCCGCATGGACGACTCCCTCAAACGCTCGATGCCGTCCAGGCCGTGCTGCCGTGCTGAGCGGGGCGCTGGCTTCCTGTTGCCACGGCGCGGCTGACGATCTCGCCGTCGAGATTGACGAAGTACTTCGCGGTGCGCACGAGCTGGTCCGGAGTGAGGCCGTTGGCTCTCAGCTCTTCCCACATCTTCTCCATTTCGTGCTCCGGCCGACCAAGGTAGGAGTCGGTGATGCGGTCCATCAGCTTCTGCTGGTCGGCCGTCACGTATGGCATGTAGCCGCGGTCGTTAACGGGCAGCGCGATCTGAAACGCCGGCGGGTCGACCGTCCGGCTCTGCACGACCTTGTCCCGCTGGCGCTTGTACGCGCCCAGGTCCTCCTGCATCCGGGCGATCTCTTCGGCCTCGGCCTGCTCGGCCGGTGTCGGCGCCGCCGTCGTGTCCGGCGCTTCGGGGACGTTTGCCAGCAGGTCCGAGAAGTTTGTGGAGCCCGTGGATTGGTTGGCGCCTGACATCCTGCCCCGATCCGAGGCGACGGCATGGCCGACAGGCGCATGGTGACCGAGGATTTGCACGTTCACCTCCATTGCGGTTTTGTGGCTCTGAACGTTCGCCGCCGGATGAAAGCAACGTTCATGCCATGTCTGCCGCGCCGAAGGTTGCCGTTCAAACGACTCATGCCGCTGACACGCGCCACATTCCGCCCGGCAGGCTCTGCCCATGGGCACAAATAGCCACGCGACAGGAGGCCATCGCGACATTTGTTCGGCGGACAACGCTAAGGTCGAACGCACCAAGAACAAAGGCCGTCTCTGAAACTGGGATGCAGATCCGGGCTACAGCTGCGCGCCTCCCGCACGAAGCACGGGGGAACGCATTCCAAACCATCGATTCCAAAGCGAAACCGGGAGAAATGGTTGGGGGGACTAGGGCCCACAACCAAATTCGGGAACGCTTTGAACTTGTTCGGTTGGCGTTTTGTGATCTTCAATATATGGTATGCTTGGGCTACACGCAATTGCATCCGGCAGGGGAAGCCGACAAGGGCGCCGAAGCGCCCTTGTCGGGACACGCGGAAAGCTCCCGCGGCGCTACACGCCCCGGGGATACGCGATGCTCTTGAAGCTCATGGCGTCGGCGCCGGGGGCGCGGCCGATGCGGCGGATGTCGGCCCACACGTTCTTGTAGTTGGGGATCATCAGCTCGTTGGTCCCCTTGCTGATGACGTTCCCCACCTGGCCGGTCGGCGCGATGAACAGCATGAACGCGTGACCAGGCCTGGCGGTCGGCGTGGGATAGACCATCGCCTGGGTCGAGCCGACGTCGTTGTAGACCTCCACGAGGTCGCCCGCCGCCAGCCCCAGCCGCGCCATGTCGTCGGGGTTCATCTCGATGGGGGCGACCGGCATGCGTTCGCGCACGAACGGCGTGTGCACGTCGTAGAAGGCGTTCTGCCAGACCAGGTTGTTGCGGCCGTTGTTGATGAGGAAGGGATACTTCTCCTTCTGCTGCTGCCGGCCGGCCACCTGCAGACCGCGCCAGGCGGTCTCCAGGAAGCGGGCGCGGCCGTCGTCGGTCTTGAAGCGGCCGTCGGTGTAGAGGCGTTTGGTGCCGACGAGCTTGCCGTCCCGGACCGCCACCACCGGCTCGTGCACGCCGTTGGTGCCCATGGCCCGCAGCCGCTCGTAGGTGACGTGCTCCCCGCCCTCGGCGTGGGCGTGGTAGCCGTCCATGAAGGCGTCCTCCTCCGTCGCCCACTCGAACTTGCCCTTGAAGCGGGCGGCGTAGCCCTCGTTGCCCGCCCGCCGGAACGACTCCTCCAGCGCGGTGCCGAGGCGCGCGGCGATCAGGCAGTCGGGCAGGGCGGTGCCCGGCGGGTCCATGTAGCGCTCGGTCAGGCGCAGGCGGCGCTCGCCGTTCATGGAGGTGAGGTTCATCTCGCCCGCCGTCGCCGCCGGCAGCCAGACGTGCGCCGCCTCGCCGGTCTGCGTCGGCAGGATGTCGACGACGACGCTGAACAGGCCGCCGCGCTTGATCGCCGCGACGATCTGTTCGAGCTGGGCCTCGCGGTCGCCGTAGGGCACGCTGTCCATCGCCTCCTTCACCAGGTTGGTGCGGCGGCGGTAGGCGCGGCGGAACTCCTCGGCGTTGAGGGTCGACTTGAAGTGGTCGACCGCCCACACGTGGTGGACGCCGCCCTGGCCGGCGATCAGCATCTGGTCGACGTAGGCCGCGGGGCGCCCGACATGGGCGTCGGAGGGGCGGACGTAGCCCTCCTGGTGGCCGCCCAGGCGCACGCACCCCGTGCCCTCGCGGCCGACGTTGTGGGTGGCCAGCGCCAGGTTCACCAGGGCCGCGTTGGTGCGGTAGTTGTCGTTGCCCCAGATCAGCCCCTTCTCGTAGGCCATCATGGTGCGCCGCGGTTTGCCGCCCTCCTTGGGCTCGGCGATCCAGCGCGCCGCCTTGGCGATGGCCTCGGCCGGCAGCCCGGTGACGGCGGCCGCCTCGTCCAGCGAGGTTCGGTTGGCCGCCACCGCCGCCTCGAAGCCGCTGGTGTGGGCGGCGATGAAGTCCTTGGCCTGCCAGCCCCGGGCGACCACCTCGGTGAGCAGGGCGTTGAGCAGCACCAGGTCGGTGCCGGGCTCGATGGCGAGGTGCAGCACGTTCTCCGCCCCGGCCACCGTCTCGCAGGCGTTGACCGTGACGGTGCGCCGCGGGTCGACGACGACGATGCGCCCGGCGGCGTGCGCCTCGCCCGCCAGCAGCGCCCGCTTCTTCGCCAGCGACTCCCCGCGCAGGTTGGGCACCCAGTGGGCGAGGAAATAGTTGGTCTGGTTCTCCAGCGGGTTGGCGCCGACGACGAGGATGGTGTCGGCCAGCTCGGCGTCCTCGTAGCAGTTGTTGAGCTCGCCCACCCCCATGTCGCGGCTGGCGTGCACCTCGCTGTTGTAGGCCGGGCGGTTGTGGATGCGGATGTTCTTGACCGTGAGGGCGTCGAAATAGAGCTTGCCGGTGCCCCAGGTGTTCTCGTAGCCGCCGGCGGCACCGCCATGGTCGAAGGCGGAGACGATCACCCCGTCCTCGCCCATCTCCTCGACGACGCGGCGGGTGACGTCGGCGACCAGCGCCAGGGAGTCCTCCCAGCTCGTCGGCATCATCTGGGAGTAGCGCCAGACCATCGGGCTGGACAGGCGGGCCGCCATGGTCCCGGTCTGCTCCGACACCCGCGTCTCGCCCATGCGGCCGCCGCGCACCGAGGTGAGGCCGGCGTTCACCTCGCAGTCCTTGTCCGGCTTGATCACGAGGTGGACCAGCTTTCCGTTCTGCTCCACCACGTTGTACATGGAGGGCGCGTACCAGGCGGCGCTCTCGGCACCCTGCTGGCGCGCGAGGTCCTCGCCGAAGGCGTTCTGCTCCGGCCGCGTGCCGCCCTGGCGGTCGATGGGCCAGGAATAGGCCTTGTAGCCGCAGCCGACGATGCAGAAGTCGCAGGTGACGTTGTGCACCGCGGCGTCCTTGGGCGGGATGGGAAGCTGGTCGATGCCACGCTTGTAGGTCATGGGTCCGTCCTCCCCTTCAGCCCTGCAGCACGTTGCGGGTGCGGCCGTAGATCAGCTCGTCGGCGCCGACGGCGGTGATGTCGCCGTCGGCGTCGACGGTCAGGCGGAACATCGGCAGGTTCTGGGTGGCGTGCCCCCACACCTGCTGGCCCGCCGCCTCGCAGTCGAAGCGCGAGAAATGGCCGGGGCAGTTGAGCGTGCGGTCGGCGGCGTCGAAGGCGAGCGGATAGCCCTTGTGCGGGCACAGCGTGGAGTAGGCGACGACGTCGCCGTCCGGCCCGGCGCCGCCCGGCACCCGCCGGCCCAGCTTGACGAGCACGCCGGGGGAGTCGGCGTCGGGCCAGGCGATGGGCAGCGGCTCGTCGACCGTCAGGTCCTTGAGGTTGGCGAGGCGGCCCGGCGGGTAGTCGACGCGGGCCCCCGGCAGGGCGGCCCGGGCGGGGGACGGGGCGACGGCCGCCGCCGCGGCCCCGGCGGTGGCGGCGGCACCGCTGCGCAGGAACTGGCGGCGGCCCAGCGCTGCGAGTTTCGGACACTCCGGCATGAACGGTTCCTCCCTTGGACCGATTGTTGGTGTGCCAAAGGAAGCAACCGCCGTGCCGCCCGCCGTGCTGCCCGCCGGGCCGCGGGAGCCGCGGCCTGCGGCGCCGTCCGCGTCCGGAAATCCGGATGGGGCGCCGGTGTGACGTCCGGATTTCCGGACGTCGTCAGCCGCCCTGGCCGTCGGCGATGCCGAGGCGGCGCATCTTCTCCCACAAGGTCGTGCGGCCCACCCCGAGCAGGTCGGCGGCGCGGGCGAGCTGCCCGCCGGCGCGGTCGAGCGTCGCCTCGATGTGGCCGCGTTCGGCGCGGTCGCGCACGGCGGCCAGCGGCGGCCACCGGCCGTCGCCGGCCGGCTCGGCGGCCGCCCGTTCGGGGAACAGGGCGTCGGCCGGGATGGCCGGGCCGGCGGCCAGCGCCACCGCCCGCTCCACGCGGTTGCGCAGCTCGCGCACGTTGCCGGGCCAGTCGTGGTCGCGCGCCGCCGCCTCGGCCGCCGGGGTGAGGTGGTGCGCCGGCCGGCCGAAGCGCTCGGCGAAGTGGCGCAGGTAGGCGTGCAGCAGGTCGGGCACGTCGTCGCGGCGGGCGCGCAGCGGCGGCACCGTCACCGGGATGACGTTGATGCGGTAGTAGAGGTCGTGGCGGAAGGCGCCGTCGCGCACCGCCCGCTCGAGGTCCCGGTTGGTGGCGCAGACCAGCCGCGCCGCGAAGGGCAGCGGCGCCTCGCCGCCGACCCGGAAGAACACCCGCTCCTGGACGAGGCGCAGCAGCTTGGCCTGCACGGCGAGCGGCAGGTCGCCGATCTCGTCGAGGAACAGGGTGCCGCCCGCCGCCCGCTCGGCGTAGCCGCGGTGCAGCGCGTGCGCCCCGGTGAAGGCGCCGCGGGCGTGGCCGAACAGCTCGCTGTCGATCAGCTCGGGCGGGATCGCCGCGCAGTTGACCGCCATGAAGGGAGCGGCGGCGCGCGCCGATTCCTGGTGCAGGAAGCGCGCCGCCACCTCCTTGCCCGCCCCGCTCTCGCCGGTGATGAGGACCGTGCTGTCGACGTCGGCGACGCGGCGCAGCAGGCGCTCCACCGCCGTCATCGCCGGCGAGCGGCCGAGCGCCCCGGTCGGCCGGGCGGCGGCGCCGTGCCGCAGCAGGTCGCCGACCCGGGCCAGGAAGTCGTCGACGGCGAACGGCTTGGTCAGGTAGTCGCCGGCGCCGGCGCGGACCAGGCGCACCGCCTGGGCGATGTCGCCGAAGCCGGTCATGAACACCACCGGCGTGCCGCCGAGCCGCGGCGCCAGCGCGGGGAACAGCGCCTCGCCGTCCATGTCGGGCAGGCGGATGTCGCAGACCACCAGGTCGGGGCGTTCACGGTCGAGGGCGGCCAGCGCCTCGCCGGCGGTGGTCCACCACAGCGGCCGGTAGCCTTCCAGGCGCAGCCGCTCGGTCAGGGATTCGCCCATGATGGCGTCGTCCTCGATGACGGCGATGGTCGGGGGCGCGTCGGCGTCACTCCGCGGCATGGCTCAGTCTCCCGTCGTCGTGGCGAAGGGCGGGGCAGGGCAGGGTCAGGGTGATCGTGGTGCCGGCGGGACCGGCGGCGACGGCGACGCCGCCCCGCGTGCGCTCGAGCAGGCGCGCCACCGTCCACAGGCCGAGGCCGCGGCCGCCGCGCGGCAGCGGGGCGGCGCCGCGGCTGGCCAGCAGCGCCGCCATGGCCGGCGGCAGGCCGGGGCCCTGGTCGCTCACCGCCAGCCGCAGCGCGCCCGCGCCGCGCTCCGCCTCCAGCACCACCCGCCCGCCGGGCGGCGAGGCGCGGCAGGCGTTGAGCAGCAGGTTGAGGGCCATCTGGCGCACCGCCGCCCCGTCCACCGCGGTCGGCCCCGCCAGCCCGTTGCGCCACACCAGCGCGAGGCGCCGCCGCTGCGCCTCGTGGGCGACCAGGAAGCGCAGGTCGTCGAGGTCCTCGGGCGCCAGCGGGGCGCCGCCGGGCGGCTCCTTGTAGACCACCAGGGCGGCGCGGACGACGCTGGCGATGCCGCGCAAGCCGCGCTCCAGCAGGGCCGCCGAGCGCAGCCGCACGGCCTCGTCGGCGCCGTGGCGCTTCAGGGTGTCGACCGCGGTCAGCATGCCGCCCAGCGGGTTGTTGACCTCGTGCGCCATGCCCGAGGCCAGCCGGCCGAGCAGCGCCAGCTTCTCCTCGTCGGCGAGCCGCCCGGCCAGCGCCTCGCGCTCGGCCAGCGCCTCGGCCATGGCGTTGAAGCGGCGGAACAGGCGGCCGAAGCCGGTCTCCTGGCGGGCGATGAAGCGCTCCGGGATGGGGGCGGGCGTGCCGGTGCGGACGCGCTCCACGTGCTCCTCCAGGATCGCCAGCGGCCGCATCAGCCGCGCCACCAGGGCGTAGCCCACCGCCGCGAAGGACAGGGTGAGCAGGGCGTTGAACAGGACGAGCTTGGTCAGCACCTCGCGCCGCGCCGCCATCAGCGGGGCGATGTCCATCTCCGCCAGCACATGGCCGGCCGGCGCCGCCGCCGTGCCGAGGCGGCGGTGCGCCCAGGCGGTCTGC
This sequence comes from Azospirillum sp. ST 5-10, assembly GCF_051225715.1. NCBI lineage: Bacteria > Pseudomonadati > Pseudomonadota > Alphaproteobacteria > Rhodospirillales > Azospirillaceae > Azospirillum > Azospirillum sp. ST 5-10. The sequence goes on from NZ_JBPJSP010000015.1 coordinate 118,041, forward strand.
CGGGCGGGATCGAGGACGAGGCCGCCGGCGTCGCCGAGGTGGACCCGCAGCGGTGCCGGCAGTGCCTTGCCCACGGGGTACTGCGGCGGGTCGGTGGCGGCGAGCACGGTGGCGTCGGGCAGGGTGACGACGAAGACGCGCGTCGGCACCCGCGTGTCGCGGCGGCGCAGCCGGTCGAGGATGTCGAAGGTCTCCCACACGTCCTGGCGGGCGACGTGGGGCTGCAGGGCGACGGCGAGGCTGTCGAGCTGGGCCGAGGCGAGGTCGCGCAGGTGCGCCTCCTGGTCCGCCGCCAGCCGGGTGAGCACGGACCAGGACAGGACGCTGCCCACCGCCGCCATCAGCAGCGCCACCAGCAGCGGTGTCTTGACGGTGAGCGGCCAGGCGGCGGGGGCGGGGAGGCGGGTCATGTGTGGGCCCGCACGGCGTCGTACATCGCGGCGATCGGCTCGAACAGCGACGGCTCCGCCGCGGTGAAGCCGTCGAGGCGCAGCAGCGCCAGCACGTCGCGCCCGGCGGGATGGTCGGCCATGGACACCAGGGCGCGGCGCAGGGCGGCGATGTCGGCGCCGTCGCGCCGGGCCGCCGGGCAGGCCACCGGCGGGAAGCCCAGCCAGGGCGAGCGCCGCAGCACCCGGGTGCCGGCGACCAGCGCCGGCTCCACCTCGGCCATGACGTCCCAGACGTAGCCGTCGACGCTGCCGCCCTCGGCCAGCCCGCTGGAGACGGCGCGCACCACGTTGCGGTGCCCGTAGGTGAAGAAGCTGCGGCGGAAGAAGCTGGCCGGCGTCTCGCCGCGGGTCGCCAGCAGGTGCTGGGTGACGAGGAAGCCGGAGTTGCTGTCGGGGTCGGAGAAGGCGTGCACCGTGCCGCGCAGGTCGTCGACGGCGGCGACCGGGCCGCCGGCGCCGACGATGAGATAGGACTGGTAGAGCGGCCGGCCGCGGTAGAGCGGCACCGCCACCAGCGCCAACCGCGGCCGGTACTGCACGAAGGGGAAGCCGCAGATCCAGGCGGCGTCGAGGTTGCCGGTCAGCAGGAGGGTGGTGATCTCCTGGTAGGTGCGGCGCTGCACCAGCGCCACCGGCCGCCCCATGGCGGCGCCGAGGTAGCGCTCCAGCGCCGCCAGCAGGGCCGTGTCGGAGTCGAGGAACACCGGCGTCAGGCCGAAGCGCAGGGCGTCGCCGCCGTGGACCGGCGCGGCGGCCAGGGTGGCGCCGGCGGCAAGGCCGGCGAGAACGGTGCGGCGGCGGCACGCGGGCGGCCCGGCGGCGTCCGGCATGCGCTCCTCCCTGCCGGCAGCTTTCACTGTTTTGCAACAGTCTAAGCGACCGCGCCGGGAGGAGGCAAGGATTCGTCCGTCTGACGGACGAACGGTCCGGGTGCGGGTCAGGCGACGTCGCTGTCGGCGTGGTGGATGCGGCCGATCTCGTCGAGGCGGCGCTTGAGCGACAGGCGGTCCAGCCCCTCCAGCCGCAGGCTGGCGAAGATCTTGATGCGGCTGTCGAGTTCGAAATAGGCGCGGCGGAACGCCTTGAGGCGGGTCTCCTCCGGCCCCTGGACGGCGACCGGGTCCTCGACGCCCCAGTGGGCCGTCATCGGCTGGCCCGGCCACACCGGGCAGGGCTCCCCCGCCGCCTGGTCGCAGACGGTGAAGACGAAGTCGAGCTGGGGGCTGTCGGGACGGGCGAACTCGGCCCAGTCCTTGCTGCGCAGCCCCTCGACGGAATGGTTGAAGCGCTGCAGCAGGTCGAGCGCCGTCGGATCGACCAGCCCGCGCGGGCGGCTGCCGGCGCTGAAGGCGGCGAAGCGCCCGTTGGACCAGCGGCGCAGGATGCACTCCGCCATGATGCTGCGCGCCGAGTTGCCGGTGCACAGGAACAGCACGTTGTAGACCTTCGCGGGTGCCATGGTGCCTCCGTCGCGGCGGATAACGATTCGATGATTTTCCAATTATCAAAATCACTCGCCCCGGTCAAGCGGCACCCCTACGCCCGCAGCCAGCCGTCCACCGCCGCCGCGGCGGGGACGCCGCCGGCGTGGACGACGGTGCCGTCGACCACCACGCCGGGGGTGCGCAGGACGCCGTGGCCGAGGATGGCGGCGGGGTCGGTGACCTTCTCGACCGCGACGGGCACCCCCAGCGCGGCGGCGCGCTCCTCGATCAGGCGGGCGGTGGCGAGGCAGTTGCGGCAGCCGGACCCGAGAACCTTGACGGACTTCATGGTGTCCTCCCGTGGAATGGTGGGATCAGGCGAAGAGGGCGTTGAGCAGCAGGCCGACGGCGGTGAAGGCGACGGCGAGGAAGCCGCCGAAGAAGGCCAGCATGGGCACCCGCAGCACCTTGCGCAGGATGATGAACTCGGGCGGCGAGATGGCGACCACGCTCATCATGAAGGCGATCACCGTGCCGACCGGCACGGACTTGGCGAGCAGCGCCTCGGCGATGGGGATGACGCCGGTGGCGTTGGCGTAGAGGGGCAGCCCCATCAGCACCGCGGCCGGCACGGCGAACGGGTTGCCGGCGGCGGCGTAGCGGGCGAACAGCGCCTCGGGAACGTAGCCGTGCAGGGCCGCGCCGACGGCGATGCCGCCCAGCACGTAGGGCCAGATGCGCCCGACGATGTCGCGGACCTCGCCCCAGGCGCCGCGCACCCGGCCGCGCAGCGAGGTGTCGGCGGCGATGTGCGCCGCCCGGCCCATGCGGATGGTCCAGACATAGGGCTCGACGTAGCGTTCCAGGCCCAGCCGGTCGATCAGCACGCCGCCCAGCACGCCGACCCCCATGCCGACGGCGACGTAGATCGCCGCCAGCTTCCAGCCCATGATGGAGGCGAGGATGACCACCGCGACCTCGTTGACCATGGGCGAGGTGATGAGGAACGCCATGGTGACGCCGACGGGGATGCCGCCTTCGAGGAAGCCGATGAACAGCGGCACCGAGGAGCAGGAGCAGAACGGCGTCACCGCCCCCAAGGTCACCGCCAGCAGGTAGCCGAGGCCGCGCGAGCGGCCCTCCAGGTATTCCCGCACCCGCTCCGGCGCCAGCAGGGAGCGGAACAGCCCCATGACGAAGACGATGGCGACCAGCAGCGCGAAGATCTTGGTGGTGTCCTCGACGAAGAAATGGACGGCGTCGCCGAGCTTGCCGCCGGGATCGAGGCCGAGCAGGCCGTAGGCCGTCCAGTCCGCCAGCCGGGTGAAGATCGCGAACATCGCCTTGCCTCCCCATTGGCCCGGGACCGGGTGCCGGGCCCCGGCCGCGCCGGTCACGCCGCGCGGGTGCGGGACGGCCGCCCCGGCATGGCGGCCAGCCGCTCCAGGTCGCCGCGGTGCGCGGCGTCCCCCTCCAGCCCGTCGGCCGCCGCCGCGACGGCGCGGCGCGCCCACGGCGCGAGGTCGTCGGCCACGGCGTAGAGCACCCACCGGGCGTCGCGCCGCACCCGCAGCAGCCCGGCGTCCCGCAGGGTCGCCAGATGCTTCGACGCCTTGGGCTGGGCGATCGCCAGCGCGTGGGTGACCTCGCACACGCACAGCTCCCCCTGGCGCACCAGCAGCGCCAGAGCGCGCAGGCGGAGCGGGTCGGACAGGGCGGCGAAGACGGTGCTGACGTGGTCCATGGGGCGAGTATGCGCCGCGCCGCATATGAGTGGAATGGGATATGCGGACGGGCGCATGTGACGGAGCGTCGCAGGGGAAGGCGCGGCGGCGATGGACCGGCACCAGCGGCGTTTCCGCCGGAATGGTTGTCCGGGCGACCGAGGTTCTCGGGTCGCAGGACGAGGCGGATCTGCGGCCGGAGCGCCCGGACGAGGGGCTGGACGACCACGACCCGCCGCGTCGTCTGGACACCATCGCGGGTGCGATGATCGAAGTGACCTTGCCCCCGTGCAACGCCTCCCATAGCCGGGTAACATCGGCGCTGGACAGGAGGCGGTATGAACCGCGCCGGGCTTTTCGGAGGCCCTGTTTCCTGAGAGGATGGGGTCATCATGACGACGCAGACATCCCCCTTCGCCCCTGAAATCCGCGAGCGTGCGGTACGGATGGTCTGCGAGCACGAAGGCGAGCACGCCTCGCAGTGGACGGCGATCAGTTCGATCGCGGCGAAGATCGGCTGCAATCCCGAAACGCTGCGGAACTGGATGCCGCATCCTCGCTCGATTGTCCCGTCGCTATCGCTGACCAGAACCGCCGACCATCCTCACGTTGCGCCGAGGGGGGCCGCCCAGGTGATCGCAGAGGAACCCGCCCAGATCGATCCGATCGCCGATTCTTCTTCATCGCAACCTCCTGTGTCAGGTTGTTGCGACGACCGCTTGAATCCGCCCAATACGTTGCCATCAAGTACACCGAGCGTCTCACCGACGCCGGCGTCGACCCCTCCGTGGGCAGCGTCGGCGACAGCTACGAGCCCGAAGGGCCAGCGCAGCTACAACGCCTTGGCCGAGACGATCAACGGCCTCCACAAGACCGAGGTGATCCGGCGCCGCGGACCGTGACGCACCCTGGAAGCCGTCGAGTTCGCCACCCTGGAATGGGTCGACGGGTTCAACCACCGGCGCCTCCTCGAGCCCATCGGAAACATTCCTCCCGCCGAAGCCGAGGCACGCTACTATGCGCAAGCCGAGGACGTCGCCATGGCGGCGTGACTCAAGCAAAATCGCTTCCGACAAACCCGGCGCGGTTCAGAATCACACCACAGCCAACGCCTCAATATACTTCCACACTCCGCGAGTCAGGAGTTTCTGAAAGCGGTATCAGCGGTTTCGTTCAATCCCCTTCAGTGAGTCACGATCTCTGCTCGCCAGTATGACACGAACGTGAACCAAGCTTATTCCAGCCGCCAAGCTGTCCGGGAAATGGGACCATCTCACACCACGTCCCCGGGCGCGACCTATTTACCCGATCTTAAGGTTTTGCAATATAGTGGGAATAGGCTATTTCTAAAATTTCAAAGTGCTTTCTTGGAGCGTCGCATGTCATGCAGAGTCCTGGTAACAGGGGGGGCGGGCTTCATCGGCTCGAATTTTGTCCGATGGATGCTTGACCGTTATCCTGAATACAGGATCGTCGTTCTCGACGCTTTGACGTACGCTGGGTCGATGACGAATCTGCCGCCCTTTGACCCCCTGGACGAGAATGCCTCCCTGACGTTCCATCTCGGCAACGTCTGCAATGCCGGCCTCGTCAATGATCTGGTGGCTGAAGCGGACTGGGTCGTGCATTTCGCGGCGGAGACCAACGTCACCCGCTCGATCCACGACACCACTCCCTTCTTCATGACAGACGTCATTGGCACGCAGATCGTCGCGAATGCCGTCCTGCGGGCGGGCTCGCGGGTCAAGCGCTTTCTGCACGTCTCCACGTCCGAGGTCTACGGGACCGCGGTCGGCAACGTGGCGATGGCGGAAGACCACCCGCTCAATCCAGCGAGCCCATACGCCAGCGCCAAGTGCGGTGCCGACCGGCTGGTCTATTCCTACTGGACGACGTACGGGGTGCCCGCGGTCATCGTCCGCCCCTTCAACAATTACGGCCGGTTCCAGCATCTGGAAAAGGTGATCCCGCGCTTCATCACCAGTTGCCTGCTTGACGAATCGCTGACGGTGCATGGCGAGGGCGCGGCCGAGCGGGACTTCGTCCACGTCGCCGATACCTGCCGCGCACTGGATACGGTTCTGCACGCCCCCACCGACCTCGTCGTGGGCGAAGTGTTCAACGTAGCCAGCGGCCGATGCCGCAGCGTGCTGTCCATCGCGCACGACGTCGTCGGGCGCATGGGCGTCAGCGCCGATCGCATCCGCTACATCGGCGACCGCCCCGGGCAGGTGGCTCTTCACCACGGGGACTGGTCGAAGATCCACGATGTCCTGGGATGGCGACCGGATGTCGATTGGGACGCTGGCCTTGACGACACCGTTGCGTGGTTCAGAGAGAATCGACGGCTCTGGGAGCCGCAGATCTGGCTGCGCACCGTTCCGATTCGCACCCAGAGCGGTCGGATCGATATGCATTGACCTCCAGGCAACGGCAGTCTTTCCTGCGACCCGAACGATCCGAAGCGAGATCTGAGATGAACCGTCCGAGGGCGCAAGACGCCGCGCCGCCCAAGCTGCAATCAATCCCGTTCTACCACCACGACCTCGGTCGTCCAGAGCTGGAAGCGGTGGCGCGGGTGCTTGAAGGGCCGATTCTCACCACAGGCTCCGAGGTGGCCGAGGTCGAGCGCCGGCTTGCCGCCCTGCTGGGACGGCGCCATGCCATCGCGGTGACCAGTTGCACCGGCGCCATGCACATGGCGCTGATGGCCCTGGGCGTCGGGCCGGGCGATGAGGTCATCACCACGCCCATGACCTTTGTCGCCACCGCCGCCGCCATTCTGGAGGCGGGGGCGACGCCGGTGTTCGCGGATGTCGAACCGGCGACCGGCAACTTGGACGCCGCCGCCGTGGCGGCCGCCGTCACCCCCCGCACCCGTGCCATCATCCCGGTGCATCTCTACGGCGCCATGTGCGACATGCGCGCCCTGCGCGCCATCGCCGACCGTCACGGCCTGGCGTTGATCGAAGACAGTGCCCATTGCATCGAAGGGCGCCGCGACGGCGTCCGGCCGGGCGAGCTGTCCGCGGCCGCGTGCTTCAGCTTCTACGCCACCAAGAATCTCACCTGTGGCGAGGGCGGCGCCCTTGTCACCGATGACGATGCGCTCCATGAGCGGCTCCTGCGGCTCAGGCTGCACGGGATCGACCGCAGCCTCGCCGACCGCCACGCCAGCAGCAGCGGCGACTGGGACATGGTCGCCATGGGCTGGAAGTACAACATGAGCAACATCGAGGCGGCTCTTCTGCTGCCGCAGATGGACCGGCTCGACCGGAACTACGCCCGGCGGGACCGGCTGGCCCGCCTGTACGAACGGCGCCTCGCCGGGTTGCCCGGCGTCCGCCTGCCGGAACGGGCTCCCGACACGGTCCATGCCTGGCATCTCTTTCCCGTGTGGATCGACGGCGACCGCCGTGACGAGACATTGCGCCGTCTGCGGACCGAGGGCATCGGCTGCGTCGTCAACTACCGGCCCGTGCATCTGACCCGCCATTTCCGGGAGACCTTCGGCTTTGCCGAAGGTGCGTTCCCCAACGCCGAACGGATCGGGCGGGAGACCTTGTCGTTGCCGTTCTATCCGGCCATGCCGGACGAGCACGTCGAGATGGTGGTCGAAGCGCTGGCGGACTGTCTGGGGGCGGGTGGCCGGCGCGCCGCAGCGCCGGAACCGAGCGACGCCCCGGCCGCCGCGCCGGCGCCGTCCGTTCCTGCGGCGGCTTCGGCTTCGGTATCGTCGGTGCTCCAGCGGCTCGTCGCCGAGGTGCCCGGCTTCAGCGATTTCGATGAGCTTGTGGCGCTTCACGCTCTGGCCATGGGCAACGCCGGAGTCGCCGGCGATGTGATCGAAATCGGCTCCTGGTGCGGGCGCTCCACGGTCGCCCTCGCACTGGCGGCGCGCGTGATCGGTGCCCGCGTTCACGCCATCGACCTGTTCCCGGAACGCGCGCATTGGCAGCGCAATGACGACGGATCGTGGAGCATCCGCACCACCGTCGACGGCCGCCCGGTCAACGCCTATCAGGACCAGACGGTCTGGGCCGCGGCGTTCCATCGGGCAGTCTCGCCGGTGTATGACCAGGGAGAAGTGTTCGACCAGTTCCGGGCGACGCTCGACCGGTTTGGGGTGGCGGACATCGTCACGCCCCATCGCGGTTCCTCGGAAGACTTCCGCGCCAAGGCGCCGGCCGACCTGCGTTGCCGGCTGGCCTTCATCGACGGAGACCATGGCACCGAAGCGGTCTGCCGCGATGTCGCGGCCGTCGAGCCGTTCTGTTCCGACGGCGCCCTGGTCTGCTTCGACGACGCGTTCTCCGGCCATTATCCCCAGGTCGACCGGGCGATCCACGAATGCATCCTGGAGAATCCGCGCTACCACATGACCGCCCAGATCACCCGCAAGCTGTTCGTCGCCCGGCGCCGCGGGGCTTTCCCATGAGCGACGCGGCCGAACGGCATGCCAACGAGGCCCTGCAACGGCAGCGTCTGGAGGAGATCTTCCAGGACACGGAGCTGTCCAACTTCGAACTCTTCAGGAATTTCCCGGTCTACGCGCCACGCTTCAATCTCGCGCGTTTCCTCGCCCACTATGAGATCTTCAAGAAGATCGTCGACCTGCCGGGGGTGATCGTCGACCTCGGGGTGTACCGCGGTGCCTCGACGTTCACGTGGGCCAAGCTGTGCGAGATCTTCTGCCCCACCGACATCCGCAAGACTGTCTACGGGTTCGACACCTTCGCCGGCTTCACGGCCCTCGCGGCGGCCGACGGCCCGGCGGATCCGGTGCAGGGCCGAGTGATCGGCGGCTACGCCGCGGGTGCCGGCGCGGAGCGCGACCTTCTCCGGGCCGCGGCGGCCATGGACGCCGACCGCCATCTCGGCCACATCCCGCGCATCCGGCTGATCAAGGGCGACGTGGCGGAGACCTTGCCTCGTTTCGTGGCCGAAAAGGGCGAAGGGCTGCGCATCGCCCTGCTCAACCTCGATCTCGATCTTTACGAACCCACCCGGTTGGCGCTCGAGACGCTCTATCCTCGCATGGTGCGCGGCGGCATTATCATTGCCGACGAGTACGCCATCGACAGCTTCGGCGGCGAGAGCAAGGCCGTGGACGAGTTTTTCCTCGAGCACACCGGCCGGAAGCCGAAGGTCAGGAAGTTTCCGTGGCACAGCAATCCCTCTGCTTACATCGAGGTGGATTGATCGGATCCGCCATTCTCAAAGAGGAATCTCAGAATGCGGGTCGTCGTCATCCAGTCCGGCTATCTTCCCTGGCGGGGCTATTTCGACCTGATCGGCACTGCGGACCTGTTCCTGTTCCATGACGACATACAGTACACCAAGCAGGACTGGCGGAACCGTAACCGGATCAAGACCGCCGCCAGCTGGCGCTGGCTGACCGTTCCCGTGCGCCGCCATTCCGCCGGGCAGCGGATCGACGAGATCGAGATTTCCTACGATGCCGACTGGCGGCGCGAACACCTGAACCAGCTCGCGGAGTGCTACGGTAAGGCACCCCATTTCCGGGTCTACCGCAATCGGCTGGACGAGATCCTCGCGCTGCGTCCGCAACGCCTGTCGGAGTTGAACCAGCGGATCATCCACTGGCTGGCCGGCGAGCTCGGCGTCGCCACACCGCTGCGCCGGACCGCGGAACTCGCCGCCGTCGGCAGCAAGACCGACCGCCTGGTCGACATCCTGACGAAGGTCGGCGCTACGACCTATCTGTCCGGTCCCGCGGCGAAGGCCTACATCGAGGTCGACAAGTTCCGCCGGGCCGGCATCGGCCTGGAGTTCAAGACCTACGACTACGCGCCCTATCCCCAGCAGTGGGGCGCCTTCACCGACCACATGTCCGTCATCGACCTGCTCATGAACGTCGGTGACGCGGCGGCGCTCCACCTGCGCTCGGCGCGACTCAACGAGGTGGTTCTCGCCCCGGGCGGGCTCACGCCGGTGCCGTGAGCCGGCGCAGGGCGGCCGCCACGGCGGACGACGTCCGCTCCGGACGGCGCAGGGTCTCCGCCTGCACCCGCGCCCGCGCCCCCTCCGCGACGCGCAGGCAGGGGTCGTCGGCCAGCGCCAGGATGCGGGCGACGGCGCCCGCCTCGTCATCCTCCGCGAACACGGCGTCGGCGAGGTCGAGTCGCTCGAAGGCGGGGCGCCATGAGTCTTCCCGGAAGCGGCTCAGATAGTCGTCGCGGAATCCGACCGCCGGGACGCCGGCGGCCATGGCCTCGATCACGGAATAGCCGCCGCCATTCGGCATGGTGTCGATCGCCATGGCGACGGCGGGATAGATGTCAAGGATATCGTTGCGCCACCCCAGGCAGCGGATGCGCCGCCGCACCTCCGGCGCCATGGCCGGCAGCCACGGGGCGACGGCGACGTCGTCGATGCCGGCGACGACGCACCACAGTTGCGGCCGCGCGGCGAGGGCGGTCGCGACGATGCGCCAGAACGGCGGGCTGTGGAACTTCATCGCGCGCCCCGAGGCGAACAGGATGACGCCGTCCGCGGGCACGCCCAGATCGGACGCGCTCAATGGCTGCGTCGGCTTCCGAAAGCGGACCGTCGGCATGAAGGGGGGAACCTCCACCGACGGGCAGAGACCGTCCATCGTCGGCTTCCGGGTGAAATGGAGCGCCAGGTCCAGGAGCGGACTGGTGAACATGTCGATCTCGCCGAGGCCCAGGCCGGCCACCCACGGCGCCGGGCGCAGGGCGCAAACGAGGAAGTGCCAGCCGGTGACGGTGGTGGTCACCAGGACGTCCAGCCCGAGCGCCGCGATCCGATCGGCCGCCGCGCGGGCCGCCGCAAGGGGCGGCGCGGCATCGGCAAGCCGGACGGGATGGAGCGGAATCCCCGTCTCCGCCAGCCGCGCCGCGCGTCCGGCGTGCCAGGGCGCGTCGTCCGGCCGGATCGTTGCGCCCTCGAACGCCAGTACGCACGGATCGATCTCGCGGCGGTCGTGGTGGACGGCGAGGTCGACGACGATGTCGGGCAGGCTCGAATAGTTGGCGTCGGCATGGCCGGCCAGAAGATAGCCGACGCGCAGGGGACGGGCGCCGTCCGGCCATACGGGCGGCGCGGCGGGGGTCGGCGCAGGGGGCCGGAGCAGTCGTCCCGCGGTGCGGGCCACCACATCGTCCTGGAAGGAGACCCGCGGCACCGCGGCCGTATAGGCGGCATAGATCGCCGCGTGCTGCGCCATCAGCACCGTGGCGGCCCTTTCGGCGTCGCCGGCGGCGGCGGCCTGGATGGCCGCCCGGATGAGGATCGGCCACAACTCGGAGAAGCGCCCGGCCGCCTGCAATCGTCCGGCGAGATAACCGAGCTCCGCCCCCCGCCCCAGATTCCATGCCCGCAGAAGCTGATCCACTGCCCGGTCGTGCTGTCCGGCGATCCGGAAGGCCCGCCCCAGCGCGGCGAAGACCTGCCCGCGTTGGGCGGGTGTCGGCAGCAGCATCAGACGATGCAGCTCCTCCGGAGCGTAGGGCCGCTGGTTGCGGAGGCGGCCGGCCAGCCGGTCCAGGCGCGCTTGGTCGTCCTCGTCCAGGACGCTGGGGATGGCGATCCGGTAGCGGCGGCCGTTGCGATCCGGGGCGCTGCCGTCGGACGTGGAGAAAAAGAGCGTACCGCTCCAGTGCGAGAAGCGGCCCGCCCCCTCAGCCCGTATGGCCTCGTGCACAGCGTGCGCCGGGCCGAGCCGGCGGTCGTCCTCCCACAGCTCGATGTCGGACGCTTCGGGATCGGCGTCATCGTCGCCCCAGGGCAGGAGAAGCCCGTCGGCACGCCAGCACAGGCCGTCGTCACGAACGAGATTGCCCGGCCCGACGTCCCGGAACAGGAGCCGGCGGCGGCAGCTTTCCATGCCCGCGCCGCCCCTCTCAGCAGGCGGCGCGGCGGCGCAGCTCATACCGGCGCTCGTTGCGGATGGGCACGGTTCCGTCGCTGGTGGAGAAATATACGATGTTGTCGGTGATCGCGTAGCGCCCGCCGCCCAGGGTCCGGATGTCGTCGAGCGGCGCGTCGCGCAGCGGCAGGGGCGTGCCGTTCTCGCACAGCTCGAACTCGTCAGGGTTGAGGCCGTACGGGATCTGCCCGCGGAAGCAGTGGCCATTCGGCCCGTTGCGGAAGATCACGGCCAGGGGAACATGTTCCCCGCCGAACCGCAGCGCCCGCGGATGGTCGGGAACGCCGTCGCGGTAGCGGACGGTTCGGACGCCCTGCCCGGCCTTGGGAGCGTGGTAGCGGATGCAGGATTCACAGTTCGGCAGAGGCAGCGGCCCGGGGTCGCCGCGCGTCAGGGACTGGCGGATGACCTCGTAATTGTCGCCGAACCACAGGTCGGCGAAGGCCTCCACCGAGGTGATCCTGCCCAGGGGAACGTCCTGCGAGCGGCAGCAGACGCTGACGTTGCCGGAAATGCCGACGTCGAGCTGGCGGAAGGGCGCCATGCACAGGCTGCGCGTCGCCGCCCAGGGATGGTCGGCGTCCAGCGGGAACAGCGGGACGGTGTTGATGAAGCGCCCCTTGATGGGGCAGGCGTAGAGGCGGCGGCGCGACGGCGCGGTGTGAAGAGACTCGGAATTCACCGACACACGCATGTCCGGCGCGTTCGCGTTCAGCCAGTCGCGGACGGCGTCGGTGTTGCGCGCCAGCTCTTCGTCCGTCGGCACTTCCTCGAAGCTGTACTTGATGGGGTTGTAGTTGTGGAATTCGACGCTGTCGAGGCCGCATTCGGCAGCCCAACGCACGATGTCCACCATGCCGCCGACGGTCCGCCGGGTAAGGGTCGGGTAGAGGTGGACGGCGAGACTGGCCGGGTCTCGCAGGCCGAACAGGCGCCGCATCATCGGCTCGGCCCGGGTCCACACGCCGTTGCGCCGCACCTCGTCGAACTTCGGGCCGACGGCGTCGATGGACAGGTACACCGTGCCGTGCAGGGAGCAGAGCCGCTCGATCAGCGCCTCGGTGAACACCGTGCCGTTCGTCTGGAGCCGCAACTCACAGCGGTGCTCCGCCACCTTGTCCAGCACGGTCCGGATGTCGGGGTGCAGCAGCGGATCGCCCTGGCTGTTCAGCTCCACCTCCGAGACCACGGGGAACACCGTCTCCGCCAGACCCAGGAAGATCTCCAAGGGCATGTGGCTGCGCGTGGTGTCGGTGTGGTCCAGGTACTTCTGGCTGCCGCAGATCTCGCAGCGCAGGTTGCACTTGTTGGTCAGGACCACGTTGCAGTAAGCGGGCGGCGGCGTCCGGTCGCCGCCGCGCGCGATGAGGTAGTCCGCGTCCTTGTGCAGGCGCCAGAGGTCGACGCGATTCATGATCGGCGATGGGGACGATGGCGTCATGGCAGGGATTCCGCAAAAGGGCGTGCGGTAGAGGTGGCGCTGGTCTTGACGCCAGCGGCGGACAGGCTGTTGGCCACCATCCGCTCAACCGAAAACCGGTCCGCCACCCAGGAACCCGCCGCGGCGGCCGCACGGCGCGCCCGGGCGAGATCCTCCAGCGTCGCTACGCAGGCGCCCACCAGCCCGTCGGCGTCGTCGACCGCACGGATGCCGCCGTGCAGCACGGGGGCGAGGCACTCCCGGGTGCCGCCGGCATCGGTGCAGACGATGGGGACGCCGAGGAGCTGGGCCTCGAGCAGCACGTTCGGCTGCCCCTCCGCCAGCGCGGTGTGCAGGAGCAGGTCGCCGGCCGCGATGACGGCGCGCACGTCCTGGCGGACGCCCAGCAGGGTCAGCGTCCGTTCCAGCCCGGCTGCCGCGACTGCAGCCTTGACGTCCGCCATCAGCGGGCCGTCGCCGACCAGGGCCACGCGAACGTCGGGGCACAGACGGCGCAGGCGGGCGGCGACCTCGATGAAGAGTAGGGGCTGCTTCTCGTCCGACAGCCGGAACGCCCCGACCACCAGCGGGGTGCCGTCATCGCCTCCCAGCTCGGCGCGGATGCCGGCCGTCGCCTCGGCCGGCACGGGGGCGGCGGCTTCCCTCGGCACGCCGTTGGCGATCACCGTCACCTCGGAGGCCGGAAGATCCAGCCACTCGGCGTAGGAGCGCCCGCCGGCCCCGCTGTTGGCGGACAGCCGCACCTCGGCGAAGCGCGTCAGGATGCGGTAGTAGTCGGCCAGCCACCGCATCAGGTAGCCGTAATGGCTCGGGAAATAGGTGGGGTTGAGGTTGCGGCCGGACAGCAGCACGTGCGGCGCGCCCGCCATCGCCGCGGCGAGCCCGCCCGTCACGTTGTAGAGGTCGAGATAGCAGACCACCAGCTCCGGGCGATCGGCGGCCAGCTCGCGATACGCCATGGCGACCGGGTGCGCGACCGGAAGCGGCAAGCGCCTCAGGACCTCGGCGATACGGACGATGTCGGCGGGCAGGGTCGGCTGCGGCGTGGCGTAGGCCTCGCGCGCCGACGGCATGATCCGGTTGTGGATGCCCGCGCGTTCCAAATCGGCGGCGTAGTGCTCGGCACCGGCGGAGGGCGGGGCGAAGGTGATCAGGGACACGTCCCAGCCCTGCCGCTTCAGCCCCTCGGCGAGATAGGTCATCTGGCGCTCCGCACCGCCCGGCTGGAGGCGGCTGGTGATCAGCCTGGCGCGCCGCGGCACGGGGGGCGGCAGGTCCCGTGCGGCGCTGTCGCGCAGCGCCTCCACCAGACCTCCCAACTCCTCCACCGCCCAGTTCCGCAGCAGCGCGCCGATCCGCTGGCACTCCGCCGCGCCGCCGTGGCGGCCGGTGTCCTCCATCCGGCGGCGCAGCAGGTCGAGCACCATCGGCCCGTCCTCCTCGATCCGGAAGGGCGGGATCGTCGGAAAATCCCCGTACTCGGCGACCGCCTCCAGGATCTGCCCGGTGACGAATGCGTCATAGTAGGGAAACACCATGAGGGCGACGCGGTTTGGATCTTCGGCGCGCAGGCGGTCGGGGCCGACGATCGGCACGCCCCACAGGGAGGTGCCCCACTTCTCCGGATCGGTGTCGATCACCCATTCCGGCATGACGGGGGCCTGCAGGCAATAATAGACGAAGGAGCTGATCGCTCCCCAGCCGACCAGCTTGCGCCGTCCGTCGAGTACGTCCTCGTAGAGGCGACGCTGCGCGTCTCCTTCAAGGAGCGGCATATCTTGCCTCCGTGGTGCCGGCGGGGTCACGCATCTTCGGGTCCATGGGTCAGGAGGAGCCGGCGGCCGGCGCCCCTTGCCCGGCGCGCAGCAGCCGGACGATCAGGGGATACGCCGCATAAAGATTCCGGTAGCCGCGCGCGGCAAGCGCCATGGCGATCTCACCGTACCGGTAGGATGCCAGCAGGATCGGGGTGGAGCGGTCGACGCGCGCGTCGAGATCGTCCCCGTTGAGGATGGGCAGCCCGTCCGTCTCGCCGCGTCGGACGGAGTCGGCGAAACCGGCCACCGTCGCCGACCTTTCACGGCGCAGGGCATGCAGGAGCGTGCGGCCGGACTGGCCGGCGCCGTAGATATAGACGGGCTGGTCGGCGGGCAGGTCGGCGAGGGACATCAGCGGTCGCAGGGAGTGGCTCAGGTTGACGGGACCCTCCGCGGCCCGCCCCCGGCCGAACAGATACTCGTTGTTGCCCTCGCCGGTCTCGATCCGCATCAGCGACAGGCCGGCGCGGCCCTGCGCCCAGGCCATGATGTCGTGCAGTTCGACGAACTCCATGGGCCAGCCGCCGAGCCAATCGATGATGTCGACGTAAAGGGCCATGCCCCGGCTTTCGTTCTTGTAATTGGCGAAGCGCCGGAGCAGGGAGGGGATGTTCCGGGTGTCCTGGTGGAGGATGAAGCGCCAGATGTAATCCAACTCCATGCGCCGGCGGCGCAGTGGCCCGCCGGCGTTGTAGCGCTGCTTGATGGCCAGCCATTCATCCGGCGTGGGGTCCAGGCTCATGTCGGGGGTGTACAGAGCGACGAAGAACTGCCCGTCCGGCTGGAGCAGGCGCGCCGCGTTGTCCATCGCCTCCCACACCGCTCCGGTGTGGTGCAGCACGCCCCAGGAGTAGACCATGTCGAAGCGGCCGAGGCTGTCGATGAAGGCGCGGTCGAGGACGGATCCCTCCAGCACCGACCAGTTCGCCGGTGATCCGGCCCGGGTGCGCATGGCGCGCGTCGCCTGCGCGGAACGGCGGTCGACGTCGAAGCTGACGACCTCGTCGGCTCCCGCCCGCCACGCTGCCCAGGAATTGATGCCGCTGCCGCTGCCGATGTCGATGAACCGCATGCCCCTCAGGTCGCTACGGCCAAGGAACGTCAGGAGCTTCTTTTGCGCGATGTCCAGGCGGGATTCATCAAAAAAGAAATTCAGGAAAAATTGCCAGTTCCTCCCAAACGAAAAATCCACAGGAGCCACGTCTCCGACCATGCCTGCACTCCCGAAATCCAGGACCAAAAGGCCTTGTTCCTTTCGGGCCGCCGTCAATCAGCGGCCAGATGCGAAAGCAACATGGATCAACCGTTTCCTGCCATGTATAGGGAGAAGCAGGTTAATAAAGTGCAAATTCGGCCGCGGGATGCTGGTTCACCTGCCGTCGGCGGCGGGGCGGCACGCCAGCGCACCTCGGCGCACCATGACCGAGCCACCCGCCCCCCGCCGCGGCCGAAGGCGGCGACGGGCGACCGCCGGGACGGACAGCGGGGCAACGGTCGTGTGTTCCTGCGCTTAGGGAACCGGCCTCTCCACCGCGCGCGGAAACGGAAACACTTCGATGGGGTAATGGCGAAGCGGAAGAAAGGCCCGGGTCATCACCTCGCGTCCGCCCCAGCCGATCGTCACCGGCGGATACTTGTCGCTGCCGTCGTCGCCCCGCGTGCAGTTGATGACCTTAGGATGGTCGATGAGCGTCCTGGCGGCATTGAGAATGGGTGTTGTGGGCGCGACCGTCCGCTCCGCCTCCTCCAGGGATCGGACCGCCACCACCGGCAAACCGTGTTCCTGGAAGAGGTCCTTGAGAATGGCCAGATACCGTTCGTCATCCCAGATGATCGCGACCTCCCGTGGGGCAGCCTCGGCCACCCAGGCGGCGATCGAGCGTGACGACGCGTCGCGGCAGAACTCGGTCAGGAAACGCCGGGCCCAGGCCGCTTCCCCCTCATTGCGGAAGAAATCCATCCGATCCCCGTCCGGGCGTTGGCCCTGCGCCCTCGCGACGACCACCAATTCCTGGCGATAACGTGAATCGTGATCGAAAGGAAATGGAATGACGAATTCGTGCTCGATCGTAAACCCACAATATTCGAGGGCCTTCTTCAAGGTCCTCCTTGAAAAATAGCTGACGAGGATCGACTGGATCAGAAAATCCATATCGACATAGGGGCGCCCCCCCATTTCCTGCCAAAGCTCGACCTCGAGCAGTTGGTGCGAGATGTCGATAACGAGGAAGCCGCCGGGTTTCAGCAGGTTTCGAGCCTTCTCAAGGCCTTCGAGCGGATTGGTGATCGCGTAAAGGGAAAAGAAGAAGCCGATGAGGTCGTAAGAGCCCGCCTCGGCCTGGAATTTCTCGAACGAACTGGCCGTCGGGCGGAGGGTGGGATAATGCTCCTCGATGAATTTCACCGCATCGAGGGACGGCTCCACGACCTCGCTGACCAGATGCGGAAAGTTATCCTTGACGAGCTGAGCCCACGGCCCGAGGGCACCGACGTCGGCGATTCTCTCCATCGATTGCCACGGCAGGAGGTCACGGAGGTAACGCCACCTCTGAACGGCCGTCGCCGATTGGAAATTGTTCTGATGCGTCAAGGTATTTCGGCTAGCATAATAGCCACTTGCGACATATTCGGGCGCTTTGTCCACATCTATGGTCGGATTTTCAAAAACAAATCCACAGCATGAGCATACGACGACCCAGAGATCATCGATGATTTCGTGCTTTCCGCAAGCAATGTTGAGCTTCCATGGCGAAAGTATGGGGGTGTGGTCATGGGACCCGCACAGCGGGCAGGGCGTCGACTTGATTGGATAAACACCGCTCACCATGATCAAATCTCCTGTTCTGGGGCGGCACGCGGCGGCACCGTCCATTCCGGCCAGTCAATAAGCACCGCGAGCCCCAGGCCGCAATCGCAATTTCGGATTCTCGGCTCGACATCGCACGCGTTCACCGCGCGGTCGCCCAGCGCGCGGCGGAGATCGCCCCACAGGCGTGCCATGGACTCGTTCAGCACGATATCGTCGACGACGATCACGCGCGGCCGCAGCAGGACCGTATAGATGGCGATGTGTTGCAGCGTGGCGGCGTATTCGTGGGCGCTGTCGACGAACAGGAGATCGATGGGGCGATGCCCGAAGGCGGCAAGCACCCGCTGTACGGCGCGGTCGCTCGCGGCGTCGTCGATGATCTTCACGACGCCCTGCCGGTCGTCCAGCCGCGGCGCCTGATCCACCACGTCGACGGTCACCAGCAGCTCGGCCTCGGCACCCATCCCCAGCAACATGGCTTCCGCCGATCCGCCGCGTTCGCTGCCGATCTCGAGGATTCTCCGCGCCCCGAGGAGCTGAGCCAGACCGGCCAGGAACGGGTAGTACTCGGTTTCGAAGGGTCTGCGCGTCCTCCACTCCGCGCCCAGGCAATGGGCGTCGCGGATCATGGCCACCAACTGGGGCGCCACCGTCCTGTCCGGCACCGAGGCGAGCGCGCGTGCCGCCAGCGATTGCGGGATGGCGAGCCAGTCACCGCCGATGCGGACCGCGTATGACGCGCCGTTCAGTTTCGGGTCGTCGTTGGCCAAAGAACTCAGGAACAGGAACCGCCGGTCCGCATCGACCGACCAGCGCCCGCCGCCAAGGTCGGCGATCCGCTCAGGAAGATCGTCGGTCGCCGGCAGCGGCTTGCCGTCCTCGACGACCATCGACACCTCCTCGCGGTCGCTCCACGCCCGCCCGTGGTGCGCGGCAAGCCGGGCGAGGTCGAGCTTCCAGCAGAAGCCGCCAGCATGAGTGAACCAGACGTGGACGTCGTTGGCGTTCTGGCGAAGCTGCTCCATGCGCTCGGCGAAGCGCCTTGCCCCCTCGTCTTGGGGGCTCGCCAACGCTTCGGCCGGAATGGCCAGGCGAACCCGCGTGGAGCCGGCCTCCAGCTCGTACGTGCGGCCGTTGGTGAGGGGATTGCTGTTGTCGGAGGTCGAAAAGCGGACGGTCGAGGCCCAATGGGAATAGCGTCCGCCGCCGCAGCTTCGGATCTCGGTGTGCGGCGCGTGCGGCCAAGCGAGCGGCCGGCCGTCCTCCAGCACCCGCAGGGGCGAGCGGAACGGATGCTCCATGGTGTCGTCCGGGACGCTGCCCAGGACACCGTCCGTCAGCATGACCATCCAGCACAGCCCGGATTCGTAACCGTAGCAGAGCGTGGGCGGGGTGGGCGCGGAACGTTGGTCGGTCATGGGGCTTTCACCGCGGCGATCATCAGCCAGACGATCTGCAGATCGTCCCGATCATAGGCTTTGAAATGCGAATCGATCCGCTCGTGCAACTCGGGCGGGATGGTCGCCGACCGCAGCGGGCGAAACTCTACCACCTCCAAGCCGTGGGCGCTGAAGTCGCGCTTGAAGTCGGAGGCTCGCTGCCGGTTCTCGTAGTAATGAAGCGGCGTCCTGCCCGGCCCGTAGCGCGCATCCCACGCCTCCTTGGAGTGCACGAGGTAATTGAAGGGCTGCGAAAAATCGCTGTGGTCCTCGATGTCGATGAAATGGGCCGTCAAGCCGCCGGGCTTCAGCACCCGGGCGATCTCGGCGGCCATGGCGGCCGGATCCTGTATGTGCTCGAAGGTGAAGTTGGAGTAGACGAGATCCGCGCTGGCGTCGGGCAGCGGAAGCCTTGAGAGGCTTTCGGGTTGAAGCACGGTCATGTGGGCGGGATCCAGGGTCACCCCGTCGGCGAGGTCGCCGGGGGGCACCATGCCGAGCCTCCGGTTCTGAAAATTGTCAAGGAACTCCCCGTACTTGAAGCGCACCAGGGTCTCGATGGCGTTCAATGTAGACCAGGAATTGAAGTCTTCCCCCACATGCATCTCGATCCCGGTGTAGCGGTCGGCTCCGAGGAAGCGGAAGGCGAGGCCAGCGCCCAAGCTCCGACCCGGACCGATTTCCACGACGTGGGCGCCCTGAAGGCTGGGAAGATGACGCTGGGCGAGTCGGATGTACTGGTCCGCGATGGTGAGGGTCCTGACGGACGCGCCCTGGGTCAGGCACAGCTCGTTCACAAGCTTGTGCAGGATGTATTCTTTGAGGTGATAGGTTCGGTTCCGTTCGTCCCGCGGATCGCGCAGCGCGGCGAACACGGCGTCGGCGGTTTCCCGCATCTGGTTCTCGGAAAGGAGGCCTCCGTTCAGGAAATCCTTGACGGCCGCGCTCACGGCCAGGGGCGTGGCGGGGGACACCCTTGGGGGAACTCCCAAGCCCGCCAACACTTCGTCCTCGGCAAGAGCGAGCTGAACGCGATAGGGGCGGCCGTTGCGGTTCGGATCCGAATTGTCCGAAGCGGCGAAGTAAAGCTGTCCGTTTTCCCAATAGCTGAAGCGCCCGCTGCCGAACGCACGGATGTCCCTGTGGGGAGCGTGAGGGGTATCCAGCTTCCGCTCCCCTTCCATGACGATCACAGCGGATCGTGCGGGATCGTCCGCCGTGTCTGCGAAGGGACGCAAGCTGTCGACTAGACAGCGCCAGCAGAACCCACCATCATGGATGAACGGCCCCGGAAGATCAAGCGTTAACGTCATGGAAGCCAAGTCTCAATCTCCCTCGGGTGGCTGCGCGGCGTCTTGCGTCCCGTCCGGCCTTGCTGGCGATTGCCCCTCGCAGACCGTCGTCAGGCCAGCCTTCACGGCCGCGCCTGGAGAGCGGGCACGTAGAGGAATTCTCCAGTCACCATGGTGCAACGCTCGAGCGTCTTCATCGCCGTCATGATTGAAATCGATGATGCTGTCGGGTGTTTAACGAGCCATTAATCCAAGGGCCGGGCGCGCTGCACGGATGTGGCCAGTCCATCGGTCCGGCCGCGGCCACCCCCTTTACCGCTCCGGGCGACGGATGACAAGCCGCGCGGCGCTGGTGTAGGGTTTCGCGCGTTGCCTTTCCCTGCCGGAAAGCGCGGGGCGGCGAAAATCCGGATTGGAAGGGGACGGGCGGATGTCACAGGGCCAGGCGGTAGATGCTGGCAGCATCGATGTCGAAGCGTGGCGAACCCGGATCCGAGTCGACGTTGAAGCCAACTACCATTTCCGGATGGGCGAGGCGATCGAGCGTCTGGAGGGCAACCATGACGCCGCCATTGCCCACCTGACGGCCTGTCTGGAGCGGGATCCCGACCATCTGCTCGCACTGGGCGAGCTGATCCGCGTTCTCGAGGCGAACGGCGCCGACGCTCGGGTGTGGCGGGAAAAAGCCCAGCAGCGCGTGCCGCTCTTCGAGGCGGAGCTCGCACTGGCGCAGGCCGCGGACGCCTGCGACCGCGGCGAATTCGATGCGGCCGAGGAACTGGCGCGTGCGGCTCGGCGGCTCGGGGCCGACACCGGCGCCTGCACGGCCGTGGACGCTGAAATCCTCGTGGGCCGCGCTATTGAGGTCAGCCTCGACCGGAAAGACGAGGCGTGCCGCCTGCTTCGCACGGCCGCCGATCTGCGACCGGGATGGACGCCGCCGCGCCGCCTGCTGGCGCTCCAGCTAGAAGGCTCGGGGCGTGAGGCGGAAGCGATGGATCTCTGGCGCTCGATCCTCCGGGCCGACCCGGAGCATGGCGAAGCCAACCTCAAAGTCGGTTACGATCTCTACCGCAGCCGCCAGATTGAGGCGGCGTTGGGACATCTGCGGCGGGCCGTCGCCGCTCTGCCCGGAGACGACTTTCCGCTCCTGTACTTTGGTTCCGCTCTGTTCTTCATGGACGAGATCGACGAGGCGATCGGCGTCTTGCAGCGGTGTAGCGACATCGACGGTGCCAATGCCGCGCCGTCCTCTTATGTTCTGGCCGTCATCCGGCTCACGGTCGGCGACATGGATGGCTGCGTTGCAGCGTGTGCCGACGCCGAACGGCGGTTCGGCCGCGATCCCTCCCGCGAAGCGGTCGCGGCCCTTGCCCACATGGCCGCAGGACGGACGGCGGAGGCCAAAGCCGCCATCGCCCGTGCCGGAGAGGCCCCTATGGTCGATTTGGTGCGCGCATTGATCGACATCGACACCCTGGAGCCCGATGCGGCGCTCGCGGAGTGGCGTCGCCTGGCGGACGTCATTCCCGGTCCGCACGCACGGCTGGTGCTTGCCGGTCTCCTCGCGGATCGCGGGCTGACCGCCGAAGCCGCCGTGGAACTGGAGGCTGCGAAGCGGCTGCCGTCCGCCCCGGCCGCCTTGCGGCAGCTCGGACACATTCCCACGATCGCCCGGCGCCTGAACCTCCTGCCGCGATCCGCGAAAAACGGAGGCTGACGGGGACCGTCCGCCCGGCCCGGGCTCCGGCCGCGGCAGCGCCGATCACGCGTGCGTCCCTTCGGGTTCAGACCCGTTGGCCAGAACGGTCCGCCGGAATCGAGCGCCGTCGAACCAGACGCAGGCGAGCGGCCGCGGGTCGTCCCGCCCGCCCGCCCGCAGCGCTTCCAGGATCGTGGCGCCGTAGCCGACGCTGATCACCGCGACCTGCCGGCAGTCGTGTCTTGCCGCCTCCTCGATCGTCATGGCCGGTACCCCGACGAAGACACCGCCCGGCGTCGGGACCAGGAGATCGGCGTAGCCGACGATCGCCAGTCCGGCCTCGCGTGCCGTTTCGATGAAGACCGGTCCCATGCCGCCGGTACCACCGGCGGCGCAGACCAAGAGGTGACCGATGCCGTCGGTGACCGCCATGTCGACGAGCTGACGGCTGACCGCGCGGTGCCCAAACCCGCCGCGGACGCCGTCCATCAGGTCGTCGAGATGGCCGGGATGGTCCAGCGCCAGCGCGCCCTGCGGCCACGGCACGTCGGACGGACGCGTCTGGAGCGCGAAGCTCGGCCACAATGCCGGCCGCACCGTTGCGCACAGCTCGGCGACGACGCGCCGTGCCTGCGCATCGCACAGCGCCCGGGCGGCGCGCGATCCGTCGTTGACGTCGTAGACGAGCGCCCCCAGCCGTTCCGCCTCGTGCGGTGCCGGCAGGTGGACGGCCCGATGCAGGATGCCCAGCAGCGCCGCCGGCGCCACGTCCCGTTCCGACTCCGGCGCGGCGTCGGCGCCGACGCCGACGCGGGCGCAGATATCGGCGTAATGGAGGATGCCGGCGCGGCAAGCGCGCAACGCCGCGCGTTGCGCGTCCGACAGCGTCGCCGGCTCGGTCACCGGGGTCACGCGGCCGTCGGCGGCACGGCGGTAGCCGACGGTGGTCTGGGCCTCGCCGTTGAGCAGAAGCTCCAGGAACTGGGGGCTGCGGTAGACGATGCGGGCCTGTTCGATGTGCTCGGCCGTCAGCGGCATGCAGACGCGCAACGGCAGGCCCGCCGCCATGCGCGACAGCGCCGCGGGCGTGGCGTAGAACAGGTATCCCAATGGATCGTAGCGCTCGCGCACCGTGTCGATGGCGGACAGTCGGGCCGCCAGCGTGCCACGGGCGCCGATGTCCACCAGCGCGATCCGGGCGCTGTACCCCAGTTCCTGCCGCAGGTATTCGAGGAGGGCGGCGCGCGCCGCGTTCGCCCGCTCCGTCAGGCCGGCGTGACGGTAAGGCTCCAGCAACCAGTCACGCAGCCGTGCGTAGGCACCACCGCCGTCCCGGCGATGGGACGCGAGGAGGTCGATCAATGGCACCGCCGCGGCCGCCGCGAGATCGTCGGGCAGTGGTCCGACGCCCAGCATCGCGGCGAGGTCGCCGGCGGTCCGGTGCACGTTGTCGGTGGCGAGCCCCTCGAGGTCCGCCGCGT
The DNA here is from genome assembly GCF_051225715.1 of Azospirillum sp. ST 5-10. Classification (NCBI taxonomy): domain Bacteria; kingdom Pseudomonadati; phylum Pseudomonadota; class Alphaproteobacteria; order Rhodospirillales; family Azospirillaceae; genus Azospirillum; species Azospirillum sp. ST 5-10. The sequence goes on from NZ_JBPJSP010000015.1 coordinate 141,537, forward strand.
CGAAATCCGTCAATTGGGGGAGCAGAAGCGCGGCGCGCGACACGTGCAGCGGCCGCACCGCCACCTCCAGGCCGAGCCGGCGTGCCTCGCGTTCCATCAGGGTGCCGAGCAGACAGCCTTCGCGCATCAGCGGGGCGATGGTGCCGATCCCGCGCGCCAGCGCGTCGCGCAGCACCCAGTGGGCGTAGTGGACAGCCACCGGCCCGAGAACGAGGGCGCCGAATTCCGCGAAGAACCCATCCGCTCCCTCGCCGCGATCGGTCACCCCGAGGGCAGCCAGTGTGCGCAACGCAGGAAGCGGGCCCGGCGCCACGATGCCGAGCCGCTGTTCCCGAGCCATGATGGCGGCGCAGTGGGCTGGCGGCGCGTAGAGCACCGCGCGCACGCCGGCGGCGTGCGCGCCGGCCTGATCGCTCGCCGGGTCGTCGCCGACATGCAGCACGCGCGCCGCGGTCAAGTCCGGCCGGTCGGCAAGCAGACGACGGAACAGCCCGCCCGCCGCCTTGGCCTCTCCCCGCTCGCAGGAGACGTACAGCTCTCCATAATCGGCACCGCGGCGGATTCCGGCGGTCTCCAACATCGCGTCGATGGCGTCCGCGGGCAGATGCATGTCCGACAACAGGGCGACCGGGACACCTTGGCGGGCGAGACTGCGGAGGAAGGAAAGGGTGTAGGGGTTGGCGAAGGTGGTCCGCGCCTCGGCCTCCCGCTCCAGCGCCGCCAGCGCGGCGGTGTCGGCGCCGTCCAGGCGCAGTTGGGCGTAGATTCCGGCCAGCGTGACCTCGCCCCCCGCCGCGCGCCGCGCCTGGGCCTCGGCGTCGCGGCGCATCAGGGTGAAGGCGTCCCCGGTCACCCAGCCCTCGACCAATCCCCGCCCGCGGGCCTCGCGGGCGACGCGGGCGAAGACCGATTCCGACGGACCGCTGAACCGCATCAGCAGCGTGTCGAAGACGTCCATCGTGACGAGATCGACTCCGGTGAGATCGATCCCTGCCAGCACCGCGTCCCGGCGCCAGAGATCGCCGTCGGTCATCGCGGCCGTCCTGTCACGCCGGCTCGGCCCGTTCCGCCGGGTGGGTGCGCAGCCAGTGCTCCAGGATCTGCAGCGTCCAGAGCTGGTAGACCGAGGCCGCCGCGCCGCGCTGCTCGAAGAACGCGCGGACGGTCTCGGCGGGAAGCCAGCGCGTCAACCGCGCGTCGGGCTCCGACAGCAGCGCCAGCGTGCGAGCCCGCAGGCTTCCCTCCGCCCAATTGTGCATGGGCAGACCGAAGCCCATCTTCGGGCGCGCCATCCATTCCGCCGGCAGATAGCGTGACGCCAGCCGTTTCAGCACCAGCTTGCCGCTCATCCCATTGCTGATCTGGGACGCGGGCAGCCCCGCCCCGAAGTCCGCCACCTCCACCGACAGGAAGGGGGTGCGGACCTCGAGCCCATGCTGCATGCTCATGCGGTCGACCTTGGGCAGAACGGCGCCGGGCAGATAGTGGGCGGCGTCCATCTCGCGCAGGACGTTGACCAGCGGCCGCGGGTCGGCGTCGATCCGCCTCCGCAGATCGGCCAGCACCGTCGCCGCGGCGGCCGGCATGCCGCCGTACAGGACCGACAGGTCGCGATCGTCGAATATCAGGATCCGCGACGAATAGTAGTCACGGCCGACGTGCCAGGTCCCCGCGGCGATGCGGTCGCGGTTTCGCTCGACCGCCGCCGCGCAGTGGAAATAGCGGTCGTAGCCGCCGAAGATCTCGTCGCCGCCGTCGCCGGAGATCGCCACGGTGACGCGCCGGCGCGCCAGCCCGGACAGGAGATAGGTTGGCAGGCACGAACTGTCGCCGTTCGGCTCGTCCTGACGGGCGGCAATGAAGGACGCCATCTCCATGACGTCGCCGGGCGCGACCATCTGCTCGTGGTGAGCGGTGCCGAGGTGAACGGCCACGGCGCGGGCGGACTCGTGCTCGGTGCTCGCCGTCCCCTCGAAACCGATGGAGAAGGTCTGGATCGGCCGATTAAGACGCCGGGTCACCAGCGCCACCACGGTGGAGGAATCGACGCCGCCCGACAGGAAGGCGCCAAGCGGCACGTCGCTCATGAGGCGACGGCGCAGCGAGCGCAGCAGCACCTCCTCCAACGCATCCGCCTGCTCGTCCAGCGGGACTGTGGTCACGGTTTCGCTGCTGCAGGCGAAGCGGTGATAGCGCACAGGCTCGCCCACCCCGGCCGCCCCGGCCGTCAGGTCGACCTCCAGGAAACAGCCCTGCGGCAACTTCCGGCAGGATCGGTAGATGGTGCGCGGCGCCGGAACGTACTGGAAAGACAGGCAGAGCGCCAGCGAATCGTCGTCCACCACCGCGTCGAACCCAGGCAGTCGGGTCAGCGCCTGAAGCTCCGACGCAAATGCGAACAGACCGTTCTGGACGGTGTAGTAGAGCGGCTTCTCGCCGAAGGCGTCCCGTGCCAGGAGCAGCCGACTGCGCCGTTGATCGAGGAAGCCCAGCGCGAACATGGCGTCGACCCGCGGCAGCCAGTCGGCGCCGTGGCGGGCCAGTCCGGCCAGAAACACCTCCGTGTCGCACCGCGTGCGGAACGTTGCGCCGGTGCGCTCCAGGGCGGCGCGCAATTCCAGGTGGTTGTAGAGTTCGCCGTTGTAGGTGACGACACATCCGGCATCGTCCTCCATGGGCTGGTGGCCGGCCGCCGACGTGTCGATGATGCTGAGCCGGCGGTGCCCCAGCGCGCAGCGCCCATCCGGCGACACCCACACGCCCTCGTCGTCAGGGCCGCGGTGGCGCAGGCTGTCCGCCATGGCGTGCGCCACGGCGGAGAGCGTCTCGGCGCCGTACCGCCCCTGCTGGAGACTGATCACCCCGGCAATGCCGCACATCGTCCGATCTTCACATCGAAATGGCTTTTCCGAACCGGGATCTAAGCGGAGCAGGTCTTTCGATATGCTTAACAGATCGCTGAAACGGGAGTGGCCGCCACCGAGCACCGTGCCGCCCCACGCTGCGGTTCCGAAAGCCGCACCCTGTTAGAGCTTTGTTAACTGGCTTGCTCCGAATTGAGGACGGCGTATGTCTCGTGCCACTCCCTCGCGGGAGCCGCCCCCGAGAATGAGGAGAGCCAACATGAATCCCGGAACCTTCTACGGATCCCTGAGTTCGGCCTTCCCCTCCCAGATCAACATCGACGTCACCGAATTTTGCAACCTTGCCTGCATCCATTGCCCATATGAAGCCGTGACCAAGACAAAAGGCGTCAACCGCCGCAACCTGGATCCGGACCTTCATAGAAAATTGATCGATGAAATTGCCGACGCGGGGGCGGGAGTTTGCCGGTACATTCGATACACGGGAGAGGGGGAGCCGCTGCTGCACCCTCAGTTGGCAGAGATGATCGGCTATGCCGTCAGAACCACGGGGCTGCCCACCAATCTGACGACCAACGGCATGCTGTTGAACCGGCGCCGGATCGACCAGCTCCTCGACGCCGGCGTGGCTATATTCGATATTAGCCTGGATGCGGCGTCTGCCGAGGTGTATGCCGGCATTCGCGTCAACGGCGATCTGTCCGTCGCCCGCTCCAACGTGGAGGCGCTGATTGAGCGCAATCGCACCCTTGGATGCCCTGCCAAGGTGGTGGTCAGCTTCGTTCGGCAGCCCGCCAACGAGCACGAGGCGGAGGCGTTCCGGGCGATGTGGACCGCCGCCGGCGCCGACGCCGTGGTCGTCCGAAGCCGGCATTCCTGCGCGGGCTCCATCGAAGCCGTCGCCGAGGAGCTTTGGGCCGCGGCCCCGGCTCGGCGCCTCCCCTGCCTGTATCCATGGGAGCGCCTGATCGTCGGACCGACGGGGCGCTTCAGCTTTTGCCCCGCGGACTGGTTGCACGAAGCCGAACTGGGCGCCCTGGAATCAAGCACGGTCGTCGAGGTTTGGCAGGGTCCGGCCATGCGTCGGCTCCGCGAGGCCCATCTCTCCGGCAATTATTCCGAACATGCCTTCTGCGGCAAATGTCCGGACTGGTCGGTCATCAACTGGCCAGACTCGGGCCCGAACTACGCCAGCCTGATGAGCCGGCTGGCCCCCGTCGGTGGGACCGGTGCCCGCTGACGGCGGCCGGAGGACGCCGCCAACCGCTGGACGGCGGCTGGGAGTCGCCGTCAGCCGCCCATGCAACGCGACAACAAGAACACGGCCCGGTCGATGTCACTCAAGGACGCCGATCCGTCCACCGGCAGGTTGACGACCCGCTCCGCCCAGGAAACGCAAGCGGGGCTGGGCCCTTCGGGGAGCAGGTCCGGGAAGTAGGCTGCGAGTGAAGGGTAAAGGCGGCCGACGCGCAGCCCCGCGCCGAGCCAATGCTGCAACGCCTCCGCCCGGCCGCGGCCGAACAGTATGTTGAAGCGCCACCATGCCGCCGGTTCCCGCTGCGGCAGGGTCAGGTGCGGAATGGCGGCGGCCTGAAGCGAGTCCCGCCAGCGCGCGGCGAACATGGCGCGGGTGGCGGCAACGGTCTTTGCCCGATCCAAGGCCGCGTCGATGGCCGCGGTGCCATCGGGCAGGCGATAGCGGATCTCTGCCTGCTCCTCGGTCAGAAAAGCACGCCAGCATCCGAGCAGCGAACGGCCGGTGGGGTGGCCGTACCACAGTTGGCGGCGGAGACCAACGAGATAGGATTCGACATCCAGCGCGCGCTGATCGACGGGGGGATAGGTGGCGATCCGCCAACGCAGCCGCCGCGCGAAACTCTCGTCGCGAGCAAGGAAGGCGCCGCCGACTCCGGCATCGATGACCTTTCCGGCGCCAAAGCTGAATACGATCCCCAGACCATGCCGGCTGATCCCGGCGGGATCGAGAACGCCGAGGCTGCAAGGATCGTTCTCGACGACATGCCAGCCGGCGTCCAGGCAGTCGCGGACGTCCCGATCGTCGGCGACGCGGTAACCGAAGCTGTGCGTCAGGACGATGATCCCGGGAGGCCGGGCCGCGAGCGCCACCTCGCGGTACGCACGGGCTGGAGCGACGCCATACACCGGATCCGGCGGAGCCAGACACATGGAGGCTCCCGGCCGCCACACCGCCGCGAACAGGCTGGTGCAACTGGCTTCGGGAATGATCGCGGTGAACGGCTGATCGCCGAAAAGTTCGTCGATGATCGCCGCCAGGACGCTGCGCGCGCGTCCCGCGAGCACCGGCTCGGCGGCGAGGACCGCCGGCCCGGCGAGAGCTTCCCAGGTGGAGTCCGTCATCTCGGCTCGCGTCCTCCCAAAAGCCCGCATCTCCGCCGGCGTAATGAATGCCGAGCCTACCGGACCCGTGGCCGGCTGTTCATGAGGGAGGCGGCATAAGGATAGCCGTCCCATATCCGTTTCACACCGGCATCGACCAGTCGCCGGGCGACAGGTCCGTACGCCTGGGCGGCAACGATCACGGTGGCGTTGCCAGGCAGGCCGACCAACACCTCGTCGGCTCGGAAGACGGGATATCGGCCCACCGTCCCCTCCTTCGTGCTGTCGAGGAATCCGGCGAAGTCCACCTGCGGGGTTTCCTGCAGCGCGCGTAGAACCAGCCGGCCGGGGACGGTGCTGCCATAGATGAACACCGGGCCCGTCCTCGCCAAACCAGCGAAGTCGGCCGTCGTCCGGGGAGCCACGACTTCCGCCGACGGCGCGGCCCTAACACGGGTAGGCATGGAAAAGCGCTCGACGGCCAAGTCATACAGAAGGGCATCCTCCGCCAACCGCGCGTGGATCAGATCCCGTTCATGCTTCGACAGGTCGTCCTTGTGCAGACGGGGGATGCTCTTGTTGTCGTGGTTGGCGGGGAGGGCCGGGGCGCCGTAGTCGTTATAAAGGATATCGATGTATTCATTGATCTTCGGCAGTGGGATCACATCCATGTTCAGGAAGCGGGCATAGTCCATTGCCGCTGTTGCCCGCCGGTCAGGGGCGAAGCCCGTCTGGGGGTTGGGTTCCAGATTGGCGATCCAGTCACCGAAACGCGGGGCGACATCCCATCCGAACGCGAAATGGTAGGGGTCGCGGCTGATCTGGTGCGCAAAATTATAGATGGATACGGCCCAGTCGACGGGTTCCCTGACAACCGTAAACCACTTGTATTGCCGACTGACGGCGGGTCCAAGGAACTGCGCCATCCTCCAGGCAATGAAGTGTCCGCAGAAGGATGGGGCACCTATCAAAGCATGCAGAGGGCTCAAACATCGCATATCGCCCAACGTCTCCGTAAGCTTGTCCATCTTGAATTCGCCATGAATCTCGGAATTCATGTATATTATCTGCATTCCGTCGATCAGGCGGACCAAGCTGTTCATCACAGAGGTGCCTGCCGTTTTTGGGAAGTGGGCGAATGCCAACCTCACTCCTGCCTCCAAACGTAAACATTGCACGGAAGGTCTTTTTCGGATTCCAGATCAGAACGACCGACCTCGCTGGGAATCGCTCCGAGATCGAAGCCTGTTCGCCAGCCCGAGCTGGTCGGCCGACCCGGTAGCCGGCGAATCTTGGAGCAGTCGCACGGATACCGTCAAGTCCGCACCGGGCATGGACCACGGTCATGTCCCTCCTCCGAATCGGTGGACACCTCTGGTAAGCTCCCGCTGGGAGCGGAGAGGTGGACGATGACGACGAAACGGCGCTTCTTCACGGACGAGTTCAAAGGGGAGGCGGTGGCGCTGCTGGAGAGCAGCGGTCGGCCGCTGGAGCACGTGGCGAAGGAATTGGGTATCCAGCCCTCGATGCTGCGCAACTGGCGTCGGCGGGTTAGCGGGACAGGGGGGCCGCCGCAGCTCCCCAATAAGCAGGCGGCGGCCCCCTGTCTACCGGCGATCAGTCGGCGGAAATCGCTCGACTGAAGCGAGAGCTTGATCGCGTGCGCATGGAACGGGACATATTAAAAAAAACTGTCTCCATTTTCTCGGAGCCTCTGAAATGAGGTTTCGGATCATTGAGGATTGCCGCGACGAGTACCCGGTGCGTGTTCTATGCGGCGTCTTGGATGTGTCCCCGTCCGGCTATTATGCTTGGCGGTCTCGGCCGGAAAGCACGCGTAAGGCAGCGAACCGGCAGTTGCTGGCCGACATTCAGCGCCTCCATGACCAGCACCGCAAACGCTATGGAGCCCCGCGCATTCACGCCGCCCTGCGGGCACAGGGTCGAACCGTCAGCCGCGGGCGCGTCGAACGCCTCATGCGCCGTCACGGCATTCGAGCCCAACGTCCGCGCGCCTTCCGCGTCTGCACCACCGACAGCAAGCACGCCCTGCCGATCGCCCCCAACCTGCTGGACCGCAACTTCTCGCCCACCGCGCCGAACCAGGTCTGGGTCAGCGACATCAATTACGGTGCGCCTCGACCCGGATGGTCCGGGGTGCGTATGTCTGGAATGCTGAAGAGAAAGGAGGAACGGAACGAACG